>JBKJHW010000080.1:0-23681 GCA_046598935.1 Vicinamibacterales bacterium | reverse complement strand
GTTGACGACAATCACATCGGCGCCTTCGGCGTCGGACGTGATCTCGTGCCCCGCATCGCGAGCCATGCCGAGCATGACCTCGCCATCAACGAGATTCTTGGGACAGCCGAGAGAGACAAAACCGATCTTCATAAATCGATCAACCTTGGAGAATCTGGCGCCCAATGGAGTTTTCTCGTTAAAACCCCACGGCTCCCCATAGTGCGGCAGATCCTCCAAGGTGGAAATGCACTAGGGCGTGAGTCTGTACAGCATACGCGGGTACGGGATGGCTTCCCGGAGATGATCCAGCCCGCAGATCCAGGAGACGACTCGCTCGATGCCCATGCCGAAGCCGCCGTGCGGCACGGAACCGAATCGGCGCAGATCGAGATACCACTCGAACGCTTCGCGCGGGAGCTTGTGCTCTTCGATGCGCTTCAGCAGCAGGTCGTAGTCTTCGAGACGCTGACCGCCGCCGATAATTTCGCCGTAGCCTTCGGGCGCAAGCACGTCCACCGACATCGACACCTCCGGACGCGAGTCGTCCGGCTTGAAGTAGAACGCTTTGATCTCGGACGGGTATCCGGTCACGCACACCGGCCCGTCGAAATGCTCCGAGAGCGCCGTTTCGTCGGGGCTGCCGAAATCGCCGCCCCACTCGAACGGCAGGCCTTTCTCTTTCAGCACCTTCACCGCATCGTCGTACGTAATCTGCGCGAATGGCGTCTTGATGGCTGCGAGCTTCGTGGTGTCGCGCTCGAGGACTTTTAATTCAGTCTCTCGTTTGTCGAGCACGCGTGCGATCACGCTCACGACGAGTCCCTGCGCCAGCGCGATCACGTCGTTGAGGTCGGCATACGCGACTTCGGGCTCGACCATCCAGAACTCGGTGAGATGCCGGCGCGTTTTCGATTTTTCGGCGCGAAACGTCGGGCCGAAGCAATACGTGCGGCCGAGGGCCATGGCATTCGCTTCGTTGTAGAGCTGGCCGCTCTGCGTGAGGTATGCCGTGTTTTCTTCGAAGTACTGCACCGGAAAGAGCGTTGACGTGCCCTCGCATGCCGCCGGAGTGAAGATCGGCGTGTCGGCGAGGATGAAGCCGCGGCTGTTGAAGTAGTCGCGCACCGCGTTGATGACTTCATGACGGACGCGAAGAATCGCCTGCTGGCGCTGCGACCGGATCCAGAGATGGCGCCGGTCCATCAGGAAGTCCACGCCGTGTTCTTTCGGCGTGATGGGGAAGTCATGCGCTTCGCTGACGACTTCGAGCCCGGTCGCGTCGAGCTCGAATCCGGACTTCGACCGGGTGTCAGCTTTCACCAGGCCGTGCACGATGACGGCGCTTTCCTGCGAGAGATGGTCGGCCTTGGTGAAAATCTCATCGCCGATGGCGGCCTTGGACATCACGGCCTGGATGAAGCCGGACCCGTCGCGGATCTGCAGAAAGTGCAGCTTGCCGCTCGAGCGCCTGTTCGTCAGCCAGCCTTTGATCGTGACGTTCTGGCCGTCGTACCTGGCGATGTCCTCAATATGGACGTGCATCGAAACAGTTTACTTGAGAAGGGCAAAGGCCAGAGGGCACCGGGCAGAGGTCCGGTGGGCTTGTCGCGCCTACCTCAGTTCGTCCAAGTGCGTCGCGAGCAGGCCCTGGAGCCGTTCGAAGCGCGGATACTTCAGCAGGTTCTCGCGCGCATAGCGCAGTGTGCGCGGCATGTACTGGATATACACGGTGTTCTGCCGCGTTGTCGTCTGATAACCGAACGTGCCGAGCGCCTTGAAGTTGCGCTGGAGCGCCATCACGTCAAACCGCGTCCGGAATTTCTCCGCTTCGTTCGACCGGCCTTGCAGCGCGAGGTAGTAGGCGAGGAGTTCGTCGACGACGTCCTCGGTGAGATCCATGTAGGAGTCGCGAAGGAGCGACGCCAGATCGTAGGTGTCGGGCCCGAGGCGCGCGTCCTGGAAATCGATGATAAAGAGCTGGTCGCCGTTGAGCATCAGATTACGGCTGTGGTAATCGCGGTGGCAGAGCACGCGCGGCTCACCGGCGAGTTCCGCCACGATCACGCCGAACTCCCCGCGAAGCGCCTCGCGATCGGCCGGCGCAAATACGACGCCGCGATAGGCCTCGAGAAAATGTTTGATGAAAAAATCCATTTCCCACGTCAGCTTGTCGACGTCGAAGGCAACGCCGAAGGGAATGAACTTCGGGTCGCGCAGCTCCGCGCCGCGACGCTGCAGCGTGTGAATGAACGACACGGCCTGGCGATAGAGCGCCGCGTGCTCTTTGGGCGATGACGCGCCGAGGTGCGCCTGCAGCGTGACATCGCCGAGGTCCTGCATCGCGAGAATGCCGAGGTCGTCCTCGTGACCGATGAGTGCCGGGATCGGCACCGGCATCGCCGCGAGCAACTTCGCGACGTTCACGAACGGCAGGGTATCGAACTCGAACGGCTGCGCGTTCAGCCCGAGCACGAACGGCGGGCGATCGGCCGTGAAGACGCGGTAGTACCTCCGGTCTGACGCGTCGCCCGTGAGCGGCACGATTCTCGTCGTCGTCATGGCGTTTCGTGTGAGGTATTCCGTGATCTGTTGCGGGACGTCAGCCATTGTTTTCTGCCTTCATGTCTTCATGGTGGGGTCGGCCCCAAACGCGCGGCAGGTCGCTGCGTAGTCTTCCGGGGTGCCGACATCGTGAAATTCAGCCTGAACCGGGAAAATGCGCACACGCGGCAGCGCGCCGATCATCTCGCGATACACGCCGCTCACTGTTTCGACGGGCACGTTGTCGCGGAGCGGCGCGAACACACACTTGTTGACCACCTGGATGCCCACGAAATGCCACGAGGGGCTGGTGTGGCCCTTCGGGATGAAGCCAGTGACGATGTTGTCGGCGTTCGCGATGATGCCGTTGTAACGATCCGGCGCCGCGTTCTTGATCACGGCCATCGTCACGTCGGCGTTGGTGCGCCGGTGAGCGTCGATCACCGGTTGCAGGGCGGTATCCGTGAGCGTGTCGCCATTCACTATCAGAAAAGGGTCGCTGTCGATAAGTGGCAACGCGTGACGCGGACCACCGGCCGAGCCCAGGAGCGTGGGCTCCCACGAATACCGGATACGCATCCCGAGATGGGCGCCGTCACCAATCACGGCGGTGATCGTGTGCGGCAGATGATGCAGGTTCATCACAACGTCGGAGATGCCTTCGCGCTTGAGCCAGCGAAGCACACGTTCGCCGATGGTTTGATCGCCGATCGGTACGGCTGGTTTCGCGAGCGTCTTCGTGATTGCGCCAAGCCTCGTGCCGAGCCCGGCCGAGAGCACGAGCGCCGAGATCACTTGCCTGCCGGCTTGTCCGCCGGAGCCGTGGCGCAGGCGGGAGCCTTGGCGGCCAGCGACCGGTACGACGACAGGATGTAATCAGTCGGAGACTTGCCGAGGAGAGCTGCCGTCGTCTCGATCAGTTCTGGCCTGCCTTCGATCTCGATGAAGACCCCGGCCGACGTGTCGTCGATGAACACGCGCGCGTCGCCGAGCGCGTAGTCTTCGCGGTGCTTCTCGTAGCGCCAGCGTTCTACGAAGCCCAGGCGCTCGAACAGCAATTCGAGCCGGTCGGCATCCTCGACCGTTGTTTCAATTTCTTCGCGGCTTTTGACCGGGCCGGCCTGCGGCACGCCTTTGTACGTGATCGTCGTCAGGTCCGGTTCGCGGCGCAGGCGCAGCGCGAGTTTCCCGTTGGCGAGCCGCATCTTCGGCGTGTCGAGAAAGCGGTCGTGTTGGAGGCGCCGGGAACGAACAAGGCGGCCGCCGGCAGTATTCACTGCCTGGCGTGCCGCCTCGAGACTTTCAAAACGAAGTTTGACTTCCTGCTCTAACATTTCTGAAACATTAAAGCACGGCCCGGTTTATTTTTTCCGGAGTGTCACCATCTGTTCGCCGCGCTGACCCTGGATCGTGCGCCACACGAGAATGCGCGCGATCTTGCCGCTCTGGATCGCTTCGAGCGCCTTAAGGACCTGGTCGGCCGAGGTCATCGCCGTGCCGTTGATCGAAAGGATGACGTCGGTCGGGGCCATGCCGCCCTGGGCCGCCGCACCGCGCGCTTCGAGATCGGCGACAATGGCGCCGCCCTGGCCGCCCGGAACTGCGAGGCGGCGCGTGATCTGCGGCGTGAGGGGCTCGATCGACATGCCGAAGCCCGTTTCTTTCGGCTCCGGCGTCGGGTCCGGATCGCGTTCGGGCGTTTCACGCGGCTCCGCCACTTCGTCATCGACGTTCAGCTCTTCAATCGTGATGTTGAGCGATTGCGCTTTGCCGTTGCGCACGATTTTCATCGGCACCGTGGTGCCCGGCGCCGTGTGCACGACCATGTCGACCAGCGCGTTGCTGTCCTTGATCGGCTTGCCGTTGAATTCGGTGACGATATCGCCCGGCTTCATGCCGGCCTTCGCGGCGGGGCCGCCCGGCGAGATCAGCGAGATCGTGGCGCCGGCCGCGCTCGATAGGCCGAGGTCCTTGTAATCGCGCTCGTCGATGCGGCGTTTGTCGACTTGCACGCCGATCCTGCCGCGCGAGACTTTGCCGGTCTTAAGCGACGGGAGAATGTCGCGCACCGTATTGATCGGCACGGCGAAGCCGATGCCAAGGTTGCCGCCGGATTCGCCGTCCGAAATGATCGCGGTGTTGATGCCGATCACTTCTCCGCGGATGTTGAGCAGCGGACCGCCCGAGTTGCCGTGGTTGATCGCGGCGTCGGTCTGGATATATTCGAGATCGCGGCCCGGCACCGGGTTGAGCTGCTGGTTCACGCGCGACACCGCGCTGACGACGCCGACGGTCACCGTGTTCGAGTACGTAAACGGGTTGCCGATGGCCATGACCCAGTCGCCGGCGTCGAGTTGCGCCGAGTCGCCGAAACGAACTTCCGTCACGTTTTTCGGTGTTGAGCCCACCAGCTGGATCAGCGCGCTGTCGGTGAGGACGTCGCGGCCGATGAGTTTCGCCGGCTGGCCCTCGGGGTCGTAGACCGGATCGTTGTCGAAGAAGCGGACAAGAATGTCGGTCGCCCCGTCGACGACGTGGTTGTTGGTGAGGATGTAGCCGTTGGCTTTATCGATGATGAAGCCGCTGCCGCCGGCCGCCACCTGCTGCGGCTGGTTGCCGCGTCGCCGCGGCGCCGGCTGCTGCCCGGGAAACTGAAACAGCTCGCTCACGTCCGGCTGCCGGCGCGTCGAGAGCGCCGTGATGCTGACGACGGCCGGGTTCTCTGCTTTCGCGATGTTGCGGAACGTCGACGCGTCGATCGCCCCGCTGATCGGCGCGCTGTTAGTCGCGGGGATGTTCAGCGGGCCCGCGCTCGACGCCGGCGTCAAGCCGAACTTCGACGCGATCACCATGCCCATGGCCGTGCATGCAAACGCGATCAGAATGCCGTAGAAGACTGAAGACTTGCGATTAGACATGTTGTTTCACTCCGCTCATGCGTACCAGTTCTGACTGACAAGGACCAGTGACGGTGGCGGACTTCGCGCCCACCACCATGTTGATTTCGGTTCGAACTCCAAATTCCTTTGTATAGATTCCCGGTTCGATCGTAAAGCCCGTTCCGGTCAGGAGCTTCCGGTCGTCACGAGTTTCGTAATCGTCCATGTGCACGCCATTCCCGTGGACTTCGATCCCCAGGCTGTGCCCGGTCCGGTGCACGAAGTAGTCGCCGTATCCGGCGTCCGCGATCACATCCCTGCAGACACGATCGACCTCGTAACCGTGGACATCTCGTCCCGCGGCGACACCCGACTGCACCTTATTACTGGCGGCGTCGCGCCCTGCGACAATCGTCGCGAAGGCTTTGGAGAACTTCTCGGGGATCGTGTCACCCGTAAATCCTGTCCAGGTGATATCTGCGTAGACCGCGCCGGGCGCCGGCAACTTCCCCCAGAGGTCGAGCAGCAGGATCTCGTTCGGTTTGATGGCGCGCGAGACATCCTTCGACGGCCCGTAATGCGGGTCGCCCGCGTTCTCCTGCGCAGCGACGATCGGCGCGTTGTCGGCGATCAGTCCTTCTTCCGCGAAGAACTTCACCATTTCCTGTTGGACGAGGAACTCGTGGATCGAGATCCCGGCCTGCATCTTCGCCTGGACGAACGCGAATGTCCGGTCCTTGATCCGGTACAGCGCTTCGGACGCCTTCGTGTGCGTTGCGATGTCGGCGTCGTTCCAGGCCGCTTCGAACTGCCCGACGAGATCGCCGGATGAGACCACGGTGATGCCCATCGACCGGATCAGTTCGATCGTTCCGGCGTCGACGCGCGAGATGTAGGGGATGTCACAGTTGGCCGAGTATTCCATCGCGATCGTTTTCGCGCCGCCGAGGATCTGCTTCAGTCCGTCCACGAGCGGGCCGCGGCCGGCGTAAATCGTCTTGTCGCCAGGCAGCGCGTCGAGCTTGTGTGACTCGATCGCGTGGTTGAGCTTTCTGGGCGATCCATTTGCAGGAATGAAGTAGTACCAGCGCCGAGTGACATGCTGCCCGGCGAGGCCGACAAGGCCCTCCGCGATGGCGTTCGTGCCCCGGAAGTCGTACAGGAGCCAGCCGTCAAGTTTTTCGGCGCCGAGGGCAGCTTGGATGCGCGGGATATCTAGCGGCATTGGCAGGAAAGTATAGGGCTTGTTGGGTATGACGCGGGCGGACGTCGTCCGGTTGTGACAACGCTATAGATCTGTTACATCTCCCCGTTCCAGTCCTCTGGATCCGGACTGGTCGACCGGAACAACTCGAGATGCCATTTCCCGCCGCCCCACGGCTCGATGACGTCGGCAGCGACAACGTCCACGAGAATCTCCGCGAACGAGCGGTGCTCGGGATCTTTGTCGAGGTGGTACGCTTGGTCGTCCCAGGCGAATGACGGAAATACGACCAGCGTCAGGAACAAATCCATCCCGTCATCTATTACCAAAAGATGACCGATCGGGCGCTTCTGCGTGGAATGGAAGACCAGGTATTTCTCGCCGCTGGTCGCGCGGATGTAGCGCTTCAGCGTGAACTCGCGCGCAACGACGTCTTCGACGGCGATTTTGCGGTCCCAGCAATCGCGGCAGTAGCGCTCGTCGCCGCGCGGTTCGGTGACGTCCTTGTTCCCGCAGAGCGGGCACTTGATCACCTCGGCAGCTTTTCGCGACATCGTCTTGCTATTCTTGCACGGCCTTCGAATACGCGTGCTCGACGTATTCCTTGAGCATTCTGCGCGTCGAGAAGTTCGGTGTCGTCGTAATCAGCGCCCGGCGAACGATTTGCAGCCATCGCGTCGGGATGCCGTTGGCGTCGCGTTCGTAGAACGCGGGCACCACGTCGTTTTCGAGGAGGCGGTACAGGGCGTCGGCGTCGGCGGCGTCCACGTCGTTCTGGTCGGTCGATTCCGTTTTGCCTTCGATGAGCCAGCCGTTGGTGCCGTCAAAGCCCTCGGCCCACCAGCCGTCGCCGATCGACAGATGCGGCGTGCCGTTCATCGCCGCTTTCATGCCGCTCGTGCCGCTGGCTTCGAGCGGCCTGCGCGGGTTATTGAGCCAGACGTCGCAGCCTTGAATGAGAAAGTGCGCGACGTGCAGATCATAGTCATCGATGAACGCGACGCGACCGCAGAAGCGCGGATCGAGCGCCTGCCGGAAGACGTTCTGCAGGTGATGCTTGCCGGCTTCGTCCGCCGGATGCGCCTTGCCCGCAAACACGATCTGCAGCGGGCGCCGGCTGTCGTTGACCAGCCTGGCGAGCCGCTCGACGTCACGGAAGACCAGGTCGGGGCGCTTGTAGCCGGTGAACCGGCGCGCGAACCCGATCGTGAGCGCGTGAGGATCGAGCATCACGCCGCCGCCCATCACGCGCGACGCGCTGGCGCCTTCGTCGATCCACCGGTCGCGGATGCGCTCGCGGACGAAGTGGAAAAGGTGATTGCGAAGGTCGCAGCGCACGGCCCACAGTTCGGCGTCCGGGATTTCATCGATCCCGTTCCAGAGCTCGGGGTCATCCGTGCGATCCCGCCAGGCTTCGCCGAGGTATTTGTCGAAGAGGGCCGTCAGCTCGCTCGAGACCCACGTCGGCGCGTGCACGCCGTTGGTGATCGCGCGGACCGGACGGTCTTCCGTCGCCACGCCGGGCCAGAGCGGCGCGAACATGTCGCGCGTCACTTCGCCGTGAAGCTTGCTGACGCCGTTGATGGCGCCGGCCGAGCGCATCGCGAGCGCCGTCATGTTGAACTGCGCGCCGTTGCCGCTGCCGTTGTCGTAGTTGCCGAGCGCGAGGAATTCGTCGCGATGATCGCCAAGCGATCCCCAGCAGCCGGACAAATGCTGTTCGACCTGATTGAAGGCGAACGCATCGTGGCCCGCGGGCACAGGCGTATGCGTCGTGAAGACGGTCGTCCGCCGTACTTCGTCAAGCGCCGCTTCCCAGCGATGGCCTGTCGACAGCAGATCGCGAATACGCTGGAGGACGACGAACGCGGCGTGGCCTTCGTTGAGGTGCCAGACCGCCGGCGTCACGCCGAGCGCGCGGAGCGCAAGCACGCCGCCGAGGCCGAGCACGATTTCCTGCTGCAGGCGCGTGTCGTGGCCGCCGCCGTACAGCCGCGCCGACAACTCACGATCCCACGCCTGGTTCTCGGGAAGGTCGGTGTCGAGCAGGAAGAGCCGCACGCGGCCGAGCCGGACCTGCCACACCTGGACGAGGACGTTGCGCGAACCGAGCGGCACCATCACGATGCAAGGCTGGCCGTCGAGCGTTTCGGCGCGCGTGACCGGCGCATTTTCCCAGTGGATCTTCTCGTAGACCTCCTGCTGCCAGCCTTCCGCCGAAATCCGCTGGCGGAAATATCCCTGCGGATACATGAAACCGACGCCGATGAGCGGCACGCCGAGATCGCTCGCTTCCTTGCAGTGATCGCCGGCAAGCACGCCGAGACCGCCCGCGTAGATCGGCAGCGTCTGATGCAGCGCGAATTCTGCCGAGAAATACGCGACCGCGCGCGACGGATCCGTGCCGACCGTGCGCTCCCACCAGGTGCCCTTGTGCGAGCGCGCGGCGTCCATCGCCGAAATCGCCGCGTCGTAGCGCGCGAGAAACTTCGGATCGTTGGCGGCGCGTTCAAGCTGCTCGAGCGGAAGCTCGCGCAGCATGCGGACCGGGTTGTGCGCGGTGCGGCGCCACAGGCGGTAGTCGAGCGAACGAAAGACCTCGCGGGCCGGGTGCCACGTCCACCACAAATCGCACGCCAGCTCGAAGATACGGGAGAGCCGCTCGGGGAGCGGCGGAACGTCTGCAAGTGTCATTGCTTCGCTACAGACTCCGGGCTTTTTCCTGCGAGGCGCCGATAATTTCGGCGAACCGCGAGAGGTCGATGTTGCCGCCGGATACGACGGCCACCACCTTCTTGTAGCCGCGATCGCGAACCGTTTCCGACAACGCCGCCGCCACCGCGCACGCGCCTGCGCCTTCGGCGATCACGTGGCAGCGCTCGGCCGCCATCCTCATCGCAGCGGCCGTGTCGTCGAGCGACACGACGATCGACTCGTCGACGAACTCCTGCATGAGCGGCCACATCGACGCGAGCACGGACTTGCCGCCGGCGCCGTCGACGAACGAGGACTTCCATGCGGGGAAGCGCTGGGCGGATCCAGACGCGAACGACGCGGCGAGCGGCGCGGCCGTTTCCGGCTCGGCCGCGATCACCCGCGTCGACGGTTTCCTGGCTTTGATCACGCAGCCGAGGCCGGCGAGCAAGCCGCCGCCGCCGACGGCCGCGATCACTGCGTCGACATCCGGAAGATCCTCGAGAATTTCCAGGCCCGCCGTCCCATTCCCGCTGATGAAGTCGTCATCGTCGAACGGATGCACCATGCGGCCGGTGACGCGATCACTCGAGTGGGACTCGACGGCTTGCCAGCACACGTCGTACGGCGCCTGCACGATCGTCGCGCCGAGGCGGCGAACGGCGCTGACCTTGGCGGCCGGCGCCGTATCCATGACGAGTACTGACGCTTTCACGCCGGCTTCTCGCGCGGCGAGAGCCACGCCTTGCGCAGCGTTCCCGGCGCTGACGGTCCATACGCCGTCTTTCATTTGATCGGCCGTGAGCTTGCCGACCGCATTCGCGGCGCCGCGGATCTTGAACGAGCCGATGGGCTGGAACACTTCGAGCTTGAGATAAATCTCCGGCCATTCGCGGCTGACCGGATCGAGCCTGACCATCGGCGTGCGGCGGGCCACGCGATACACGCGCTCGCGAGCCGCTTCGATCGTTGCCAGGGAGATGTTACGGGTGGTCACGAACCACAAATGCTATCAGATCAACGGCTTGGCGGATCTCTTCAGGGATTGCCTTCGAGAAGCGTTTCGAGCCTTTCCTGGCGTCCGCCTTTTTCGTCGCAAACCGCGAAGGTGAGACGGCCGCCAGGGTTGTACATCGTCACGCCGGCGTAGTCGCCCTTTTTGTTCAGGATGTAAAAGTTGATGTTGAAGTTCGGCAGGCCGCGGCTGTTGAGCAGGCGCTTCTCGATCGTCGCGGCTTGAATACGCTTCAGTGCCGTCATGCCCGCGTCCTTCGGTTTCGCGCCGCGGCGCATTTCTTCGACGATGAGATACGAACTGAGGCTGTAGAGATTCGCCTCGCCGCGTCCGGTTGAGCCAGCGGCGCCGACGTCGTTGTCAAGGTACAACCCCGCGCCGAGCACTGGCGAGTCGCCCAGGCGGCCCGGAATCTTCCACGCCAGTCCGCTCGTGGTCGTGACACCGCAGATATCGCCCTTCGCATTGACGGCATTGCAATTGATGGTGCCGGAGAGATGGTTTGCGTTGACGAGGCCCTCCTGCACCATGTCGATCATGACCTGGTTGAACGCGGCCGCTTTCGCATCGGGGTCTTTGATGTAGTGCAATGGATCCGTGCGCTTTTTCCACTCGAGCCATTTTGCGCGCGAGTTCGGCGTGTTGAGATCGCTGACGATCTCGAAGCCGAGATTCCTGGCGAACGTCGTAACGTCTTTGCCGACGATCAGGTGGTTGTCGGTGTGTTCCAGCACCGCGCGGGCGATAAGAGAGGGCGTCTTGACGTTCTCGCTTGCGCCGACACCGCCGGCCTTCTTCCGCGGGCCATGCATGCAGCACGCGTCCAACTGAACATTTCCGTCGGCATTCGGCAAACCGCCGAATCCGACGCTGTCATCGAGTGGGTCGAGCTCGACGATGTTCACGCCGGCGATGACGGCATCCAGCACGTCGTCGCCTCTCGTGATCTTCTCGAAGGCAAGTTCGACGCAGGTCTTCGTGCCGCCGTTCCTGAACTTGTGGCCGTTGTCCGATGCCAGGACAACTGGCCGGCTGCTGCCTTGCACGATGACCTCCGGTCCGGACGCGAACGGCTTGGCCGCGGCGACGACCCCTGCCGCGGCTGTGGTCGCAATGAAATCCCGACGGTTTACCTCAGGCACAAACAGGCCTCCGCGCAGAGTCTACACATTAAGTCTTCATGGTGAGATTGCGCACGAAGTCTTTGGGGATCGTGACGGCAGGCACTGGAAACGTGAACCAGTTCTGCAACGGATCGTCGATGCCGATCCCGAGCTGGTAGTGCTGCACGGATTGCTTGAGGCCGTCGCGGAACTGGGCGTGGTCGATGCGGCCGGGTTCGTCGAACTCGATGAGGTAGTTGCTGAACGGCCGCGCCGGCTGCTCGGGGATGCGGATGCCGTACTTCGCGGGGTTGCTCGCGATCGGGCTGAAGGTTGTCAGGCCGAACTGGTGCCACACGGCTGATTTCAGCGCGCCTGTTTCGAACATCTGGCGCACGAATTCCAGCGCGTCGATGGTTTCCTGCGCCGTTTCGGTGGGGAAGCCGAAGATCAGATACGCGTGCGTGAAAATGTCCTGGGCCGCGAACTCCTGGCACACCCGCGCGGCCTGCTCGAGAGACACGCCCTTGTCCATGAGCGCGAGCACGCGGTCGGAGGCCACTTCGAGACCGCCGGTGATGCCGATGCAGCCCGAGGCGGCGAGAAGCGGCGCCATGCCGAGCAACGCGCGATCAAAACGGACGTTGCCCCACCAGGAAATATTGAAACGCCCGGCGACGAGGCGCTCCGCGAGTTTGGCCATCATCGCCGGCGGCATCGCTTCATCGACGAAGTGAAACCCGCTCTCGCCGGTCTCATCCTGCAGCGACTTGATCCGATCGAGCGTGACCTCGACCGACGCCGGATCGTAACGGCCGATGTAATCGAGCGCCGTGTCGCAGAACGCGCACTTCTTCCAGTAGCAGCCGTGCGCGAGAGTGAGTTTGTTCCATCGAACCCCGCCAACGCGGCGAAACGACTGCAGCGACGGGCGGACGACGAGGTACTGTTCGAGCGGCAGACCCCGGTAGGTTGGTGTGCCGCACGAGGCAAACGGCACATCGGGTTCCGGCGCGCCATCAACGAACGTCACGCGTCCTTTGTCGCACAGATAGGTCCGCTTCAGTGCTCCCGCGGATCTGCGACCCTCGAAATGCTCCAACAAGCACTGCAACGGCCGCTCTCCGTCGTCGAGCGTGATGTAGTCGACGTAGTCGAAGATGCCTGGATCAGTCATCGACCGCAGCTGCGTGTTCACCCAGCCGCCGCCCATGACGATGCGGGTGTGTGGCCGGAGGGTTTTGAATACGGCGGCGATTCGCAGAGCGCCGTAGAGATTGCCGGGGAACGGCACGCTCAGGCCGAGCACGTCGGGTTCGTGCGCGCGCGACAGATCGGCCGCGATGGTGTCGATCATTTGATCGATGAAATTCGTCTGACGGAGCCGTTCCGCAATCGGCGCGAAATACGGTGGATCGTCGCTCAGTTTCTCGGCGTACGCATCGAGCTGGAAGTCCGGATCAACCGTGCGCCTGATCGCGCGGGTGATTTCGCTGATGACATTGCTCGCTTCGAATCGCACAGCGTCCGTCGATTCGGGGCGCCCGAAGGCCAACCGCATCGGGCCTTCCGACTTCGCGATGCGCGCGCGCTGCGCCGGCGTGAGCTCCCCGAGTGCCGTCTCGTAACTGCGAAGGTTGAAGTACGACGACAGCGCCCAATCCGCCGCCGGGTCGAGTGCCGGCGGAAAGAAGCCGCGCCGCGCTGCGCGCGCGACGGCGCCGTGATCGCGGCCTTGGAGCACCGCGATCGCGGTTTCGACGGTGTCGGCAAACTGGCCTTCGTTCGCGAGGAAGGCGCGCATGAGGTGATCGTGCGTCTTCGGATCGGCAGAACGCGCGGCCATCGCCACGAGACGGACGCCTTCGGGCGTCATCAGGCGAAGCAGCAACTCGAGGCTCGCGTCAGCCAGCTCAGCGCGGTGCCCGATGGTGTCGAGGTAGCCGGCGAGGTAGCAGATCCCCGGATAGGGGCCCGCAGGATCCGCGAGCGGCGGATTGACGAGAAGGATCCGCACCGCTACCGGCCGTACTTCTTCAAAATCTCTTTGAGCCGGTCGATTGGCAGCGCCGGGAACGCCCGCGCGTTGCCGCCGTTGTCGGCGGCCTTGAGCAGCGAGTTGTAGACTGCCTCTTCCGTAGCGTCGAGCGCAGCCTCGAAAAGGCCGGACACGCCGTCGGTCGGAATCACGGTGCGCGTTTGCGGAGCGTTCCCGCCTCTCACGCGATTGCCCGGCACCGTCGAGAACGCGATCGCGAAGTCGCCGCTGCCGTTGGAATAGGTCGAGCCGGTGCGCGCGAGCGCGAAGATCGCGCGGGCACCAAGCCGTTTCAGATCGCGCGCGTCGAGTGGCGCATCGGTGGCGATGACGATCATGCAGGAGCCGTCGGCCGTCGGCGGGAATCGCCCGGGCGTGAGTTCCTTCCACACCGGCACGCCGCCCATCGTGAGCTTGCCGCCGAAGTTCGTCTGCACGAGCACGCCGACCGTAAACGCGCCGGACTTGCGCGACGCCGTGCCGATGCCGCCTTTCCATCCGAACGCGATGGTGCCCGTGCCCGCGCCAACCGAACCTTCTTCGACGGCGCCCGTCGCCGCGCCGCTGATCGCCTCAGTGACGTGCGCTCGCGTGACAGGGAAGCCCCGGATGTCATTCAACGTGCCGTCGTTCGTTTCGCCGACGAGCGCGTTCACCGATCGCACATTGGTATTCCCGTTCTGCGCGACGGTCCAGCGCACGACCGCGTCCATCGCGGTGCCAACCGCGAGCGTGTTCGTGAGAACAATCGGCGTTTCGATCGTGCCGAGCTCGTCGACCTGCGTCGAGCCCGCCAGTTTTCCAAACGCGTTGCCGACAAACACCGCGCCCGGCACTTTCTCCTGAAAGAGATTGCCGCCGTGGGGGAGTATTGCCGTCACGCCCGTTCGAACGCTGTCGCCCTGACGAATCGTCGTGTGCCCGACGAGCACGCCCTCTACATCTGTCATGGCATTGAGCGCGCCCGGCTGCAGATTGCCCGGCGACAGCCCGAGCTCGCTGGCGCGCGGGCGGACGGCGGGTTGTGCCAGCAACCCCGCCCCGATGATCAACATGACAGCGATCAGCGCACCCGTGCACCTGGCACCTGCGCACCCGTTCACCCGTTCACCCGCTCCCCCGTGCACCCGATCATTCGTGCGATGATAAGCCGCTTTTCCACTCTGGAGGGGACGGCATGGTAAAGGTTTTCCGCACGTATTGGCGCGCCGCAACAATTGTCGGCGCCGCGTTTCTTGTATTCGGCTCGGCGCAGCTGCCTGTCAGCGCGCAAAACGCGCCCAAACGCCCCTTGACCTACGACGTCGTCGACTACTGGCGCACGATCGGCGGCACGCGGCTGTCGAACGACGGCCAGTGGCTGGGGTACGCGGTCACTTCGCAGGCTGAAGACGGCGATGTCATTGCGCGCAACGTGAAGACCGGACAGGAATTCCGGTCGGCCCGCGGCTCGAACCCGCAGTTCACGCTCGACGGCAAATTCATGCTTTTCACCATTGTGCCGCCGAAGGCCGACGCCAGCGGCGACGCTGCGGAAGGTGAAGGCGGTGCAGCGCCGGCTGCCGCAGGACGCGGCGGCCGCGGCGGAGCGGCCGGCGGCGGGGATCGCAACAGCCTCGGCATCATGACGCTCGCCGACGGTAAGGTCACGACGATCGATCGCGTGGCCGGCTTCAAGCTGCCCGAAGAATCTTCAACCTGGGTCGCCTACAAAAAGCCGGCGCCGGCCAGCGCCGGGCGCGGTGCAGGACGCGGAGGCGGCGGCGCCGCCCCTGCCGCTGCGACCGGCGAAGCCGGCGCGGCCCCGGCCGCGCCGGCCGCGACTCCCGCCGCGCCGCCGGCGACTCCCGCCGAGCCCGAGAAAACGAAAACGCCAGGCACGGACGTGGTCCTTCGCAACCTCGCGAGCGGGCAGGAAACGACGATCCCCGAAGTCACTGAATACATCTGGAGCAAAGACGGCTCGTGGCTTGCATATGCGGTGTCGTCGAACACGGCCGCGAATGACGGCGCGTTCGCGCGGAATCTGTCCAACGCATCGGTTGTCAGCCTCCATAAGGGCAAGGGCAACTACAAGAGCCTCGCGTTCGACGATGCAGGGAGGCAGGTGGCGTTCCTGAGCGACCAGGCGGACTACGACAAGAAGGTCTCGCCGTACCGCGCCTATTACTGGACGGCGGGCGACGCTGCCGCGGCTGAGCTCGTCTCCGGCACGACGAAAGGGATTCTTTCTGGCCAGGTGGTGAGCGGCGACTTCGCGCCTGATTTTTCGAAGGACGGCATGCGCCTCTTTGTCGGCACATCGGCGCCGCCGCTGCCGCCGGCTGATCCAAAAGCCAAGGCGCCGACGCGCGTGGACCTGTGGAGCACCAACGACGGACAGCTGCAGCCGATGCAGCAGGTGCGCGCCGCGCAGGAGCGCAACCGCAACTACCGCGCCGTCGTGCATCTCGGCGACAAGAAGTTCGTCCAGCTGGCGACGCTCGATCTCCCGACCGTCAACCCGACTGACGATCCGAATCGCGCAATCGGCACGAACGGCTTGCCCTACGAGAAGGAAATGTCCTGGGACACGACGTACAGCGACATCTCGCTCGTGGACCTCAAGACCGGCGCGCGCCGCAAACTGCTCGAACACGCCAACGGCGGCTCGACGCTTTCGCCCGGCGGCGGTTATGTCCTGTACTTCGACGACGACCAGGGCGACTGGTTCACGTATCGCGTCGCTGACGGTTCGAAGACGAACCTGACCGAGCGTCTCCCGGTGAAGTTCTTCAACGAGAGCCACGACTCGCCGAGTCTGCCGGGATCGCACGGCACCGGCGGATGGACGGATGGCGACAAAACGGTGCTCATCTACGACGAATTCGACGTCTGGGAAATCCGGCCTGACGGCACGAACGCGCGGATGATCACCGCCGGCGAAGGCCGCAAGCAGCGCCTGCAGTTCCGTTATCGTCCGCTCGACACGGAAGCGCGCACGGTACAGACGAGCACGCCGCTGCTGCTGGCCACCATCAACGCCGAGACGAAGGCGACCGGCTACTACAAGGTCCCGTACGCCGGCGGCGTGCCGGAGAAGGTCATCATGGTCGACAAGCGCCTCGGCGCTCCGATCAAGGCGAAGAACGCCGACGTGATGGTCGTCACCCAGCAGACCTTTGACGAGTTCCCGAACCTCTGGATCACCGACATCAACTTTGCCGCGCCGAAGAAGGTGAGTGACGTCAACCCGCAGCAGTCGCAGTACGTGTGGGGCAAGGCCGAGAACATGACGTACATCAACACCGACGGCAAAGTGCTCAAGGCGATGCTGATCAAGCCGGACAACTTCGATCCGAGCAAGAAGTACCCGCTGATGGTCTACATCTACGAGCAGCTCTCGCAGAATCTGCACGGCTTCGTCGCGCCGAACGTCGGCACGAGCATCAACGTCCAGCGCTACGTGAGCAACGGCTACATCGTCCTCCAGCCCGACATCGTCTACGACGAAGGCTACCCGGGACCGAGCGCGATGAAGTGCGTGATTCCCGCGATCAACACCGTGGTTGCGCAGGGCTACATCGATCCGAAGCGTATCGGGATCCAGGGCCACTCATGGGGCGGGTACCAGATCACGTACATGATCACGCAGACCAACATCTTCCGGGCGGTGCAGGCCGGCGCGTCGGTGGTCAACATGACGAGCGCGTACGGCGGCATTCGCTGGGGCACGGGGATGGTGCGTCAGTTCCAGTACGAGAAAACGCAAAGCCGCATCGGCAAGCCGCTCTGGGACTCGCCGCTCGAGTACATCGAGAACTCGCCGCTCTTCTGGATCAACCGCATCAACACGCCGTATCTCACGATTCATAACGACGCGGACGATGCCGTGCCGTGGTACCAGGGCATTGAATTCAACACGGCGATGCGGCGGCTGGGCAAAGAAGCGTACATGTTCACCTTCAACGGTGAAGCGCACGGCCTTCGCAATCGCGACAACATGAAGTACTGGACGGTGCACCAGGATGAGTTCTTCGACCACTACCTGCTCGGTAAGCCGCGCCCGGAGTGGATGGACAAGGGCGTGTCGTTCCTGCAGAAGGGCACGCGCGACGTCAGCCCGATGTTCAAGCGCGCGGAAGCGCCGAAGCCCGCGTCGGAAGTCCGGAAGTAAAATGGTCGATGGTGAGTGGTCAATGGTCGATATCCACGACCTCATCGGCCACTGAGCACCGACTGTTGACTATGAAGATTTCAATCGTTCGTCTCGATCCCGCCGTGCCGATGCCGTCGTACCAGACGGCCGGTTCGGCCGGATTCGATCTCGCCTCGTCGGCCGACATGGTGATTGCTCCGGGTGAGATCAAGCTCGTTCCGACGGGGCTTGTCTTTGCGGTTCCCGCCGGACATTTTCTGGGGATCTTCGCCCGCAGCAGCACGCCGCTCAAGCGCGGGCTCACCGTCGCCAACGGCGTCGGCGTGCTCGACAGCGATTATTCAGGGCCGACTGACGAATTGAAGATTCAGCTGATGAACGTCACGTCCGCGCCCGTTGAGATCAAGCGCGGCGATCGCCTCGCCCAGGGCGTGATCCTGCCGTTTGTGCAGGCCGAGTTCAAGGAACGCGCCGCCGCCACATCCCCCGATCGCGGCGGCTTCGGTTCAACCGGAAGCAATTAGCAGCAATTAAAAGCGCAGCAATTAAAGCAATTAAAGTCGGGAGTTAATTGCCAATTAACTCCCGACTTTAATTGCCGAATTCCGCGGAGCAGCACGCCCCGCTGAGATGCGGGCTCGCCGTCACGGACGGTCTGGTGTGCCATTAAAGTCGGGAGTTAATTCCTAATTAACTCCCGACTTTAATTATTTTGCGCTATTTCAGTCCCGGGACGCCGGAGCGGAACCAGCCGGCGAAGACGGTGCGGGGGACTGTGCCGGTGATCGGGTGCACCTGGTGTTGCACATTCGGGTGCAACCGGAAGATCACGGCGTCGCCGGGAGTGGTGTTGTAAACCGTGGCTGTTACGCGTTCGGGATCGCGCTCCCGTAGTTGCAGCGCACCGCCTTCGAACCGGTCGGTCGACACATTCAGGCTGAACCCCAGCTGACGGCCGTCTTCGAGATCGTCGTGCCAGTCATGCCGCTGGTCGGTTCCGGGGTCGAGGCGGTAGACGCGGCCAAAGAACGACGATAGTTCCGTTACGCCAGTCAGCGCCTCGACGGCGCGAAGCAGGTCGGCCGACACCATGAGAAAGCGGAGGAGCCAGACGACGGCGTTTGGCTCCATGCACATTTCGACGCCGGACGCTTTGTGGATTTTTGAATGAAACGTGCCTGTGGCGATGTGCTGTTGCGCTTCGGCGAGCAGAGCCGCGTCGATGAACGCCGGAAGTGTAAGCACGTGCGTCGCGTCGAATTCCGCGCGCGCCGCAGCGATTGCGGCAACGTCGCTGTCGACGATGGCGCCGTTTCGCGCGAGCTGGATTCTAGCGGCGGACGACATAAATCGCGCCGCCGCCCGACGTCTTCACCGGAATGACAGACCACTTCCCGGTGCGGCCCTTTGTTACCGCCAGCCCGGTCGAGATCCCCAGGGCGCCGCCGAAAACGACATCGCTCAGCCAGTGATGGCCCGTCCGCACACGCGACCAGCCGACGAAGCCGCCGAGCACGTAGAACGGCACTGATCGCGCGGCGCCGTAGTTGCGCTGAATGACGGCCGCCGTGGCAAACGCGGCCGATGCGTGGCCCGAAGGAAACGCATGGCCGCCTCCATCGGGCCTGCCGCGGTCCACGATCCGCTTCAGCCCCTGCGTCAATACGCCATTGAGCAGTTGGGCGCGAATCAGGTCGCTGCCCGTGGCCTCGAGCCGGGCATCCTTGCGCTCTCTCGCAAAAGCCCACACCGCGATGGCTGCGCCGCTCTGCAGGAATCCATCGCCGGCGACGTTGCCGAACGTCGCCGTTTCCGACTCCTTTGACTTGGCGAGCGCCCAGTCGCGGACGCGCGAATCGTTGTTGTGCGCTGCGAGGGCGCCGGCGCCTCCGACGCCGAGGATGATGATGGGCTCCGCTGTGCCCATTGACCGCGCGTCTTTCCCGAGATTCGTCAGCATGTGCCGGAACGGATTCGGCACGGGAGCCGGCGCAGTGACTGCGACAGGTTTCGGCGGAACGGGCGTCGCGGGCTGGGCTGGAGTTTGAGCCAGGGCCGCAACGAGCGCGGTCGCCAGCGACGAAGAAATCATGAGCGTGGAGGATAGCAGATGCGATCGGCGCCGGCCCGACCTGCGCTATCGTGGTGAGTCCATGTCCTCAGCCGCAGCGCTTCTGAAACGACTCAACATCACCGACGTCAACCCGGGCGTGTGCACCGGCCCCGATGGGTGGATTACGGAGTCCGGCGCGGAGCCGCTCGTGTCGATCAATCCGACGACCGGCGCGCCAATCGCCTCGGTGCTCAAGGCCTCGTCAGCCGCGACCGACCAGGTCGTCGCCGCCGCGGCAAAGGCGTTTATCACCTGGCGCGACGTCCCCGCGCCCAAGCGCGGCGATGTCGTGCGGGATCTTGGCTCGGCGCTTCGCGACGCGAAAGAACCACTCGGCGATCTTGTCTCGCTGGAGATGGGCAAGATCCGCGCCGAAGGCCACGGCGAAGTGCAGGAGATGATCGATATCTGCGACTTCGCGGTCGGGCTGTCGCGCCAGTTATACGGGCTGACTCTCGCGTCCGAGCGCCCGGGCCACCGGATGATGGAGCAGTGGCAGCCGCTCGGCCCGGTCGGCATCATCACGGCTTTCAACTTTCCTGTCGCCGTGTGGGCCTGGAACTCGGCACTCGCGCTTGTCTGCGGCGATCCGGTGATCTGGAAGCCGGCCGAACCTGCGCCGCTCTGCGGCGTCGCTGTGCAGCACATCGCCAACAAAGTTCTTGCCGATCACGGGCTCGCGGGTCTCTGTTCGTTGATTGTCGGCAAGGGCTCAACCGTCGGCGAACAGCTCATCCGTGACGAACGCATTCCACTGATCTCGTTCACCGGTTCCACC
The DNA here is from genome assembly GCA_046598935.1 of Vicinamibacterales bacterium. Taxonomy (GTDB): domain Bacteria; phylum Acidobacteriota; class Vicinamibacteria; order Vicinamibacterales; family SCN-69-37; genus SCUN01. The sequence goes on along the minus strand of JBKJHW010000080.1, from coordinate 3,196 downwards.
CAGGTCGGCCGTCATGTTGCATCGACTGTCGCGGGCCGGTTCGGCCGATCCATCCTCGAACTGGGCGGCAACAACGCCGTCGTCGTCACCGAAGGCGCGCGCCTCGACCTCGCGTCGCGCGCGATCGCGTTCGGCGCGGTCGGCACCGCGGGCCAGCGCTGCACGAGCACGCGCCGGATCATCGTGCACAAATCGATGGCAAAAGAACTCACAGCGACGCTGCTGAAAATCTACAAGCAGGTGCCGATCGGCGATCCGCTGTCGGCGAGCACGCTGATGGGCCCGCTGGTGACGCCGCAGGCTGTGGACGACATGATGAAGGCGATCGATCAGGCAAAAGCCGAGGGCGGGGAAGTGCTCGCCGGCGGCAATCGCCGGCCAGACATCGGGCCGCAGCATGTCGAGCCGACAATCATCCGGATGCCGACGCAATCGAGCATCGTGACGCAGGAAACCTTCGCGCCGATTCTGTATCTGCTTGAGTACGACAGCTTCGACGAAGCTATCGCGCTGCACAACGGCGTCCCACAGGGTCTGTCGAGCGCGATCTTTACGGAGAGCATGCGGCGCGCTGAGGAATTTCTCTCGCCGCACGGATCCGATTGCGGCATCGCCAACGTGAACATCGGCACGAGCGGCGCGGAAATCGGTGGCGCATTCGGCGGCGAAAAAGAAACCGGCGGCGGCCGCGAGTCCGGCTCGGATTCGTGGAGAGCCTACATGCGCCGGCAAACCAACACGGTCAACTGGTCCGACTCGCTGCCGCTTGCGCAGGGCATCCGGTTCGATATCTAACGCATCCTGCGCGTCAGCGCACGAGCGCCGCTTCCGCCCTGGCAATCGCCGCAGTCGCCGCGTTTTCCACCGCCGCCGTCGGCCGCACGTCGGCGTCCTGCAGCCGGATAAATAGATCCGTGAGCGGCGCATAGGCAGCGTCGATCGCCGCGCTTGGTCGCGTTCGCTTCGCGTCGACGAGCTGTTGCATCAGATCTGAAATCTTTCTCGATAGCGTGTATTGCAGCTGAAGATCGGCCGCAGGCGTTTTCACGCGCGGGTCCATCTTGACCGTCACTCCTTGTGCGAACACGCGGCCGTTGACTGTGAGCCTCAGCACGTACGAGCCCGGAAGAACCAAAGCGCCGCGCGGCTCCTTCGGCGTGTAGCCATAGATCGCCGAGATCGGATACGCGAAGCTCGATGCCGCGGGCCGGGGCAAGCGGAGATCCCACACGAATCGATGCATGCCGGGCGTGGCGGCCAGTTTCAGCTGCGGGCGGATCCACTCGTCGGGAATGTTGCGTTCGGCAAGTGGGACCAGCAGCTCGTCCGGATCGTCGCTCGAATAATGCCGGATCAGGCGAGTCGTGCTTCGTGCCGTCGCCGTCGGCGGAACATTTTCGAGGATATCGAGCGTGACCGGGCCCGTAACACTCGCGCCGAGGAGGTAATTGATGGTCACGCCGTCCGGAGGGTTCGGCATCGTGGGCTCATCGGGCGGCCACGGCGTGTCGGTGTTCTTGTTCCAGCGCATGCGCCAGGCAGTCGTCGGACGAAACAGGAAAGTCTGGGCGCGATTGACGACGTCGGCGGTGATCTGTCGGAGCGGCGTGATGTCGTCGAGAATCCAGAATCCGCGCCCGTGCGTGCCCGCCACGAGGTCGTCGTCTTTGATGACGAGATCGCGAATCGACGTCGCCGGCAGATTGAAACCCAGCGGCCGCCACGAATCGCCGTCGTCAAACGACACATAAACCGATTGTTCCGTCCCCGCAAAAAGCATTCCGCGCCGGAGCGGATCCTCGCGTACGACGTTCACGGTCGTGCCGTCCGGGATTCCGCGCGTGATGCGGTCCCATGTGCGGCCGCTGTTGCGCGTACGGAAAATGTGCGGACGAAGATCGTTCAGCCTCAGCGTGTTCACGGCGATGTACGCGCCGTTCGCGTCGAAGTGCGACGAATCCATCAGCGAGACCTTCGCCCACGGCGTGAGCGCCGGCGGCGTGACGTTCGTCCAGGTTTTCCCGGCGTCGCGCGTGACGTGCACGAGCCCATCGTCCGTTCCGGCCCAGATGACGGCCGGATCAATCGGCGATGGCGAGACCGTGTAGACGACGCCGCGCCGGCTGAACTCCGCGGGCGGTGTGCCGCGGTAGGTACCGACGTTTGGCGGCGCCTCCCACGCTGAGCGCGAGAGATCGCCGCTCAGCGCCGTCCAGCTCTGGCCGTTATTGAGCGACTTCCAGACGGCGTTGGTGGCGTAAAACAGCGAGCGCGGTTCCGCGGCCGAATACAACACCGGCGCTGTTCGCAGCGTGCGCGATAGATCACCGGCCCCGAGCGCAGTCGAGGGGCCTGCGACCGGCGAGATGTCGTGCGTCTGACCCGTGCGGCGGTCGTAGCGCGTCAACTTTCCGCCGATGACAATGTCCGGGTCGTTCGGATCAGGCGCGACGTATCCCCATTCCTCGACGCCGACCGGATGCCAATCGCGCAACGTAATCGCGCCGTCGTCGCCGCGGCTCGACACGCACACGGATCCGCTGTCCTGCTGGCTGCCGCACACGCGGTACGGGAACGCGTTGTCCGTCATCACGTGATAACTCTGCGCCGTCGGCTGGTTGTACCAGGAACTCCATGACTGGCCGCCGTTCACGGTGATCACCGCGCCCTGATCGCCCGCGAGCAACATCGTGTCCGGTTGAATCGGGTTGATCCACAGCCGGTGATAGTCATCGCCGCCCGGCGCGCCCTTCCACGCCGTGAATGTGTGGCCGCCGTCGACGGACTTCCAGGCGACGACACTCGGGACGTAGACGATGTCGGGGTTTTTCGGATCGACTTTCACTTCGGCGAAATCCTGCTCGCGCGTGGTGACGCGGTCGTCGGTTCCGACTTTGTACCAGCGCCCGCCCGCATCGTCGCTTCGATAGAGGCCGCCGTTCTGTCGCGCATCGACTGTGGCGAAGAGCCGCGACGGCATTGATGGCGCGACGGTAACGCCGATGCGCATCACGCCGTCATTCGGGTAGTCGGGAAGGCCCGCCATGATCGGCCGCCATGTCGTGCCGCCGTCGATCGATTTGTAGACCGCGCTGCCAGGGCCTGTGAACACGCCGTTTTCCCATGGCGCCTGGCGCTCTTCCCAGAGCGCGGCGTAAATCGTGTTGGCGTTCGTCGGGTCGAACACCAGGTCGGC
>JBKJHW010000026.1:0-15659 GCA_046598935.1 Vicinamibacterales bacterium | reverse complement strand
CCCATGGCCCTCCATGGCCCTCCAAGGTGAAAGCTCTTGACCTATACTGACCGCGGAGACCTTTCCTGTGAAACTTAAGACAATTTCCCTCTGGGTTTTGCCTGTCGCTTTGGCGCTACTGATCGTGCCGAGCGTGGCCGCGCGTCAGGCGAACAAGACCGTGTACGTCACGTTCCTCGATGAAAAAGGCGCGCCGATCACCGACCTTAAGCAAGAAGAGATCGCCCTTGCCGAGAACGTCACCGAGCGAACCATCGTTTCTGCGAAGCTTGCGACGACGCCGATGTCGATCATGATGCTCGGCGACACGACCAAGGCCGCCGGCGGCGGCGGTTTTACTGCCGCGAGCGCAACGTCGGCCGGCGAAATGATCCGTGACATTCGCGCGGCGTTCAGCGCGTTTTCCAAGGACATGCTCGCCAACAACCCGGCGCACGAAATCGGCATCATGGAATTCGGCCAGGCGTCGATCCTCGTGACGAACTTCACCAGCAAGATCGAAGACATCGAGAAAGGCATCACGCGGCTCTTCCCGAAGCCGAACTCTGATTCCGTTCTATTCGAAGCGATCACCGAAGCGGCAAAAGACCTCGGCAAGCAGAAGAACGCGCGCCGAGCGATGGTGTCTATCAACGTCGAGCCCAGCAAAGAGCTCAGCAAGGAACCGCCGAACAACATCATGAATCAGCTGGGCAAAGCGCAGGCGCCGCTCTTCTCGGTCTCGCTTCAGAAGGGCGACAACCGCAATCAGTCGCGCGGCGTCGTGCTGCCGCAGCTCGCGAAGCAGACCGGCGGCCGTCACGAGGTCATCGTGGGCCAGTCGGCGCTGGTGATGCTGCTGCAGAACACCGCCGGCTTCCTCAACGCGCAGTATGAAATCACCTATACGCGTCCAGCCGGCCCGATGCCGGGGGTGCTGCGTCTCGGCGTGCGTCGGCCGAATGTCACGATTTACGCGTCGCAGTTCCCGCCGCAGTAACCGGAGTTCGTTGAAACGAAGCCTCCTAATTTTCGCCGCCCTCGTGGTTATCGCCGCGGGGGCGGCTTTTGTTTTTCTCGGCCGCGGGCCCGCGTACACGCTCGCGCAACAGCCAGACCAAAACATCCTGATCGTCACGATCGACACGCTGCGCGCAGACGCGCTGTCGTCGTACGGCGGCCCGGCGAAGACACCAAACTTAGATGCGCTCGCGAATCGCGGCGCGCGGTTCACGTTCGCGCACGCGCACACGCCTGTCACGCTGCCGTCGCACACATCGATTCTCTCGGGACTTCTGCCGTACGAACACCGCGTCCGCGACAACAGCGGCTATCGCGTGCCCGATGGCACCGTGACGCTGGCGACGCGGCTGAAATCTCTCGGATTCTCCACCGGCGCGTTTGTCGGCGGCTTTCCGCTGTCGAAGCGATTCGGCCTGACGCCGGGCTTCGATGTCTACGACGACCAGATCCCCGAGCTCAGCGGCGACAAGAACTTCACGATGCCCGAGCGGCCCGCCAATGAAGTCGTTTCGCGCGCGGTCGACTGGATCAGCCAGCAGCCCGGCAAGTTCTTCGGCTGGGTCCATGTGTTCGACGCGCACTCGCCGTACAAACCGCCGCCGGAATTCGCGGCGCAATATCCAGGAAAGCCCTACTACGGCGAGGTCGCCTACATCGATCACGCGCTGCAGCCGCTCTTCAACCGGCTGGCCACGCTGTCGAGGCCGACGACGGTGATCGTGACGTCGGACCACGGCGAAAGTCTGGACGAGCACGGCGAAGCGACGCACGGCATGTTTGCGTACGAATCAACGATCCGCGTGCCGCTCATCATTGCGACGATCACGCCTTCTCAATCCAAACAACCGCGCGGCGTCGTCGTCGACAGCAGCGCCAGGCATATCGACATTGCGCCGACCGTCCTCGACGCCATCGGACAGTCACCCGACGGCAGGATGATGGGCTCGTCGCTTCGCGACGCAATCTCCAACAATGAATCCCCCGACAGGCCGTCGTATTTCGAGGCAATGACCTACAACCTCGTGCGCGGCTGGGCGCCGCTGCGCGGCGTGATTGTCGCCAAAGACAAGTACATCGATCTGCCGATTCCGGAGCTCTACGACCTCTCGACTGACGCCAACGAGCTGAAGAATCTCGCGACGTCACATGGCGATAGAACAAAGGTGCTCTTCGGCACGCTGAAGACCTACGACCTCAACCCGCCGAATCGTGCGGGCGTGGAAACTGCGGAGAACATCGCGAAGCTGAAGGCGCTTGGATACATCTCAGGCAGCGCGGCGCCGAAGGCGACCTACTCCGAAGCCGACGATCCGAAGACGCTCGCGTCGCTCGACCAGGATCTGCACAAAGCGAGCGAGCTCAACCAGACCGGCCGTGTCGATGAAGCGATTGCGTTGATGAAGAGTGTCATCGCGCGTCGCGCCGACACCGCCGATGCGTATCTCTCGCTCGCGTATGCCTACTGGCAGCGCGGCGAAATCCAGGAGGCAATCGGCACGCTCGAAGGCGCTCTCAGGGCCGGCGCGCCCGACCGCGACATCCGCATCAGGCTCGGCATCTATCTCGCCGAAAGCCACACGGACGCACAAAAGGCCATCCAGCTGCTCACAGGCCTGCCGGTGACCGACGTCGAAGCGCTCAACGGCCTCGGCATCGCGTACAGCGACGCGAAGCAATATGCGAACGCCGAGAAGACATTCAAGCAGGTGCTCGAGCTCGACCCGACCAACGGTCTCGCGTTTCAGAACCTGGCGGCGACGACGCTGAAGCCGGCGGTGGAGTCGGGGAAACCGAGCCCGCAGGCGCTGGCGATCGCGGAAGACTACGCGCGAAAAGCCATCAACGCGGATCCGACGCTCGCCGGCGCGTACACGACGCTCGGCGTGATCATGTCGAACACGAATCGCAAACCCGACGCGATCGTCGCCTGGAAAAAATCCGTCGAGCTCGACCCGGCCGACTTCAACGCGCTCTACAACCTATGGCTCGAACTCGCCCGCGCCGGGCGCCGCAACGAAGCCGCGCAGTACGCGCAGCAATTCCTGGCCACCGCGCCGCCGGCGTTTTTCGCCGCCGAGCGGGCTGAAATTGCCAACTACCTTCGACGGTAGCCCAAAGCATCACGCGGAGGACGCGGAGCACACCGGAGGGCGCGGAGGCTTTTCAGTTTTTCTTTGATGTAAAAAGTAAGAGCTCCGCGACCTCTGTGAACTCCGCGCCTCCGCGTGACGCTTTTATTTTTTCCGGACGAGCGCTGAGGCTTCGCCGACGACTTTCCCGGCGACTATGACTGATGCTTTGAGCACGTACGATCCGGGCGGCACATTCGCCAGCGGCAGGATCGCTTCGGCGCGGAGCATGTTGTCGCCGATCAGCGGCGCGACTTCTTTCTCGACCGATGGTTCCGACTTTCCCGCGGCGACGAGCGACATCTTCACTTTGACCTCGTCCGGAAAACTCGTGCCCGGCTGCGGGTAGAGCTCGATGCCCGCGCCGAGATTCGCGACGCCGGTTGGAATTTCGTCGAGCGCCAGGAACTGCGCCTTGCCGGCGGTGTCGGTCCACCACGTCAGGACATCGCTGGCGTGGAGCGTGCCCCCAGAAAATGGCATAGAGGCGAGCTTCGCGTCGATCGGCGTCTCGACGCTGCCGACACTGCCTGCAGCGTCGGTAACGGCAAATCTCAAACTGTATTTGCCCGGTACGACCGGCATCGGAAACGTCAGCCGGTAGTTCGCATCCGCTGGCGGCACGGGCAGCGGCCGGCTTCCCTGCCGCAAAGCGCCCGCCTGATCCACCAGACCAAACGTCATCGTCAGCGGGCCCTTCACCGATGACGGCACCTCCATGCCGATGCCGAGCTCGACTTGATTGGAAGATGCGCGCCGTATGGCCACGGCGAGACGGATCGGCACGCTGTAATGCGGCTGGCCTTCCTTGATCGCGGCGGCGACCTGCTGCTCCGCCGTCGGCGCGACGAGCGGCCCGGGCAGCACAGCCTGGCGATTGGCGGAAACAGTGAGGCCCGGCCGTCGAACTGAGGCCGTCACCGAAAACGGCTTCGCCGAAGGCGCGTCGCCCGGAGGTTCGACGCCGATGCGGTACACGGCGGATCCTGCAACGGCCGCGCGCTCGAACGCCTTGTCGGCGTCGCCGATGATGTACTCGACTTTGCCGCCGCTGATGTCGGCGAGCGTTTCCATAGACGCGCGGAACATGCGCTTGTCTGTGCGCCGGCGATTCGAGAGGCCGGTGTCGTTCTGGCGCTGCCCGAGCTCGTTCGCGGAGTGCCCCGTGTCGGACAGATCCGTGCCATCGGTGTCTTCCATGACGATGCTGAACTGCACGCCGGCTTCAGCAGCCGCGCGGCCGATCGGATCGAGGATCTGCGCAATTTCGCGTGTGCTCGCCATGCCCTCGGAGAGCAGCACCAATTGCTTGAGACCCGTCGCAGTTTTCATCGCCTTCACGGCGCCTGTCAGCGTGCCGACCTGGCGCGCCACCGTACCCCGCATTGTGCTTGCGATCAACCGTGACAGGCTGCGCGCATCGTCTGAGCACTGCGTGGCGACTAACGTACCGGCGCGGCCCACCTGCTGCGCGTCTCCGCATTCGCGCTTGATCATGTTCGCGAGCGCTGTCGCGTCGTTGTGCTCGATGATCTCGATCGCTTCGGCGATGCCGACGGTTGGGCCGCCCGGCGTCATCGGCCGGCGCGGATCGATGAAGTCGCCGACGACGTTCTTGAGCGCCGCAACCACTGCCGAATGGTCGAGCGTGGGGTTTACGATCGGCGACCCGCTCGTGGCGGTCAGGCCGATGGCGACGTCCGGCCGCTGGGCCGCAACGAATCGTTTAGCGGCTTCGAGCGTGCGCTTCCCGCCTTCCGGTGGAAACGACAGGTCGTCGATCACGAGCACGTAGATCTTGGCTTCGCCGACCGGCGCGCTGTTTGTGATCACCTTGCGGCCAGTCACTTCGGCGGGAATATCCCTCGCCGTGAGCGCCGCGGCTTTCTCCGCGACTTTCACGTACGACAGTGCGCGGACCGGCTGGAGTTTGCCGTTCAGTTTGATCTGGAAATCTTCAGCCGCGAGATCCGGCACCGGCTTGCCGTTTTTATCGAGGACGTACACATCGACCGTGACGAGGGTGACGCCCGACCTGAAGACAGGCGATTGCTGCGCAACGAGCGGCGCGGCAATCAGCAGAAGCGCGAGAGAGACGGAGAGATTTTTCATTTCTTTCTCAACACCGCTCCCACAGAGCCGGCCGGCTTGTCGTCGACGAGCAGAGTGGCCCGCACGACATATGTCCCCGGCGGGAGCGTCGCAAAGGGAATCTCGACATCCGCGCGGAAGAGATTCGTGCCAACTCGGCCTTCGGTCTCTTCTTCGAAAACCGGCTTGGTTTCGCCCTCGCGGACGATCGTCCACGCGACGACAGGCGGCTCGGATGGCATGGCACCCGTCGGATAGAACTCGATAGACGCGTGATACGTCGACCGCTCCACAAATGACGGCACATCGTCGGTGGTGAACAGCGTCGCTTTCTGCGACGTCTCGCCGACGACGTAGGTGAGGACGTCGCTCGTTGTGAACGCGCCCATCGCGTGGAGCTTCGCCGCGATCGGCAATTCGATCGTGCCGAGCGCGCCGTCGGCGCCGGCGGCGCCAAATCGAATGGCATAGCTGCCCGGCGCCACGGGAAACAGGAATTGCACAGTTTGTTGCGCGTTGTCGGCGACTCGCCGGCTCACGCGCATCGCGTTCGTCTCATCAACGAGACCGATCAACATCGTGATCGGCGTCTTCACCGACGCAGGCAACAGCACGTTGACGCTGACATCGACCTGGCCGGCGGCGCTTGCGCTGCGCCGCACGGTCGCGGCGAGGCGGATCGGAACGCCTCGCAACGAGCGGTTCTCGTTCAGAGCGGCCCTCAGGATGTCGTCTACCGGCGGAGGCGCCGCCGGTGCGCTCGTGGCAGCGGGTGCGGCTGGTGCCGCAGGTGCCGGGTTCGCGGGTGCCGGGGCTGGTGCGTTGACCGCGACCCGGTTCGACCGAATCGTGAGGCCAGGCCGCCTCACCTCGGCCGACAGCGTCAATTCTTTTCCGGGCGCCGTGTTCGGCGGAAGCTCGACGCCGAGGCGGTACACCGCTGAGCTCGCAAGGAGCACGCGCTCGAACTGCCGGTCCGCGTTGCCAACAACCTTGTAGAAAATGCCGCCGACGACGTCGGTGAAGGTCTGCGCGCCGTTGAGCATTAACTTGTTGTCTTCGCGGATGCGCTGCGATGGCGTGTCTTGCTGCGCGCTGCCGTCGGTCGGGACAAATCGTCCCATCGTGTTCATGTTGATCGCGTCCGGATCTTCCATGATCACGCTGAACTGCACGCCGGCCGCGGCGGCCACGCTCGTGATCGGTTTCAGGTCGACGACGTCGCGTGAGACCGCCATGCCGTCGGTCACATACACAAGATGGCGAATTCCTGACGCGGTGCGCATGGCGTTGATCACGCCGGTCAGCGCGCCGAGCTGACGGCCTTTTTGCAAACGCATAAGCGCCGCGGTGCGTTTGGCTTCAGAGGCCACGTCAGAGGCGCATCCTGACTGCTGTGGTGAAGCGCCCATGCCGGCAATCACTTCCTGAACGGACCTCCCAAGAACCGCAGGGTCATTCCGGTTGCCCGAGAAACACTCCCGGACGATGACGCTCATCAGGAGCGTGTCATCCCCGCGGTCGATGTCGATGGCCTCGTCCATGCCGATCGGGCCGTCTTTACCGCCTTTTGACGGGTCACCTTTCCGGATATCTCGCGGATCGTAAAACTCGCCAACGACCTTGGCAAGGCCGGCCTTGACCGCAGCCCGATCCATCGTCGGATTCACGGTCGCCGAGCCGCTGGTCGTCGTGAAGCCGACGGGATCTGACGCGGGCACTGAATCCACAAACTTCTGCGCTGACGCAAAGAGAGCTTTGCCTCGTAACGCCGTGAAAGACAAATCGTCGATCAGAAGCACGAACACTCGTGGTTCGATATTGCCGGCCACTCGTGTCTGGGGTGCGCTCGTGGCAGCGGGTGCGGCTGGTGCTGCGGGTGCCGGGTTCGCCGGTGCGATGCCGCTGCCCGTAGCGGTCAGGTTGTCCTGGTTGCTGATCGTGCGGCGGACTTCGACTTCCTTCGCCACGAGCATTGCCGCCGGTTTCGGTGCCGCGACGGCCGGAGCGCTGATCGCCGGCGTCACCGGTTTCGCGGGCACATCGCCGGGCGACGCTGCCTGGAGAAACGCGATCGCCCGCACGGGCTGCGCTTTGCCGTTGAGCTTGATTTGGAAGTCTTCCGAGGAAAGCCCGGGAACGGGCTTGCCGTCTTTGTCGAGCACGGTCACATCGATCGTGACGAGCGAGACGTCCGCACGGAACGGCGTTTGCTGAGCCGGCGTGTTCGCGGCTCCGAGGATCAAGAACACAACGGCTGAAACAAGCGCACTTCGGCGCATGACGTCCCTCGCTTGGCTGGCTGGCCCGGCCAGTGTAGCCCCCTTCGCACTAAGCTATTGGCGAATCCATGAAGAAGCCGGCCGTCGTACTCGTCCTTCTTGTTGTTCTCGCCGCCGGAGGCGCCGCGTGGTGGTTCACGCGCACGCCGGAGTTCGCGATCGACGTGAACGCGGACCGCAACGTGCTCCTCGTGACCGTCGACACGCTTCGCGCCGACGCGCTCGGTTCATACGGCGGCAAGGCCGCAACGCCGAACCTCGACCGGCTCGCCAGTCGCGGCGCCCGCTTCGACTTCGCCCACGCGCACGCCGTCGTCACGCTCGTTTCGCACGCGTCCATTCTCACGGGCCGATATCCGTACGAGCACGGCATTCGCGACAACACCGGCTATCGGTTTCCCCAGACGATGCCGACGGCGGCGACGCTGCTCAAAACGGCGGGCTTCGCGACGGGAGCGTTCGTCGGCGGCTTTCCGCTCGACCATCGATTCGGTCTGGATGTCGGTTTCGATGTGTACGACGACAACCTGGGCCCGCTCGGTCCGGCTCCTGCGGAGCAGACCGAGCGTGAACGCCGCGCGGAATCTGTCGTCGAGTCCGCGCTCACCTGGATCGGCGCCCGCCAGGACAAGTGGTTTTCGTGGGTGCACGTGTACGACCCGCACGTGACCTACTCGGCGCCGCCGGAGTTCGCGTCGAAATATCCGAACGAGCCGTACTACGGCGAAGTCGCGTACACGGACCACGCGCTCGGCGCGCTTTTCGATCGCCTGGCCACGCTTCCCCGCCGCACGCTCGTGATCGTCACGTCTGATCACGGCGAAGGCCTCGGCGAGCACGGCGAGCTGACGCACAGTGTGTTTGCGTACGAATCCACGCTTCGCGTGCCGTTGATCGTCGCGGAGCTTGGCGGCGGGCAGGCGGCAACGCCGAAAGGCGTCGTGATCGACACGCCGGCGCGTCATGTGGATCTTCTGCCGACGATTCTCGACGCCGCTGGCGCGCCGGCGGCCGCCGCCACGGCGGGCACCTCGCTGCGGCCGCTGATCGCCGCCGGTTCCGGAGAAGACCGTCCGTCGTATTTTGAAGCGATGAGCGCGAACATCGCGCGCGGGTGGGCGCCGCTGCGCGGCGTGATTGTCGGCCGCGAGAAGTTCATCGATCTGCCGATCGCCGAGCTCTACGATTTGACGGACGACGCGAAAGAGCTGCGCAATATTTTTTCGGTGAAGACCGATCGCAGCTCGGTGCTGATCAACACGCTCAAGAGTTTCAGCGTGGCGCCGCCCGGGCGGCCGCAGACAGAAACCGCCGAAGTGAAGGAGTCGCTGCGTTCGCTCGGTTACGTCGGCGGCGCGGTCGCGGCCGTGAAGGACAAATACACGGAAGCCGACGACCCGAAGCGGCTCATCGAGCTGGAACAGGCGATGACGGACGCGTCGAACGCGTTTCGCGCCGGCCGGAACGAAGACGCGATTCGCGGATTTCGCAACGTCATCGAGCGGCGGCCGGATACCGAGGACGCGTATCGGAAGCTCGCGCTCGTCTATTGGCGGACCGGCCAGCCGAAACTGGCGATCGCGGTGCTCGAGACCGCTCTCAGAAATGGCGTCACACAGGACGAGGTAAAGATTCGCCTCGGCGAGTACCTCGCGCGCAGCGGACAGACGGACAAAGCGATCAAGCTGCTGGCGTCGTTTGCCGGCGATGACCCCGACGCGCTGATCGCGCTCGGCAACGCGTACCAAATGGCCGGGCGCACGGCCGACGCGATTCGCACCTTCGAGCACCTGGCGGCGACGGATCCGAAGAACGGCATCGCGTACGAAAACATCGGCATCGCCAAATTGCAGGCCCGCGACTTTGGCGGAGCGGAAGCGTCACTTCGCAAGGCGATCGATGTGGATCCGTCGCTCGCCGGCGCCTACACCGCTCTCGGCGTGGTCTTCGCCCGGACGAACCGCCGGGACGACGCGATTGCCGCCTGGCAGCGTGCGGTGTCGATCGACGCCGGCGATTTCAGCGCGATGTACAACCTGATCGTCAATCTCGTCGAAGTCGGCCGGGGCGCCGAAGCGGTGCCGTATGCCGAACGCTTCATCGCCACCGCACCGCCCGAACTCGCTGCAGACGCCGCCGCGATTCGCCGCATGATCGGGCGGTAGGCGCGGTTCATCGGCAATCTGGCAAACGGGCAATCTCGCCATATACGATCGGGCAATGTTGCCATCGCCAATGGATCGGCGAAGTGCAATTGCTCATGGGCAATTCGAGGTCGCCGATTGCCCGACCGAACATGGCGAGATTGCCAGATTCCCACATTGCGATCTTCGTGTCGCCTTTTTCCATGAAACGTGGAACCCCTGGAACCTCTCATCGCAAGTACTGGTTAAAGCACGCGATCGTCCTCGACCACGCGAGTTTGGCCGCGGCCTCGTTGTAGCGCGGCGTCGTGTCGTTGTGAAAGCCGTGCACGGTGCCTTCGTACACGAAGCCCTCGTACTTCACGCCGGCGGCCTTGAGCGCCGCTTCCCACGTCGGCCACGTGTTCGTGACACCGTCCGTGCCCGCGTAGTGAATCGACAGCGCCGCCTTGATCTTCCTGGTGTCTTCCGCGTTGGGCTGGCGGCCGTAGAACGGCGCGCCGGCGGCCATCTCCGCGCCTTTGCGAACCGCCATTTGACCGACGATGCCGCCGCCGAAGCAGAAGCCGACGGCGCCGACCTTGCCGGAGGCATCCGAACGCTTCTGAAGCCAATCGAACGACGCCACGAAATCTTCGAACATCTTCGGCCCGTTGACCTGCCGGAACTTCACGGCGCCTTCTTCGTCGTTCGTATAGGGACCGACGGACGTGTTGCCGTCCGGCGCGAACGCAATGAAATTCGCCGTGGCGAGCCGGCGCGCGACGTCTTCGATGTAGGGGTTCAAGCCGCGGTTCTCGTGAATAACGAGCACCGTCGGCAGCGTGCCCGCCGCGTTCTTCGGTTTCGCGAAGTAGCCTTTGATCGAGCCGTTGCCTGCGGGCGATTCGACGGTCTCATAGCTGGTCACGATCCGCGCGTCATCCTTGGGAATCTGCTGCGCCCACGCGTAGTTGGGCCGCATCGTTTCGAAAATCGCGGCGACGGTCAGGCCGCCGACCGCGAACTTCTGCGCGCGCGAGAAAAACGCGCGGCGGTCGATTTCACCGTGCTGATACTCGTGGAAGAGGTCGAGGAGTTCCTGCGGATAGTCGGAGGCCTGTTTGCGTTCCATGCCGGGGATTCTACCGCCAGAACCGCCGTACAATCTCCCCGGTGCGCGAGACGCTGGCGCTGGTCTTCATGGTCAGACAGGACCGCCGGTCATGGACACCCGCGGCAGTCTGGGGAGCGGTGGCCGCGGCGAGCCTTGCGGCCGCGGTGTGGGTAGCCGTCCAGCCGGGCCGGTTGCATGACCTCCACCAGGTTCGACAGTGGCTCTCGTTCGTTGAGCAGAATTCCGGTAACCCTTACTCGCACTTCGACAGCCAGCTCGACTATCCGCCGATCGCGCTGCTCTTCCTGCGGCCGCTGGGAATGATCCCGGAAGAGTCGCTCGCGGCGTGGTTTCTCCCGGCCAGCATCCTCCTGACGGCGCTCGCCGGCTGGGTCCTCGTTGGCGCCATCGCCGGACGGCTGAATGCCGCCGTCCCAACGCCGCATCGCGTTGCGCTCGTAGCGCTGCTACTAGCCGGCGGCAGCGTACGCGGCGCGATCTGGCTGGGCCAGACTGTGGCGTTGAGCATACTTTTCGGCGCGCTCGCGCTCGGATGGAGCCGACGCCGCCCGTTTGCCGCGGCGCTCGCGCTCGCGTTGTGTTCGTTCAAGCCGCATCTGGCAATCGGCTTCGGCCTCGCCATCTTGTTCGCTGACGGTTTGAAAGTCGTCGTCGCCGCACTGGCCATCGCGATCCTGGCGTCGCTGATCGCCGCGGCCTCGATGAATCAGCCGGCGGTCGCGCTCCTCATCGCTTATGCGGGGAACCTTCTTTCGATGTACGACGGTGCTGAAGGCATCCGCGGCCTGCTCAGCGTGCGATGGATCATCCAGGATGCCGTCGGACATTACCGACTGGCGCAATTGCTCTACGCCCTCATCGCGTGCGCCTCGGTCGCCTGGATCGGCGCGATCGCCAAACGGGCACAGGATGATGCCGGCCGGACGCAGGCGATCTCGGCGGCGATGATCTGGCCGCTGCTGTTTCTTCCAAGCCAGCTGTACAACGGGCTCATGGCCGCGCCCGCGCTCTGGCTGCTGATGTGGCCCGAGAGCGGACTGATTCGGAGCGAATCGCGCCGATTGATCGCCGTCGCGGGATTCGCGCTGGTTGCCGTCCTCGATATTCCGCGAGCGCTGCGGTTCGGGTCGGACGTCCTCGAGGACGGTTACTGGCTTTACAGAGGCTCGTACTATCTCGATCCGGTCGCGATCTTCGCGGTATTCGGGTTCATCCTGCTCAGGGCTTTTCACCTTGGAGGCACTAGCGGCCCTTTGGGGAAAACCACTGTTTGATTGGTACTCAGGTTCGGGCGCCGCTCAACGACCCGCCGCCCGGCACGGACGAAAGTTACTTCGAGATCAACACGGTTTAGACTGCCGACGCCGAGGTGGACGGGCAGATCGTTCTGCATGTTGTAGCCGGATCCAGAGTCCGCGATGTTGATCGCGATCAGCCGGCGCGTGCCCGGCGCGAAGGCGCGGACTTCGGCGCCTGCGGCCACGCGGCCGCGAGCGGCGACCCGCACGTTCAAGAAATTCGCTGACGACGCAGCGGTGAGCATGTTGCGAAGCAGCGAATGCATTCCGTTCGGCTGTGAACCCGTGAGCGACAAATCGATCGCGCCGTCGCCGTTGGCGTCCGCCCATGACGCGCCGTGGTCTGCGTTGATCGCCCGCACGTTGGCCGGCGTCACGTCATCGAACTTCGCGCCGGTGTTCATCAGCACGTAGTCGGGATACTGAACGCCGCCGGTGATCGTGCCGTTCACGTAGAGATCGACGCGACCGTCGTTGTTGATGTCGCCCACGATGCAGGCGTCGTAGCGGCCGTCGATGTCGACGCCCCACTCGCGCGACGCGTCCGCGAACGTGCCGTCTGCCTTCGCGAGAAACAATCCGTTCTTGCCGTAGTTCGCCGTGACGAGATCGAAGCGGCCGTCGTTGTTGACGTCGGCCACACACGGCCGCACCGTGCCGTTCGTCGTCTCGCGCGGAGCGCGGCCGCCCCACTCGACTCCCGTCAGCGCGGCGACATCGGTAAACCGGCCCTTGTCGTTTCGGAAGAGCCCGTTCGCGTCGCCGTCCATGTTTCCGACGTAGAGGTCGAGATCGCCGTCCTGCTGGTCGTCGAACCACACGGCGCCAACCGTCTTGCGGGGATCGGCCACGCCGAGCGAGGCCGCGACGTCGGTGAACACGCCGCGATCGTTTCGATAGAGCGCGTTCGCTTTGTCACGGAAGGCCACGAAGAGATCGGCGTCGCCATCGGAGTCGTAGTCGACCCACACGGGCTGGCGAACCGCGCCGGTCAACATGCCGAGACCCGCGGCGGCGGCGACATCCGTGAAACGGCCGCGGTCGTTGCGATAGAGCTTCAGCAGTGACGCGGGCCCGGGTGTGAAGCCGACGAGAAGATCCGGATCACCGTCGGCATCGAAATCGCCCCACGCCGCCGCGCGGACTGCGCGCGCCTCCGAAAGACCGGCGTCCGCAGCGGCATCGACGAACGTGCCGGCGTCATTTCTGTACAAGCGATTCGCGGCGCCGTTGAATCCCACATAGAGATCCGGATCGCCGTCGAGATCGTAATCAGCCCACGCGTTGAGGAACGCGCCGGGCGTTGAGAAAAGTTCCGGCTGGACGGGCTCGAAGCGTGGAGAGTTTGTTTGTGCGGCGACTGCAAGAGACAGGACAAGTACAGCTCTCACCATGAGGGTATTGTCGTGCAAGAGCTTCCAACGCCAGAGCATCTAACCTTGGAGGGCCATGGGGGGCCATGGGGAAGACCAATCTATTTTTCACCCCTTTAGAAAAGAAGAACTCCACGGCCCTCCATGGCCCCTAAGGTGGAAAGCTCTGGGTCCGTGCTACCCGAGACGACGTCCCCCCGCAATTGAGTAGCGTTTAGGTTTAGAGTCCGGCCTAACGAAAAGGGTCGGACGATGAAGAAGCGATTTACGGAAGCGCAGATTGTGGGATTTCTCCGCGAGGTCGATGCGGGGCTGCCCGTCAAGGATCTCTGCCGACGGCACGGCGTGTCGGAGTCGAGCTACTACCTCTGGCGAAGCAAATTCGGCGGGATGAGCATTTCGGACGCCAAGCGTTTGAAAGAGCTGGAGATTGAAAATGCGCGGCTCAAGAAATTGCTCGCGGATGCCTTGCTGGAAAACGAGGTGACCCGCGAGGTGCTGCGAAAAAAATGGTAACCGCACCAGCTCGTCGGGAGGTGGTGCGCGAAATGGTGACTGGGGGCCTGAGCGAGCGACGGGCGCTTACGGTCGTGCACATGAGCGCGTCGGCGTTGCGTTACACACCACGCCCTGATCGGAATGGGGAGCTCCGCACCGAGATCGTCGCGCTGGCCCATCGGCATCGACGGTACGGCGCGGGGATGATCTATCTGAAACTGCGTCAGGCCGGTCGTCGCGTCAATCACAAGCGCGTCGATCGCCTGTACGCGGAAGAGAAACTGCAGGTGAAACGCCGGCGCCGGAAGAAGGTGCCGGTGGCCGAGCGCCAGCCGTTGGTCCGACCGACGCGCGGCAACGAGGTGTGGTCGGCAGGCCAGACCAACTGCAATCGTTGCGCCAGAGCATCTAACCTTGGAGGGCCATGAGGGCCATGGGGAAGACCAATCTATTTTTCAAAGGCTTTTAGAAAAGAAGAACTCCACGGCCCTCCATGGCCCCCCAAGGTGGAAAGCTCTGGGTCCGTGCTACCCGAGAGGCTGCTCGCTGGGAACTCCGTTCCCCTTTCCCACAAAGCTCCGGAGGCCGGCCGTTAGCGAGATCGCGTTGAAGTTCATCAGGAACGCCTGGCGCGCGCCAGAGAGTCGAAGGTAGGTCATGACCTGCGCGACGTGCACAGGTTCGATGTGCGCGACGCTTTTCACTTCGAGGATGAGGTCGTCATTCACCAGGAAATCCAGCCTGTAGCCGCAATCGAGACGGATCTCTCGGTAAGTCAGCGGAACGGCAACTTCAATCTGAAACGGAATTCGGCTGCGTTGGAGCTCGTAGGCCAGGCAGGCTTTGTAACTGGACTCGAGAAGTCCAGGCCCGAGACGCCGGTGAACTTCAACCGCCGCGTTTAGGACCGGCCCATTATCCGGATGAAGAACAGCTGTCATGCCCAGACCAACTGCAATCGTTGCGCCAAGCATTCCAACCTTGGGGAGCCATGGGGGGCCATGGGGAAGACCAATCTATTTTTCACCCCCTTTAGAAAAGAAGAACTCCACGGCCCTCCATGGCCCCCCAAGGTGAAAGCCCTTAGGATCTAGCGATGCGAAGGCTGTTTGCCGTAGCCACGTTCGCGCTGGTCGTCGCCACGCTGTCGATCCGACTCCGCGGTATTCTCAAGGTCCGATGAAACATTTCCTTTTGGTGTAGACCATGACGCGAAACTCCCTGACGTTTGTGCTCGGCGCGGCAATCTTGTTTGGGCCCTCGCTCGCGGCATTCCAAACCACCGCGCAACCAGTCCAGTACCGGTCGGCGGCGGGTGTCGAGTATCGCTCGCTGCCGGATACCGAGGCGATCACGCAAGCGAAGGCGGCGCTCGCGGCCGAGCCGCAGAGCGTAGCCCGTATCGTTGACCTCGGCGTGGCGCAATCCGGCGCGCGGCAGTTCCGTGAAGCGATTGCGACATTTACGCGCGGCCTCGAGATCGAGCCGAACAACGCGCTGCTGCTGCGGTGGCGCGGGCATCGATATTTATCCGTACGCGAATTCGACAAGGCCTTGGCCGATCTCACGCGCGGCAGCACCATCGATAGCTCGATCTACGGCATCTGGTATCACCTCGGCATCGTCCAGCACGCACGCGGAGATTTTTCTGCGGCCGCGGCGTCGTTTGCGCGCGCGCAGCCGATCGCGCCGGATCCGGGCGAGCTCGCCGGATCCACCGACTGG
>JBKJHW010000122.1:0-14653 GCA_046598935.1 Vicinamibacterales bacterium | reverse complement strand
TGTTCCTCGCGATGGGCGTCGGCGCGTTTACGGGCGGCATCTTTCATCTCTACACGCACGCGTTCTTCAAGGCGCTGCTGTTCCTCGGATCCGGCGCAGTGATACACGCGCTTCACGGCGAGCAGGACCTCCGCAAGATGGGCGGTCTCCGCAAGGAATTGCCGATCACGTTCTGGACCTTCCTGATCGGCACGCTCGCAATTGCCGGCGTGCCGTTGCTCTCAGGTTTCTTTTCGAAAGACGAAATCCTCTGGAAGACATTCCAGAGCGGCCACACCGTGCTGTGGGTGCTCGCGGTGCTGACGGCATTCCTCACCGCGACGTACATGTTCCGTCTGCTTTACATGTGCTTCTTCGGGGAGAGCCGAACCGCTTCGCACGATGCACCTGAGCACCAGCAGCACCATGCGCACGCGGCACCGGCGCACCGGCATCTCCATGACGCTCCCGCGGCCATGGCCATCGCGCTGGTGATCCTCGCTGCCGGCTCCGTTGTCGCCGGCTACGTCGGAGTGCCGCACGCGCTCGGCGGCCACAACAAGATCGAGTCGTATCTCGAGCCGAGCTTCGAAGCTCACGCGGTGAGCGCGGAAGGCGCGGAAGCCGCCGCAATCGCCGAGCCGGCTCTCGCGGAGAACGCGGAGAACCCGGCGGAAGGGGACCACCCGGAGACGAAGATGGAACTGACGCTCATGGGCGTCTCGGTTCTTGTCGCGGTGCTCGGCATCGGGCTCGCGACCGTCTTCTTCTACAGCAAGCCCGAACTCGCGGACGCCACGGCCGCGCGGTTCAGCGGCGTTCATAGACTCCTGCTGAACAAGTACTACGTCGACGAGTTGTACGACGCCGTGATCGTCCAGCCCATCAAGCGCGTGTCGTCAGGTGTTCTCTGGCGCGGCGTCGATGCCGGCATCATCGACGGCACGGTCAACGCCGTCGGACTGGTGGTTCGCGGCTGGAGCGCGGTGCTGCGCCGCCTCCAGACCGGGTCGGTCCGCGCCTACGCGATGTCGTTCTTTGCCGGCCTTGTCGTAATCGTCGGCTACTACCTCAGAGTGTGGATGCGATGACGATGCCCGTGCTGACGCTGCTCGTTTCGTTGCCCGTCATTGGCGCGGTGCTCGTGCTCCTTATGGGCAAGGGCCGCGACAACGCCGTGCGCCAGCTCGCCCTCGCCGTGTCGCTGATCACGTTCGCGCTGAGCATCTACATGTGGCTGCACTTCGACGCCAGTTCGGCCGAGTACCAGTTCGTCGAGCGCTACCGCTGGCTCCCGGACTTCGGGATCTCGTACCACATCGGGATTGACGGCATCAGCCTGCTCCTCGTGGTGCTGACGACGTTCCTCACGCCGATTGCGCTGCTGAGCTCCTGGGAATCGGTCACCGACCGAGTGGCTCTGTTCTCGTTCTTCATGCTGATACTCGAAGCCGCGATGATTGGCGTCTTCGTCTCGCTCGATCTCTTTCTTTTCTACGTCTTCTGGGACGCGATGCTGATCCCGATGTATTTCCTCATCGGCATCTGGGGCTACGAGAAGCGCATTTACGCGTCGATCAAGTTCATGCTCTACACCATGGCCGGCAGCGTCCTGATGCTGCTCGCGATCATTGCGCTCGCCTATTACCACCAGGCCGTCACCGGCGTGGTGAGCTTCGATCTCGCCGATCTCTACGCGATCAACGTGCCCGTCCAGATGCAGACGTGGTTCTTCCTCGCGTTCGCGGTGGCCTTCGCCATCAAGGTTCCGCTGTTCCCGTTCCACACGTGGCTGCCGGACGCTCATGTGCAGGCGCCGACGGCCGGCTCGGTCATCCTCGCCGGCGTGCTGCTGAAGATGGGCACCTACGGCCTGCTGCGCTTCGCGTTCCCGCTGTTCCCGATCGCGGCCCTGCAGTGGACGCCGGTCATCGCCACGCTCGCGGTCATCGGCATCGTCTACGGCGCGCTCGTCGCGATGGTGCAGCCCGACATGAAGAAGCTCGTGGCGTATTCGTCCGTGAGCCACCTCGGCGTCGTCGTGCTGGGCCTCTGCGCCCTCAACGTGCAGGGCGTGCAGGGCGCCGTATTCCAGATGCTCGCGCACGGCATCTCAACCGGCGGGCTGTTCCTGATCGTCGGCATGCTGTCGGATCGGCGCCACACGAAGCTCATCGCCGAGTACGGCGGCCTCAAGGCCGTCACGCCGAAGCTTGTCGCCGCGTTCCTGCTCGTCACGCTGGCGTCGATTGCGCTCCCGGGCATGAACGGATTCATCGGCGAGTTCCTGATCCTGCTCGGCGCGTTCCGCAGTACGCAGATCAGCCACTGGTTCGCGGTGATTGCCGCCACAGGCGTGATTCTCTCGGCGGTCTACATGTTGTGGATGTTCCAGCGCGTGAACTACGGGCCGATCACCAATCCGAAGAACGCCGGACTGCGGGATCTCAGCGCGCGCGAGTGGGTCGTGATCGTGCCGGTCATCGCCGTGGCGATCCTCATGGGCGTCATGCCGAACATTTTCCTCAAGCCGATGGAAGCGTCGGTGCGGAAGGTCGTCGAGCATGTGGTCGGCGCTAACGTCCAGATGAACGCGGAGAACCGGTGATGCAGATGAACGATTTCACCGCCATCGTCCCCGTGGTCATCGTCGTGCTCTCGGCGTGCGCCGTGATGCTGGCGGAGGCGTTCCGCCGCAAGAACGAAGACATGCCGATGGGCGCGCTCGCCATCATCGGCCTCATTGGCGCGCTCGCGTCGTCCGTCCTCCTGTGGAACCGCAACCTGACCGGGTTCGGTGTGGTGTCGGCCGACAACTTCTCGCTGTTCTTCAACGTCACGATCTGCGCGATCGGCATCCTGACGGTGCTCCTGTCGATGGGCCCGGCGGAACGTGACGGTCTGCCGACCGGCGAGTACTACACGCTGATGCTCTTCTCGATCTCCGGCATGATGCTCATGGGATCGTCGAAGGACCTTCTCGTGATCTTCCTCGCGCTCGAGATCATGTCGCTCGGCGTCTACGTGCTCACGGCGATCAAACGGTCGAGCGAAGATTCGGCCGAAGCGGGCTTCAAGTACTTCGTGCTCGGCGCGTTCTCCAGCGCGTTCTTCCTCTACGGCATCGCCTTCGCGTACGCGGCCACCGGCACGACGAAGCTCGACGAACTGGGCCTCCGCATCGCGGCGACCGCGCTCGAGCCGAATCTGCTCATGATCCTCGCGATGGTGTTCCTCATGGTCGGCTTCTGCTTCAAGGTCGCCGCTGTGCCGTTCCACATGTGGGCGCCCGATGCGTACCAGGGCGCCCCGACACTCGTGACGGGCTTCATGTCCACGGGCGTCAAGGCCGCAGCCTTTGCAGCCTTCATTCGCGTATTTCTCTCGTCCTTCGAACCGCTTCGCGGCGAATGGGTGCCCGTGATTTCAGCCATCGCGGGGTTGACGATGATCCTCGGCACGGTGGTCGGCGTGGCGCAGACGAGCGTGAAGCGAATGCTCGCGTACTCCAGCATCGCGCATGGCGGCTTCCTGCTCGTCGGCCTGGTCTCCGCGAATGCGGCGGGGAAGGCCTCGATCCTCTTCTATCTCGTTTCGTACGCGCTGACCAACCTCGGCGCCTTCGGCATTCTCGCCGCGCTCTCGTCGCAGGATCGGCCGCATGACGACGTGAGGGATTTCGCCGGGTTGGGTAAAGACCGGCCCGGCGTAGCCGCGCTGCTCACAGTGTTCCTGCTTTCGCTGGGCGGTTTCCCGCCGACAGTGGGCTTCATCGCGAAGTGGTACATCTTCAATGCCGCGATCCAGGAAAACCTGATCGCCCTGGCGATCCTCGGTGTTCTCACGAGCGTCGTCTCTGTGTTCTTCTACCTGCGCATCGTCGTCATGATGTACATGGTCGACGAGCATGCGGTGGGGCAGCGGCCGGCGTTGTCGCTTCCGGTCAAGGTTGGGCTTTTTGTTGCGGTGCTGGGCGTGTTCTACTTGGGTGTGATGCCCGGCCAATTGCTCACGCTCGCGGCCAATTCGGTGGCTGCCATCTTCTAGATGCCCAAAATCCCGGACCGCGTGCTGCCTGACCAGCCGACGCACCGTCCGCTCGACAGGTTCTGGCCTTACGCGGATCTGTCCGAACAGCCCTCAGAGGCGGAATTGGCTGCGCTCCATCCGGAGCTGCGCGAGGCGATCTTCGGCGCGTCGTCCCTGCCTTTTTCCATCACGATTTCATTTCCGCGCTTCGAGGGTGAGAACTACGCGAAGGCGATCGAGCTGGCTGCCGGCGCGGATGAGCATAAAGATGTCGGAGAGGGCGCCACGTTCCGGCATCTCGTGACGTATTTTCCAGGCGAGCAACCGGTTCGGATTCGCGATCTCTACGACCTTGTTGGGGGAGTGCCGGGCTCGGAAGTGCTGATCGACGGCAAGCCTGTGCCGTTTGCCAGGGAGCTCTGGCTGCCGCTTATCTGGTTTTTGATTCGTTAGGTCTTGCTGGAATTCTTTTGTTGAAGAACTGGCTGGCGGGGCTTGCTCGGTGGAAAGGCGGGAGGCCGGATGTTCGTCCGGCCTCCAACCAAGGTAGTTCAGTTCGCTTTGGTGACGTGGCCCGCCTGCGGGCCTTTCGGACCGTCGACGATTTCGAATTCGACCGGCTGGCCCTCTTCGAGCGTCCGGAAGCCGGCGCCCTGGATGGCCGAGAAGTGGACGAACACATCGTTGCCACCTTCGCGCTCGATAAACCCGTACCCTTTAGCGTTGTTGAACCACTTGACCTTACCAACAATTCGCGACATCGTACTTTTCCTTACAGGGCGATAAACAGAAAAGGACCGCAACCACGCGGTCCCTTCTTTCGACGCTTGCCCGCTTCCGTCAGGAACAGAGCCTATGCTGGCGGATAAGAGTTGTCAATTGGGGCCATGCGAGCACTCATAAGCGTTTCAGACAAGTCAGGATTGGTCCCGTTCGCGAAGCGATTGGCGTCGCTCGGTTGCGAGCTCGTGTCAACGGGCGGTACGGCTAAAGCGTTGGCCGAAGCGGGTTTACCTGTCGTCAATGTTTCCGACGTCACCGGATTTCCCGAGATGATGGACGGCCGCGTGAAGACGCTGCATCCGAAGGTTCATGCCGGGATTCTCGCGCGACGCAATAGGCCGGATGACCTCGAGGCACTTGATCGTCTTGGCATCACGCCCATTGATCTTGTCGTCGTGAACCTCTACCCATTCGCGGCTGCGGCCGCCAAGCCGAACCTGGCGTTCGACGCGCTGATCGAGGAGATCGACATCGGCGGACCGAGCATGGTGCGGGCCGCGGCGAAGAACTTCCACG
Organism: Vicinamibacterales bacterium; assembly: GCA_046598935.1. Classification (GTDB taxonomy): domain Bacteria; phylum Acidobacteriota; class Vicinamibacteria; order Vicinamibacterales; family SCN-69-37; genus SCUN01. The sequence continues at coordinate 9,346 of JBKJHW010000122.1, read as the reverse complement.
ACGTGCTCGTGGTGGTCGATCCGGCGGATTACGAGCGGGTCGCCGGCGCGCTTGAAAATGGAAATGCCCAGGGCAGCGCCGGCGAGGCGCTCCGATTCGATTTGGCGCGCAAAGCGCTCGGTCATACGGCTGCGTACGACACGATGATCGCCGCGACGCTTGGCGAAGTTCGGCATGACGGCAAACAATTCGTGAGGGAGCGCGGCAACGACGCGCTACCGGCAGCGTTCACGCCGTCGCTCATGAAGGTCCGGGACCTCCGGTATGGCGAGAACCCTCATCAGAAGGCGGCGCTCTACGGCTCGGGGGCACAGGTGCACGGGTCCACGGGTGCGCAGGTGCGCGGGTTCACGGGTGCACAGGTGCTCCAGGGCAAGGAACTCTCCTATACGAACCTGCTCGATCTCGATGCGGCGGCCCGCATCGCGCTGGAATTTACCGAGCCGGTTGCCGTGGTGATCAAACACACGAATCCATGCGGCGTCGCGACCGGCGCCGATGCGGCCGACGCGTATCTCCGCGCGCGCGCAGCGGATCCGCTCTCGGCCTTCGGCGGGATCGTCGGACTCAATCGGCCGATTACCGTCGACGTCGCGAAGGCGCTCACGTCATCATTTATTGAAGCCGTCATCGCGCCGTCGATCGAACCAACCGGCGAAGCGCTGAAGGTCCTCTCGGCCAAACCCAACATGCGCGTCGTTACCGCGACATTCGACGGGCTCGAACATGCATTCGACGCGCGCAGCATTCTCGGCGCGTGGCTCGTTCAGGGGCGCGATACCGTCGGCGAAGCGCGCGACCCGTGGCCGCATGCGCCGGAAGAACCGAAGGTCGTCACGCGACGATTGCCCACTGCCGCGGAATGGGAGGCACTGCGCTTCGCGTGGCGAGTCTGCGCGCACGTGAAGTCGAACACGATCCTGTTCGCCTCGGCTGATAGGGACATGGCGCGGACGCTGGCAGTGGGCGCCGGCCAGATGAGCCGCGTGGACGCCGTGAAGGTTGCCGTCATGAAGGCCGCCGACAAGCTACGCGGTTCCGTCGTGGCGTCCGATGCGTTCTTCCCGTTTCGCGACGGGCTCGACGCGCTGGCGGCGGCGGGCGCGACCGCGGTTGTGCAGCCCGGCGGCTCGGTGAAGGATGCCGACGTCATCGCCGCGGCTGACGAGCACAACCTCGCGATGGTGTTCACCGGTCACAGGCACTTCCGCCACTGAACACATGAATGCGCTGAAGGCCCTGCTCGTCGCGTCCGCGATTCTGTTGTTCGTAGACCCCGGCGGCTCCACGATCTGGGATGCCAACGAGGCCTTCTACGTCGAGACGCCGCGCCAGATGGTCGAGAGCGGCGACTACGTGAACCCCAGCTTCAACGGGCAGCCGCGCTTCAACAAGCCGGTGCTCAGCTACTGGATCGTCGCCGGCTTCTACAAAGTGATGGGCGTCAGCGTGACGGCCGAACGGGTCGCGATCGCGTTCGGCGCGCTGCTGCTCATCGGCGCGACATTCGTGATCGGCCGCACGCTCGGCGGCCCGAACGCCGGCGTGATCGCGGCCCTGGTGCTCGCCTCGGCGCCCCGAGTGATGCTCTGGAGCCGCCGCATCTTCATTGACATCTACTTCGCCGCGTTTCTGGCTCTGGCGTTGATGTGTTACGTGCTGGCGGAGGCGAATCCCGCCCGACGCCGGCTCGCGCTGATCGGAATGTACGCCGCGATCGGCCTGGCGACGCTCACGAAAGGACCGGTCGCGCTTGCGTTACCGGCGATCGCGCTGCTTATTCACCTGGCCATGACGAGAACGCTCCGCGATCTGCGCGTGATGATGATTCCCACCGGCGTGCTGATCATCCTCGCCATCGTCGCGCCGTGGTACATCGCTGATTACTGGCAGAGCGGCTGGACGCATATTCGCGGCTTCTTCATCGGCGAAAATCTCGGCCGGTACACGGAAACGTATGGGTCCCAAAGCCGGAGCCCGTGGTTCTACATCCCCGTGCTTCTCTCGGATCTCACGCCCTGGTCGCTATTTTTGCCGGCGGCGGTGTGGCTCGCATGGCGCGAACGACGGCCGGATCTCCGCCTGATGATCGTGTGGATCTTTGTATTCGCCGGAGTGTTCACGCTTTCGAAGACGAAACAGGATCTGTATATCTTTCCCGCTGCGCCGGCGATCGCGGCGCTCATCGGCGTCCTCATTGCGCGGTCGATCGACACGAGTGCCGGTCTGTGGAAAGACAAGGTCGGCCAGCTGGCGCGCGGAGGCGCCGTGCTGACCGGCGTGATTTTAGCCGCGGTCGGCCTCCTCGCCATTCAGCTGACGTGGCTGTCGAGTGCCATTCCGAATCTTGAACAGGCCGCGCTGGTCGGCGCCGCGCTGCTTGCCGGCGGGACAGCGGCGGCCGTCCTCGCTTTTCGCGCGCCGCTCCTCAGGATCGCGACGACGCTCGCGGTGACGGTCGTCGTCGCGAACTGGCTGCTCGTGTTGTTCGTGATGCGGCCGTTCGAGGTGTTCAAGCCCGTCGCGCCGATGAGCGAATGGCTACGCGAGCACGCCGGCTCATCAATCGTCGCGCACTACAAGACTCAGCTGCCGAGCATGACCTATTACCTCGGACGTCCGGTCGCTCAGGTCTTCGACCCCGACGCGATGACCGCGCTCATCGATCGCGAGGTCGCGCTATACGTGATGGCTCGCCCGCAGGACATTGAGGAGATCAGCGCGCGCAACGCGGTGCCGGTCTGCGTGCTGCAAAAACGGAAACTGCCGGCGTTCGATGCAAAGTTGAGCGAAATCCGCAGCGGGCGCCTGCCGGAGATCTGGCTGGCGGGAATCAAAGGCGCATGTAGATAGAGTTCGTACGCGACCTAGTCGAGATCAGCGAGGGTGACGGCCACGGTTCCGAACCGGCTGACAGCCGCTCCGGCCGCGCGGTTCGCAAAATCAGCGGCTTCCGTCAGCGTCGCGCCGCAGGCCATGCTGAGGGCCAGCGCCGCAATCACCGTATCGCCGGCGCCGGTAACGTCGGCGACTTCGAGCGCGGCGGCCGGAAGCGTCGCCTCTTTCGTCGTGCCGCCACTCGTGTCGAACACATACATCCCGTGCTCGCCGCGTGTGATGACCACCGACGCGCCGCTCGCGTCGTGAATCAGCTGCGCCGCTTCGCGCGTGTCGGCGGGCGAAAGAATGGCGTGCCCGCTCATGGCTTCCGCTTCGCGATGGTTCGGCGTGATCACCGTGGCGCCGCGGTAGAAGCCGGCGTGCGGCACCTTCGGGTCGACGAGGAGCGGGCAGCGATTGGCGCGCGCGAGCGAGGTTGCCGCAGCGACGATCCCTTCGGTGATCACGCCTTTCGCGTAGTCCGACAGGACCACGGCCCTGGCCGGCGACAGGCTGACCACCGCAGCGAGCAGCGCCTGCAGCCCATCGCCTGAAATCGGCGATGTTGACTCTCGATCGATCCGCGCCACTTGCAGGTGGCGCTCGGTGACCGCACGCAGTTTCTCTGTCGTGCTTCTGCGCGGGTCCGTGACGACCGCTGTGTCGGCAAGCCCCGCGTCGCGCAATGCGGCCTTGAGCCGGTTCGCCGCTTCGTCGTGGCCGACGACGCCGGCAAGCTTGGGCACGCCGCCGAGCGACGCGATGTTCGCGGCGACGTTCCCGGCGCCGCCAAGCCGGAACTCTTCGCGTTCGAGACGGACGATCGGCACGGGCGCCTCGGGCGAGATCCGGTCGGCCCGCCCTATCAAGAAATGATCGAGCATGACGTCACCGATGATGGCGACTGGGCAACCCAAGAAACGCGCGGCCAGCGAGGATTCGGTCATACGGATGCCTGGTTGCGATCTTCAGCGGCGAACGGCAGCGTGATCAACGCGAGGAACAGGATCAGGAATTCCGAGTCGCCAAAATTGTGCTCGAAGAGGCCGGCCGTCACCATCGCGATCAGCGCGGCAAACCCGGCGCCGGCGACGGCTTTCTGGTTGCCGTCACGAAGCAGCCGCCAGAGGCCGACGGACGCCGCGATGACAAACCACAACCACGCGGCCAGGGCCGGAAGTCCGCGTTCGGCCGCGATCTGCATCGGCACGTTGTGCAGATGCGAGCGCGTCTCAGGCAGCGTCGCGCCGGCCGAGTCGACGGCCTCCAGCGTGCGGTATCTCAAGTACTCGCGCGGCATCATGTTCATGCCGACGCCGAAAATCGGGTGGTCCTTCACGATGGCCACGCCGGCCTGGAGCATCGCAATGCGATCCTGATTGCCGGGAAAGTGAGGATCAAAAGTCGACAAGGCGCGCTCGCGAATGCTCGCGGGCGCAAGTACGCCAACCACGACCATGAACACCGGAAGCGCCAACAGCAGACGCTTGCTCCTGAAGGCGAGCAGGGCGCTGATGCCGGCAACGCTGCCGATCCACGCGTTCCGCGTGTACGTCGCGACGAGCGCAACGATCAGGGATGGGACCGCGACCGCCGGCCACACCCAGTTCCCGGTCGTCTTGACGAAGATCAGCCGCGACGCCGCCGCACACGCCACGAGCATCAGGATCCCCGAGTACGTCATCCAGTGGCCGAGCGAACCCCGCGGCCGCTTCGCTTCGTCATACCCCAGCGCAGCCCACTGAATGATGCCGACGATCGCGGCGGCAGACCCGAGCGCGATGATGACGTCGATCGCCGTGCCGGCGCGGTTGCCCCGCGCAAGTCGCATCGTGACCGGCACGACGAGGAAGAGAAGAAATTGTTTCGCGCGTTCGAGGGAGTACATCGGGTCTGCGGACATCGCAGAGCTGATCAACGACAGCGTCACCAGGGCGAGCAGCGGCCAGAAGAACCGTGGAACGCGGAACGCTTGAACGCCTGAACCTTTGAGGTCTTGAACAAGGAGCGCGAGCCAGACAATCGCCGCCAGCGCCAAGACCGACTCCGCCTGGATCGTGAATTGAATCAACCCCAGCCCGGCGGCGAGCAGGACGAACCCGATGCGTTCGAGCGACCAGCCTGCTTTCCCAGAATTCATGAAACAGGGTCTCCAGTTCGAGCGGACAACATGCGCTCGGCGGCGGCCACCACCGCCGCGGCGCCGAGCGTCGTGAGGCACCGGAAATCGCCGGGCGCGCACACGCGCTGATCGCACGGACGGCACGGCAGCGCGCCGGCGTCAACGCTCACAGATGGTACTTCGGGAGGCCGCCACGGTGCAGAGCGTTCCGCAAGCGTCGGACCGAAGAGGCCGACGATCGGCACGTCGGACGCCGACGCCATGTGCAGGGGACCGCTGTCGCCGCCGATGTAGAGCGCCGCGCGCTCGCAAAGCGCGCGAAGCTCAGGAAGCGAAAGGGCCTCACCGTCGATGAGCCGGGCCGACTTGTCAGGCTGAGCCCTAGCGTGGGCGGAAGCTGAGGGCGAAGGCGCGCCCACCAGCACTCTCGCCTGTTGAAGCACTCCCGACGTCGCCTCGCGGTCTGACGGACCGCCCGTGAAGATCACCCACCGATCGGGCGCGGCCGACACCAGGGACGCGGCCAACTCGGCGAAAGCCGCCGCCGGCCATCGGCGGAACGGGTTTCCGGCGCTCACATGAATAAGGATGAGGCGCGCGGGAGGCTGGACGCCCCACGACGAGAGTTTGGCTGCGATGGCCGAGGCCGCCTCAGCGTTCACCGGGATCAGCACGCGGTCGAGCCGCCGATCCGGCCCCGGCGCAAACGCGCCGTCGAGCGCGGACAGCACGTCCCACTGGTTCTCCACCGAATGCCTGGGCCGCAGTTCGCGCGGGCGATGCACGACCTTCGTGTACATCCAGGAGCGGCCCTTGATGTCGTAGCCGATGCGCGTCTTCGCGCCGCTCGCCCATGTCAGCCAGGCGCCGCGCGGCCCGCCGTGCAGATCGAGCGCGATATCGAAGCGCCTCTTCCGAAGCGCCCGCGCCAGACGAACGTCGTCGAGAATCCTGCCGGCGCCGCGGCGATGCGGCGCGACGATGACTTCAGACAGATACGGATTGTGCTGCACGATCGGCGCCGCGGCCGATTCGACGAGGTACGTCAGGTTCGCTGCGGGGAAGCGGCGGCGCAGCGCAGAGATGAGCGGCGTCGTGAAGACCACGTCGCCGACGAGCCGCAGGCGGACCAGCAGGATGTGCGGATCGGGATGTGCGGCCAAGCGTTACGCGATCACGCCTCGACTGTAGCCTCGTCGAGGAGCATCACCGGGATGTCGTCTTTGATCGGATAGACCCGGCGGCACGTTCCGCATTTGAGCGCCGTGTCGTTCTTGACGAGCGTCACCGGCGTTTTGCACTCGGGACACACGAGGATGCTGAGAAGTTCCGGATCAACGGCCATAGCGGCACTATGATATCTCCATGCTCCTCGGAATGAGCGTTGCGAGCGTGTTGTTGTCGGTGACGCTCCAGGCTGGCGGTCCGGGCCTGTCGGACGCGTACTTCTATTTCATCCAAGGCCGCACGCTCGAAGGCAAGGGCGATGTTGCCGGCGCGCTCGCCGCATACAAGCGCGCCGCCGAGCTCGAGCCGCGATCCTCGACGATTCATGCGGAGATGGCGGGCCTCTACGCCCGCGCCGGCAAACCCAACGAATCGATCGGCGAAGCCGAGACTGCGCTCTCGCTCGACAAGAACGATCGCGAAGCGCATCGCATCCTCGGCCTCGTGCAGTCGGCCGTCGCGGAAGGCCTTCAGCCGGGATCGCGGCAGACGCAGTTGATGAACGATGCCGCCGGCCACCTCGAGCAGGCGCTGGCCGGCGCCCGCGATCCGGGAGCGGAGCTGACGCTCGGCCGTCTCGGCGTGCGTCTCAATCGTCTCGACAAAGCGATTCCGGTGCTTCGGAATTTCCTGGCCGATAATCCGGGCTATCCCGAAGGCGTGATGCTGCTCGCCGAGGCGTACGACCGCTCTGGAGATTTCAGATCCGCCATCGGCGTGCTCGAGCCCGTGTACGAGGCGCTGCGCGCGGCGCCGCCGGAGCGAGGCGACGCGGAGTTTCTCAGCTTTGCATCGATGTCGCTCGCGAACGCGTACCAGGCGGCGGGCCAATACGACCGCACCGAGCGCGTGCTGCGCGACCTCCTGCAGCGCGAGCCCAAGAACGATGTCGCGCTGAACGCGCTCGGCTACATGCTGGCCGATCGCGAGCAGAAGCTCGACGAAGCGATCGCGCTGATTCAACGCGCGCTGGCCGAGCAGCCGTCCAATCCCTCGTATCTCGACTCGCTGGGCTGGGCACTGTTCAAACAGGGCAAGACCGCCGAGGCCGTCGAGCCGCTCGAGCGCGCCACGCGCCTCGCCGAGACGTCATCGCTCGTGCAGGACCACCTCGGCTCGGCGTACTTCGCGGCGAAACGCTACAAGGACGCGGCTGATGCGTGGACGCGCGCGCTCGCCGGTGATCGTGACGGGATCGATATCGCCGCGGTGACCAAGAAACGCGACGCGGCACGCGCGCTCATCAAGTAAGCGCCAGTTGAAAATTGTGAGATTGATAACTGCCAGAGGGGTGATTGCGAAATTGGCTGTCGCGATACTGATTGCGGCGGCCGTCGCTTGCGCGCCGGCGCCGCGGCTCGCGTTTCCCACGGGCGTGGTTACTCCAACCCCAGAGGCCGCCGCCATCTGGCAGACGACGATCGGCGCCTGCCGCTCGGCGGCGAACTACAGCGCCGAAATCGTGCTTGATGGCCGCGTCGGCACGGAACAGTTGCGGCGGGTCACGCTGCAGGGCGCGATGACGCGCGACGGGCGCATCCGGCTGCTTGCCGTCGCGCCGATCGGCGGGCCGATCTTCATACTCGCCGGCCGCGCCGAGCGCGCCACGCTCACTCTCCCGCGCGACCATCGCGTCCTCGTCGCGCCCGTTGCCGACATCGTCAACGCGCTGATCGGCTTGCGTTTCGCACCGGCGGATTGGGTGGATGTGCTGTCGGGGTGCGTTGCAGGATCCGGGAGTGGCGGCACTGAGTTTCCGGCCCACGTGCCCGCCGGTGGACAACTCGGCGGTGACATCGTCATCGATCTTGGCGGCGGACGCCGCGCGTTGCTCAGAAAAAACGGCGCCGCCTGGCGCGTCGCCGCCGGTGAGCGTGCGGACGCGTTGATTGAGTATCGCGAGTATCTCGGCACCTGGCCGAGTCGCGCGCGCATTCTCAGCGCGCCGGGCAACGTCGCGATCGATATCTCGATGGAAATCGGGCAGATCTTCGTGAACACGGAACTGTCAGAAAAGGCATTCACGGTTGATGTGCCCGGCGACTTTCAGCCGATGACGCTCGCCGAACTGCGCGCCATCGGTCCGCTGGGTGAAAAGTAGTGCGCTCGATCACGGTGCGTCCCGCCGCGAAAATCAATTTGACACTCCGCGTCGGTCCGGCGCGCGCCGACGGATTTCACGACGTACGCACGCTGATGCAGAACGTGGGCCTCACCGACACGCTTGTCGTGTCCGAGCGGCGCGGCCAGTTCGCGCTGCAGACGCGCGCTCCGGGAGTCCCGGCGGACGAAACCAACCTGGTCTGGAAGGCCGCGCGCGCACTCTGGTCAGCGGCGGGCAAGAGCGGCGAACCGCGCGACGCGCATGTCCGGCTCGAGAAGGCCATTCCGCACGAGGCGGGGCTCGGCGGTGGAAGCGCTGACGCCGCCGGTGCGTTAGTCGCGCTCAACGAACTCTGGGGTTTCAAGTTGGCGCCCAAGGCCTTGCTGCGCGTCGCGGCGTCGCTTGGCTCCGACGTGCCGTTTTTTGTCGTCGGCGGCACGGCTCTCGGCGCCGGCCGCGGCGACGAGCTGTATCCGGTCGACGATGCCGACAGGTTGGGTGTCGTGATCATCAAGCCTTCGTTTGGCGTGTCGACGAAGGACGCCTACCGCTGGCTCGATGAGGACCGAGCGGCCGGCCTGTCCGGGCCGGCGACGGAACGGTCTCGCGAGGTTTATCTCGGCTGGCCGACCGACCCGCTCGTCATCGCGAACGATCTCGAGGCGCCGGTCGCGAGGCGGCATCCTGAGGTCGCGGAAATGATTGAGGCTTGTTACCGCGCCGGCGCCCAGGTCGCAGCCATGACGGGATCCGGATCGGCGGTTTTTGGCCTGTTTAATGAGCAAACAGGGCCACGAGCGGCCAAAACCCTCCAACGCCCCGGATGGCTGGTTCAGGTCACACGCACCCTCAGCCGCCGCGAATCCACCCGCCGGATTGGACTTTAGGCGCTCCGGTCGACTAAACTTTGGTGTTTGCGGCAGGGCCCAGACACGTCACTGTGGGTTGCGGTTGTAACCCATGTTTCGGCGGGTTGACTTCATTGGGGCGTGGCCAAGCGGTAAGGCGCGGGA
>JBKJHW010000078.1:0-19400 GCA_046598935.1 Vicinamibacterales bacterium | reverse complement strand
GCGCGTGTCCAGCAGCCTGCTAACGGTCTAGAAGCGGAAGTGTAAGCCGAACGTCGCGGGCATGAAGATGCGTGGGCCTGTGTTGTTGACGTCGGTGAGTTCGTAGAGCGCGAGGTCCGTGTCGTCGCGCTTGAGCCGCTTCTGCCATCGCGCGCCTGATTCGAGAAAAATGCCGACGTGGCCATATTCGACCGCGAAGCCGATTTCGAAGCCGATCGACGGAATCCGCGACTTCGAATAGAGCGCCGTGCGATTCGCGCCGCCAGGCGGCCGCATCTCCATACCGAGCGCATCGACGGTCTTCATGCCGCCGAGGATCGAAATATACTGGCGCGCGCGCTTCGGCGTCGCCATGTAATGGCGAAGGCCGAACTCGATGAGCCGGTCCTTGTAGTTGTCGACCGCGACCGCAAAACCATTGCGGGCTGCGCCGACGGCGCCGGCCGAAACCGTCGCCGCGGGATTGTTGGCTTCCTGGTAGCGCGCCATGATCTCGGTTTTCGGCCGGAATCCAAACGACGCGCCGATATATCGACGCCGCTGCGTACGCACGTAGACATCCGGGTACGCCGTGCCCTGGATGGCCACTGAAGTCCCGCGGATCGTTCCGAGCGCCGGCGCCGTCACGTCGCCGATCACGTCCAGGTCGAGACCCATGCCGCCGAACACCGAGAACTTGCCCAGCAGGGTGAACGTTTGCGAGCCCGCCTTCGCGCCGATCGTCGAACGCTCCTGCCCGGCGTTCTGCGCGAGCGCCGGTGTTGCAAAGATCAGCGCCAACAGCGCCGTGGGGAGCACAGCCAGTCGAGATCGCATAGGCGGACGATCGTAGCGCATCACTTCTGTTCGGCCCGTATCATCGACAAAAGCCCTTCGATGGATCGTCGTAACTCCGCCGCTGTCGCCGTTTCGTCACCAGGCGTCACCCGGATCGGCGGACCGAACGCCAGCCGTATGGGCTTGCCGCCGGGAAGCAGCGCGCGCCATTGGAAGCCGCGACTGCGCGGCCACAGATGAAACAGTCCGTCGAGTGCCACAGGAACGATCGGCACATCCAGCTGCGACGCGAGCACGGCTGCGCCCTTGCGGAACGGCTTGAGTTCGCCGTCGATCGAGCGTTCGCCTTCTGGAAACAGGACCAGGATTTTCCCAAGCCGTAAACCCGCCGCGCCCGCCTGGAGCGCGCGCATGAGGTTCGTGTTCGAGTCCACCGGCACGATATTGGTCGCACGCGCGAAGCGGCTCATGAACCAACTCTGGAAATACTCCGACGCGCCGACGAAAAACAGCCGGCGGAACTGCCGCCACGGCACCGCCGCCAGCATGACAAACGCGTCGATGTAGGACTGATGGTTGGGGCAGAGCAGGAACGGCCCGTCATGGGGAAGGTTTTCAACGCCCGAACTTCGAAACCTGAAGAAGATTCGCGAAATCAGCCCGACGGTACGAACCGTGACGAAGAAAGCCACGCCAACGAGCAGATGCTGCCGTTTCAGATCCTCGACGATGCGGCCACCGGGATCTTCGGCGAGCACCGTCTGCCACGGCGCAGCGCCGCCGGGGCCGTCGCTCGATCTCAGCGAGCCGCCGCTCGACTCCGACGCCATGACCGTGTCGACCAGCTGGCGGACCGTGAAAATCCTGGCTCGCGCGTCCGGCGCCACCCGCGTGCCGAACCGCTGCTCGACCATGGTCAGCAGCTCCACGCGCTCCATGGAGTCGAGCGTGAGATCCAGCTCGAGATTCGAATCGGGCGGAATCGACGCCCGCTTGAGCTTCTCCTGAATCGCCGCGAGCGCGCCCGCGCGTTCCGCATCCGCCGCCCAGGCCTCTTCGGCGGCGGTCATCGGCCGCGCTTTCTGATCGCTCTTGCCCGACGCCGCGTCGTCAGCCGCACGCTCGCGAACGCGACGCTCCACTTCGTGCCGTTTCACTTTGCCGGTCGACGTTCGCGGCAGCGGGTCCGTCCAGATGTCGTACGTGAGCACGCGCTTGTGCGCGGGAAGGCTCACCGAAAGCCCCTCGATATTGAACCGCACGATTTCGCGGATGTTGGTGAAGCCTTTTTCTTGCATCACTTGTTCGTCAGGAACGATCACCGCGTGCAACCGCTCGGCCGATGGCTCGCCGGGTTTCGTCATGCCGAGCACGCACAACTCTTTGATGAGCGCGGATTGCCGGTAGTGCGCTTCGATCTCTTCCGGGTAGAGATTCTTTCCGGAGCTGAGGACGATGATCTCCTTGCTGCGTCCGGTGATGTGCAGGCGGCCCTTGTCGTCGAGGTAGCCGAGGTCGCCGGTGTGCAGCCAGCCGTCCTTCAACACTGCCGCGGTCGCGTCCGGCCGATTGAAGTAGCCCTGCATCACGATCGGCCCGCGAATCAGCACTTCGCCGTCGTCATGCTCGCGGCCGGTGGCGGTGGGATCTTTGCGAATTTCGATCGTGACTCCCTCGATCGGCGCGCCGACCGACGTGTTCCAGGCGTCGTCCGGCCGGCAGAGGGTTGCGCCGCCCGTCGTTTCCGTCAGTCCGTACGCGTTGAGCAGCGTGAAGCCGAGCGCGTAGAGATCGTGGCCGATGACGGGGTCGAACTTCGATCCGCCGGTGACCAGCACGCGCATGCTGTCGCCGAGCGTGTGATGCACCTTCGCGAACCAGCGCTTGCCGGGATTGAGGCCGCCGTGATCGCGCAGCCAGGCGTTGGTGGCGAGCATCGCGCGGAACACGGAACGGCTGAGCGCGCCGCGCTTGGCGACTTCCGCCATGACCTTCTGATGGATCAGGTAGAAGAACGCCGGCACGCACGCAAAGATCGTGATGCCGCGCGTTTGCAGGGCGTTGAGCAGCGTCGTCGAGCTCACCGACTCGAGGAACACGACCTTGCCGCCGACGATCAGCGGGAGCAGGAGGTTGGCCAGTTGCGCCAGCGCGTGAAAGAGCGGCAGCACGCCGAGCACGGCGTCGGTGTCCGTGAGCTGGATGATCTTGAATGCCGCCGCGCGCTCGGCTTCGAGATTGCCGTGCGAGAGGATGACGCCTTTGGGGTCGCTGGTCGTACCCGACGTGTACAGAATTACAGCGGCATCGTCCGATCCGCGCTCAACGGCAGGCGCCGCCAGCTGGGGGCGCGCGTCTGCGTCTAAATAGAGGTCAGCCCGGATACGCGCGGGCGCGGCTTCGGCCACGACGTCGCTGTATTTCCTGGTCGTGAGGATGACGCGGGCGTCGCAGTTGTCCGCAACGGTTTTGACCTGAGCCGCCTTGTAGTTGGTGTCGAGCGGCACTGCGACGGCGCCGATGCGCAACACGCCGAAATATGCGCCGATCCACCGGGCGTCGTTGTCGGCGAGGATCGCGCAGCGGTCACCCGGTTGAACACCGCGCTCGACGAGCCAGGCAGACCATCGGCCGGCGTCGGCTTGGAGCTGGGCGTAGGTCCAGCTTTCAATGTTCGACGCGCCCGGAGCCGGCGTCGACGGCCCGTCGCGAAGTACTTCGATGGCAGTGCGGTCGGGGAACGTCGCGGCCGCGGCTGCGAACAACTGGTAGAAGTTCGCCAAGTCAGCAGATGTTAGGCTAAAGGTGGAGGGTTGGTCATGAAGAAATTGGCACTCGTGGTGGCGTTCGGGCTCGCGGTGGCCGCTGGCCGCGTTCCGCAGGCGACTGTCGTCGCGGCGCAGGCACCCGTCGAACTCAAGGTGGGCGACACCGCTCCGGCGTTTTCCCTGCCGGGCACAGATGGCAGGACGCACTCCCTCGCGGACTACAAGGGCCGGTTCGTCGTGCTCGCGTGGTACCCGAAGGCGTTCACCGGCGGCTGCACGGCGGAGTGCAAGGCGTTTACGTCGAGCGGCGAAACCATCAAGCAATACAACGTCGCGTATTTCATGGCCAGCGTCGACGACGCCGCGACAAACAAGGCATTTGCCGAACAGGAACAGGCGAACTTCCCGATGCTGTCTGATCCGGCGAAGAAAGTTGCGGACGCGTACGGCGTGCTTCGAACGCCCGGTGCCGGCTTCGCGCAGCGCTGGACGTTCTACATCGGTCCGGACGGCAAGATTCTCTACATCGACAAGGCCGTGAACACCGCGACGGCCGGCGCCGATCTGGCCGCGCGCCTGCAAGCGCTTGGCGCGCGCAAGAAGTAACGATGCGCTCGCGCGCCCGAAAGAAGTAGCAATTCATTGAGTGAACCCGATCGCGTCATGCTCGAGGGGCCGCATTCGCGGCTCCAGGAGCTGGCGCTCGTGTTTCGTGCGACCCGCGAGTTTATTCGCGGCTTTCGCGCGCTGCACTTCGCCGGTCCCTGCGTCACAATTTTTGGCTCCGCGCGCTTCGGCGAGACACACCCGTACTATGCGCTCACGCGCGAAGTCGGCCGCCGGGTCAGCGGTCTGGGCTTTACGGTCATGACGGGCGGCGGACCGGGGTTGATGGAGGCCGCCAACCGCGGCGCGCGCGATGCCGGCGGGCCGTCCGTCGGCTGCAACATCGAGCTGCCGTTCGAACAGGCGCCCAATCAGTATCTCGATCGCTGGGTGAGCTGCCACTACTTTTTCGTACGCAAAGTCATTCTCTTCAAATACTCGTACGCGTTCGTCGCAATGCCGGGCGGGATCGGCACGCTCGACGAGCTCTTCGAAGCGCTCACGCTCATTCAGACCGGCAAGATCCGCAGCTTTCCAGTGGTGCTGATCGGCGTCGAGTACTGGCGATCGTTCGTCGCGTTGCTTCGCGATCTCGAAGAGCGCGGATCGGTCAGCGCCAAAGACCTCGACCTCGTCATGGTCACTGACGACCTGGACGCGGCAATGGCGCACATCGAATCGAACGCGGTCGAACCGTTCGGGTTGAAGCGCGTGCGCCCGCGCAGGTGGCTCGGCGAGGCTGCGGTGAAATCGGCGACCAGCCCTGCGGCCACGGTGGCTGTTGAGCCCGCCGCCGCGCCGGCCACCACACCGGAATAAGCGATGTCAGCGAAGCGCGTCCTGATCGTTCCCGCCCGGTGGGCCATGGCGGAGCGGCTTCGCGCCGACGGCCATCGCGTGGCGGAGGCTGACACGCCCGAGGACGCCGGCGACTGCGTGGACGCCGGCGTGGACGCCGTGCTGCTCGACCTCCGGATGCCGGGCGACGCATTTGCCGCGTTGCAGGCGATACGCGATCGTGATCCCGATCCGCCTGTCATCGTCATCGCCCATGTGGATGATGTCGATGGGCCGGTGGCGACGGCTCTGGCGGCCGGCGCGTTCAATTACGCGCTCGAACCCGTCAATATCGACGACATCGCGCGGCGCCTTGTGGCGGCGTTCGAGGTGACGCGGCTGCGGCGGGAGCTGCGCACGCTGCGCGACAGGCTCGCGCGCCCGTTCACGCTGGCGTCACTCGTCGGCGCGTCTCCGCCGATGCAGTTTGCGCGCGAGCTGGCGCGGCGGGTGTCGTTTGCCGATGCGCCGGTGTTGCTGACTGGAGAGCGCGGCACAGGCAAGGACCATATCGCGCGTGTCATTCACTACACGGGCACGCGCGCGATGGGGCCGTTTCTCAAAGTCCAATGCGCCGGCGTCACGGAGGCCGCGCTCGACGTGACGCTGTTCGGTCAGGAGCCCATGCCGGGCGCGTCCGGTTTCCTCGTGCGCGGCGTCTTCGACGAAGCGCACGATGGCTCGATCCTGCTCGACGATGTCGGCGCGCTCTCGCCGGCCCTTCAGCTG
This sequence comes from Vicinamibacterales bacterium, assembly GCA_046598935.1. Classification (GTDB taxonomy): domain Bacteria; phylum Acidobacteriota; class Vicinamibacteria; order Vicinamibacterales; family SCN-69-37; genus SCUN01. The sequence goes on along the minus strand of JBKJHW010000078.1, from coordinate 13,683 downwards.
AAGCTTCTTCGCTACCTCGAGTCCGGCGACTTCAAACGCGTCGGCGACAGTCCCGATATCCGCGTCGACGTCCGCGTCCTCGCGGCGACGGACCGCCCGCTCGATGCCGCCGTCGCCGCCGGCACGTTCCGGAGCGAGCTGTATTACAGATTGAATGTTCTGGCGATCGACCTGCCGGCGCTCGCCGCGCGCGCCGGCGACGTGCCCCTGCTGACGCAGCATTTCCTCGATCAATACAACCGGCTCGGCATCAAGGCGGTGGCTGGCGTGACGCCGGCAGCTGAATCGGAGCTGTCGGCCTACTTTTGGCCGGGCAATCTCGACGAGCTGCGCGTGGTGATCGATCGAGCCGTGATGGTCGCGCAGTCGAGCGAGATCGATGTTGCGGACCTCGCGGGTTTCGGAGCGCCGACGCCCGCATCTGCGCCGCCCCGGACGCCAGAGGCTACGCCGGCATCGCCGTTCTCGCTGCCGGAAGATGGCTGCGATCTTGAAGCGGTCGAGAAGAGCCTGGTGATGCAGGCCCTCGACCGCACCGGCGGCAATCAGACGCGCGCCGCCGCGCTGCTCGGCATTCACCGCGATCACGTGAGATACCGCCTCACAAAATGGAAGCGTTCGTAGCGGCGGACCTTCAGGTCCCGCGCGCGCTAGTAATCCACTCGCTCGAGAAACAGGCCCGACGCCGGCGCCGTGAGTTTCGCCGGCAGCTCCGACCGCGACGCGAGCAGCCGTGTCATGTCGTGCGGTTCGAGGCCGCCTCGTCCGACTTCGACGATGACGCCGACCAGGCGCCGCACCATCTTCCACAAAAAATGCGAGCCGGAGACGCGGACGATGATGAGCGGCGGCTCCGGTGTGAGTGTGAGAGATGTCAAAAGCACTTGCGTGGATTTTTCCTCCGGATCGTCATCGGTGAACGACCGGAAATCCGCGAAGCCTGTGAGTGCGTCCGCCGCCGCCTGCATGCGGTCGAGGTCGAGCGGCTCGCGCACCCACCAGACGAACGGCTTGTCGAACGCCGTGCGGCGCGTGGAAATCTGATACCGGTAGTGCCGCGCCGTCGCGCTATGCCGCGCGTGGAATCGCGGCGGCATGCGTTCGGCGGTGATGACGTTGATATCGGAAGGCAGGGTGTCGTTGATTCGCATGACGAGCGATGCCGGCGGCAGCGTCATCGGCAAATCCACGTGCATCACCTGGCCGAGCGCGTGCACCCCGGCGTCGGTCCGGCCCGAGCCATACGTTTCAAACAGTCCCGCGCCGGTGGCCTCGCGAATGGCTCGAACCAGCTCGCCCTGCACGGTGCGGGCGTTCTTCTGGATCTGCCATCCGCTGTACTTCGTGCCGGCGTATTCCACGACGAGCTTGTACCTGGGCATTAGAAAGTCAAAAGTGAGAAGGCAGAAAGCATAAGTAGAATAGTGCCATGTTTGTTAAGCGGTTCTTTGAACCCAAGCTTGCGCAGACGAGCTACTTGATCGGCTGCGCGGCTCACAAAGTCGCCATCGTCATCGACCCCAATCGCGATGCCGGGCAATACGTGAAGGCCGCCGCCGCGGAGGGCGCCGCGATCACGCACGTGACCGAAACGCATATACATGCGGATTTTCTGTCGGGCGCGCGCGAGCTGGCGGCGAGGACGGGCGCGACACTGCATCTGTCGGATGAAGGCGATGAGAACTGGAAGTACACGTTCGCGAAGGTGGACAACGCGAATCTGCTCCATCACCAAGATCACATCAAGGTCGGCAACATCGACTTCGAAGTGCTGCACACGCCCGGCCACACTCCAGAACACATTTCGTTTCTCGTGACTGACGGCGCCGTGGCCGACGAGCCGATCGCCGCCGTGACGGGCGACTTCATCTTCGTCGGTGACGTCGGCCGTCCGGATCTGCTCGAGAAAGCCGCGAATATCAAAGGCACGATGGAAACCGGCGCGAAGCAGCTGTGGAAGAGCATCGAAGCCTTCCGCGCGTATCCGGACTATCTGCAGATCTGGCCCGGACACGGCGCCGGTTCGTCGTGCGGTAAAGGCATCAGCGCCATTCCGCACAGCACGCTCGGCTACGAAAAACGTTTCAACTGGGCATTCCAGGCAAGGACCGAAGGCGATTTCGTTACCAACGTACTGTCGGGCCAGCCCGATCCGCCGAAGTACTTTGCGGAGATGAAGAAGCTCAACAAAGACGGCCCGCGCATTCTCGGCGGATTCAATCGCCCTGCCGAACAACCTGCGGCCGGGCTCGCCGCGGTCCTCGCGAGCGGCGCGGCGGTCGTGGATCTGCGGCCCGCGGCCGACTTTGCGCTCGGCGCAGTGCCAGGCACGATCAGCGTGCCGATGAACGGTTCGTTCACAACATGGATGGGCTGGCTTGTCCCGTACGACAAGGACTTTTTCCTCATCGGTGACGCCGCCGCGGTGGAGCTCGCCGCGCGTGATCTCGCGATGATCGGGCTCGACCGCATCGGTGGCTGGTTCTCTCCAGGAGTCGTCGGCGCGTGGGCCTCTGCTAATAGCGCGCCGCTTTCGGTGATCCCGCAAGTCACCGCGCAAGATCTCGCGCAGTCGCTCACGCACGCAGCCGTGACGTTGGTGGACGTCCGCAATCCGGGCGAATGGTCCGCGGCCCACATCGAGGGCGCGCAGCACATCCCGCTCGGCCGCTTGATCGAGCGGCTCGACGAGATTCCGCGCGACAAGCCGATCGTGCTCCAATGCGCCGCCGGTGCGCGCTCGATGATCGGGGCCAGCATTCTCAAAGCGCGCGGCGTGGACCGCGTCATCAATCTGATCGGCGGATTCGGCGCGTGGTCGAACGCCGGCTTGCCGTCGGTCAAGTAGCGATGGCAAAGGAACGCACCACACCCGAAGCGGCGGCGGCGTCGTTCGGCGTCGGCAAAATCGCGCGACATGTCTTTCTGTGCGCCGGGCCCGATTGCGTTGATGCCGACGACGGGATGGCTGCCTGGCAGTATCTGAAGCAGAGAACGAAAGAACTCGGTCTCACCGGCCCGGAGGGCCCCGCGTATCGCACGAAATGCGCGTGCTTGCGCATCTGCACCGGCGGGCCGATCGGCATCGTGTATCCCGAAGGCACGTGGTATCGCAACCTGACGCCCGAAAACATCGAACGCGTGTTGCAGGAACACGTCATCGGCGGCCGCCCTGTCGCAGATCTCTGTTTCGCCAACAACCCCCTGCCGTTACACTCTCGCTAACCTGGAGATTCGCCATGCTTCGTAATTGGTTTGCCCCTGCAGTTCTGTTCGGTCTGGTTATCGCGGCGCCCGCCGCGCAGAGCACCACCGAGCGAATCGACGCCGACATGAACGCCCGCATCCGCAAAGAGGGGATGGAGAACTCCCAGATCATGCGGACGATGCACTACCTCACTGACGTCTATGGCCCGCGCGTCACCGGCTCGCCCAATCACGAGGCCGCGGCGAAGTGGATCGTCGATGAAATGACGAAGTGGGGATTCAAGAACGGGCATCTCGAGCCGTTCGAATTCAAGACCGCCACCGTCACGCCGGCGGGCGGCTGGCTGAACGAAAAAGCCGCGGGCCATATCCTCTCGCCGGTCAAAGACAACCTCGTGTTTGAAGTGCTGGCGTGGACGCCGTCAACGAAAGGCGTCGTGACCTCGTCTGCGCTGCACCTGATCACGCCGCAAGGGCCGGAGATTCCCGTGACACCGGGCGGCCGCGGCGCCGCGCCCTCGACGTGCCCGACGATTCCTGCGCGCTACGGGCCGACCGACGCGCAGTTGACGGCGTACTTTGCGTCGATCAAGACGAAGGTGAATCGGGCGATCGTGTTCGTGGGTCCGCAGACCTGCGTGCCGTTCGTGGAAGTCGCGCCGGCAAAGCGCCAGACCGAGGAGTCATGGAAGGGCCGCCTGGGTGGATCCGCTGCCGGAGGACGCGGTCAGCCGGCAGGCGGCGGCCGCGGCGGCAATCCGCCCGCGACACCTCCCGTCGGAACACTCTCGGCCGCCGATGTTGCGACCAAGCTCAATGCGTTCCTTCTCGCCAACGGCGCTGCAGTGCGCGTGAATGACGCCGGCCGCGAGCACGGCCAGATCCGCGCGTTCCAATACAACGCGTACGACCCCACGAAGACCGTGCCGACCGTTGTGATGCGTAACGAAGACTACGGCCGCATCACGCGCCTCCTGGCCGACGGCCTCACCGTGCGTCTGGAATTCAACATCGTCAACAGGAGCTATCCGCTCGGCAAAACCACCTACAACGCGATCGCCGAGATTCCGGGCACAGACAAAGCCGATGAAGTCGTGATGCTCGGCGGCCACCTTGATTCATGGCACTCGGCGACCGGCGCGACCGACAATGCGATCGGCGTGGCGACGATGATGGAAGCCGCGCGCATCCTGCAGGCCCTCGGCGTGAAGCCGCGCCGCACGATTCGTGTCGTCGGCTGGGCCGGCGAAGAACAGGGCCTCCTCGGCTCGAAGGCGTACGTCGCGCAGCACTTCGGCTCCGCCGAAGCGCCAAAGCCGGAGTTCGCCAAGTTCAACGGCTACTTCAACATCGACGGCGGCACCGGCCAGTTCCACCTGGCGTCCATCTTCGGACCGTCGGAAGCGGGCGCCGTGTTGTCAGAGATTTTCAAGCCGTTCGAAGACATCGGTATCTACGGCGCGACGACGACGACCGGCCGCAACGCCGGCGGCACGGATAGCACATCGTTCAACGCCGCCGGCCTGCCGGGCATCGGCCTGAATCAGGACGGCATCGAATACAACAGCCACACCTGGCACACCAATCTCGATACCTACGAGCGCATCGTCGAAGCCGACGTGAAGCGCTCGGCCATCGCGATTGCGTCGGCGGTGTATCACGTCGCGATGCGCGAGCAGATGTTGCCGCGCTTCACGAAGGAAACGATGCCGCCTGTGCCGGGGGCCGGGCGAGCTGGCGGCGCCGGCCAGAGATAATGGCCAGTGGTCATTGGTCAGTGGTCAATGAAGACCTCACTGACCATTAGCTGATGCCGAGGCGCCCTCGCTACCCGGGCAAGAATCCCCGCGCGTTTCATCAGAAGTACAAGGAGCTGAACCCCGGACGCTATGCGTCCGAGGTTCAGAAGGTCCTCGCATCCGGCAAGACGCCCGCCGGCATGCACATTCCGATCATGGTCGAGGAAGTGGTGCTGTGCCTTCGGCCGAGGCCCGGCGATATCGCCGTCGACTGCACCCTCGGCGGTGGCGGCCATGCGCAAGCGATTCTCGAAGCGATTGCGCCGGGCGGCCGCCTGATCGGGCTTGACGTCGATCCGGTCGAATTGCCGCGCACCGAAGCGCAGCTGCGAGCGCTCGGTTTCGGGCCCGATGTGTTTGTCGCGCGCCAGGGGAACTTCGCAGGGATCGGCGGCGCGCTGGCGGCTGAAAACATTCCCGCCGCGGATGTCGTGATCGCGGACCTCGGAGTGTCGTCGATGCAGATCGACAATCCGGATCGGGGATTCAGCTACAAGGGCGTTGGCCCTCTCGATATGCGCATGAATCCCGCGCGCGGCGAACCCGCGTCGGCGCTGATCGCGCGTCTCGACGAATCGGCACTCTCCGCGATTCTGAAGGAGCATGCTGACGAGCCGCACGCCGGCCGCATCGCGCGCATTCTCAAGGACCAGCTGCCGGTCACGACGCAGGCCGCCGAGCGGCACATCAGGCTCGGCCTGACCGACAAGGCGCCGAAGATTTCCGGCGCGGACGCGAAGCTGTCCGTGCGCCGGACGTTCCAAGCGCTGCGCATCGCCGTCAACGACGAGTTCGGAACGCTCGATGCGCTGCTGCGCGCGTTGCCGCTGGCGCTCGCGCCGGGCGGGCGGGTGGCGGTGATCACATTCCATTCGGGCGAGGACCGCCGCGTGAAGAAGGCGTTTCAAGCCGGCCTCCGCGACGGCACGTATTCCGCCGCCGCCGCCGAAGTCATCCGCGCGGGCAAATCAGAAACATTCGCGAACCGGCGCGCGCAGTCAGCGAAGCTGCGCTGGGCTGTACGGAATGGCTGACGCGTCATTCGTTCCGATCCCCGCGGGCCGCTTTCTCATGGGAGCCGGACCCGACGAGGGCGGGCAGGACGACGAACTTCCTGCCCACTGGGTCCAAATTGATGCATTTGACATGGCGGTCTACCCAATTACAAATGCGCAGTTCGGGTGCACGGGTGCACAGGTGCACCGGTGCAATGGTGCACCCGTGCACTCGTGCACCAGTGCACCCGTGGTTTGTGTGAGTTGGGATGACGCGGTGGAGTATTGCCGGGCGCGGGGGGATGTGCGGTTGCCGACCGAGGCGGAGTGGGAGTGGGCGGCGCGCGGCGGGCTCGTCGGCAAACGCTACCCGTGGGGCGACGAACTGCCGTCATGGCTGCCGAACGGCGGCAAGGGGCCCCTCGATGGCCCGTGGCCGGTCACGCTCGGCGAGCCGAATGGGTTCGGGCTCTACGGCATCGGCGCGAACATTCACGAATGGTGCGCCGACTGGCATAGCGCGACGTATTACGCGGCATCGCCTGAGAAGAATCCGGCGGGTCCGCCGGCCGGCGTGAGGCGGGTTTCGCGCGGCGGCGCCTGGCGGCACGCGATCACTGCGAGCCGGTGCGCGCAGCGCAGCAAGCTTGGGCCGTCGCTGAGGTATACCGACTACGGGTTTCGGGTCGTTCGGATTAAGTGAATTGGTGAATTAGTGAATCACCAATTCACCGAATCACGGATTCACTGATTTCGACTTTCGACGTCGCTGTATTGACCCACGCGAACGTGAGCGTGTTGCCGCGGACCGCCATGCGCGGATAGCCGCTCGCCCGAGTGCTCGCGATTGCGCTGACGGTCACCGGCGCGGATGGCGTGCCGTTGGCTGAAACGCGGCGCCACCGGAATTCAGAGAGCGACGTGGTGCGTTCGATCCAGGTCACGATTGCGTCGCCGTTCGGCAGGAGCGCGGCGTCCACGCGGCCCAGCGTACCGGCCTCGTCCACGCGAATTGGCGCGCCGAACGTCTTGCCTGAATCCTTCGAGAACGCGACGAACGCGCGATTCTGTCCGCCGACGCCGGTGAACCAGGCGAGGGCGACGTTGCGGCCGTTCGCCGCGAGCGAAGGGCCGTTGACCGGGCACGCGTCGATCTCCCAATTGTCTGCATGGACGGCTGCGGACGCTGTCCATGTCCCGCCGATCAGGCGCGAAACATGGATGTCGCGGACTTCCGTCTCCGAGCGGTTACGGTACGCCGCAATCGGGCCGTCGGCGGTTACGGCAAACGCGGTCGGGCAGCATTCGCAGACGCGGTCGTCGACGAGCGTCTCCGCGGACTGCTTCCACTGTTTGTCGAACGATGCGAAGCGCAATTGCATCGAGCCCATGCCGTGGCCGGCATGTTCGGCGCCGGCGGTCATGCCACGGCCGTCGAGCCAGACGAGCCCGAGCCCGCCGCCGGGCAATTCCGAAAGCGAGACAAATCCGTGCTCGGTTTTCGTGCCGTCCGAATGCGGCAGCACCGAGGCCGACCACGTCTTGCCCTCGTCGGTCGAGTGCGAAAGCCGCACGTCGTACGCGTACGTGTCGGGGCCGCTCTTCTGCAGCCAGTGCGCGGCAAGGGCGCCGCTCGAGAGGCGGATCACCGAAGGCACATCCGCCCAATTGACGAACCAGTTGGCGCCCGAGGCGACCGTGACAGGCGCGCTCCAGCCTTTGGCCGTGCGCTCGGAGAACTTCAGCGATGCGTTCGCGCCGCTTCGCTCGATCCAGCTGACGAGCACGCCGCGAGACGACACGGACAATTGCGGCTGGCCGCTGTTGGCGCCGGCAGGAGAGGCGGCCGGAGCCGCGTTCTGGGCGGAGAGGGCAACAGTTCCAAGGATGGCGACGACCCCGGCTGCGAAACGCGTCATACGCCGATGATAACCCGCCGCCTCAAAAACGAATGCGAATCCCCAGGCGGGTTTCTGGCCGGGGAGGCCACCGGCTGATGTACGTAGGCAGGGTGAGCAATTAGGCCATTTCAGCAACAAACGCCTGACAAACCATTGCAAAAGCCTTTCCGCTTGGCGGTCTGGCTCTTGCAAGAGCACTGGCATGGCCGCTCACCACGACATCGAAGCTCCGACAGACACGACCTCCTATTGGCGCGCTTCCCAAGCGATGCCTGTGTTCCCGAAACTCGACGCCGACCGCCAGTTCGACGTCGTAGTGATCGGCGCCGGCATCACCGGCGTGACTGCGGCGTACCTGCTGAAGCGCGAGGGTATCCGCGTCGCCCTGATCGATCGCGGCCGCGCCGTCGACATCGACACCTGCCAGACGAGCGGCCATCTCACGTGCGTGCTCGACACGCCGCTCGGAGATCTCGTCAGCACGTTCGGCGACGATCACGCGCGGGCCGCGTGGGACGCCGGGCTCTCCGCCATCGCGACCATCGATGAGATCGTGCGCCGCGAGAAGATCGACTGCGGCTTCGCGTGGGTGCCGGGCTACGTGCACGCGCCTGTCGATCGCGAGACGACCGATGAGGACCGCGAAATCCTGCAGAAGGAAGCCGACACCGCGGCGCGCCTGGGATTCGACGCGCGCTTTGTCGCGTCCGCGCCGTTCGTCGACCGCGCCGGGGTTGAGATCGACAACCAGGCGCGATTCAACCCGCGCCAGTATCTCCGCGCGCTCGTCGAGCGGATCGACGGCGGCGGAAGCGCCGTCTTCGAGAACACCGGCTGTGTCGACATCACCAACGATCCTGTGACTGTCGTGACTGAGCACGGCAAGCTCACGTGCCGCGACCTCGTCATCGCGACGCACAATCCGATCACCGGATTGGCGAACGTGGCGTCAGCGACGTTGCATCAGACCAAGCTCTCGCTGTACACGAGCTATGTCGCCGGCGGCCGCGCGCCGAAGGGCGCCGTACCCGACGCGCTGTTCTGGGATACGGACTCGCCTTACAAGTTCCTGCGCATCGATCCGCATCAGTCGTACGACTACGTGATCTTCGGCGGCGAGGATCACAAGACAGGGCAGGTCACTGACACGCGCGAATGTGCGGCAAAGCTCGAGAAAGCGTTGCGGGCCTTGGTGCCCGGTGTCGAGATCGAGCATCACTGGTCGGGCCAGGTCGTCGAGACGCCCGACGGGTTGCCGCTGATCGGGTTCACTGAAGACCATCAGTTCGTCGCCACCGGATTCTCAGGGAACGGGCTGACGCTCGGCACGGTGAGCGCTGTGATGGCGGCTGACGCGATGACCGGCCGCGACAATCCGTGGCGCAAACTGTTTGATGCAAAGCGCACGACGCTCGGACACGGCGCCTGGGACTATCTGAAAGAAAATTCCGACTATCCGTACTACATGATCCGCGACCGGTTCGCCGGATCGGACGGCCGATCGCTGCGCGGCGTCGCGCGCGGTACCGGCAAAGTCATCGAGCTCGAAGGCCAGCCCGTCGCCGTCCATCGCGGAGACGATGGCGCGTTGACGATGTTGTCGGCGGTATGCACGCACATGGGCTGCCGTGTGCGCTGGAACCAGCTCGAGAATTCCTGGGATTGCCCGTGCCACGGATCGCGGTTCGGCGCGTCGGGCAACGTCATGTCGGGCCCGGCGGAAAAACCGCTGCCGCCGGTGGATCAGCACGGGAAATAGCTCACCCGCCCGGCGCGCCAGCATCATTCCCTGAACGCCGGCAGCTCTCAGCTCCGGCATGCGCCGGAAGATCTCCGCGTGCCCGGGTCGCGCACCGACGACTGCAGCGCGATCGTGCCCAGAATGTCCGACGCGGCGACCGCGCGATCGAACCTCGCCCAGTGTGAACGGCCCCAGTTGCCGAAGCCAATCGCGACTTGAAGCCCGCGTTGATGAAAGATCGCGGCTTGCTCGGCCAGATATCCGTCAAACGCTTCGTAGTTCTCGATGCCGCCCTTGTTGAACTCGGGCTCGATGGCGAGGCGCCTCCAGGTTGCTTTATCTTTCCAGACGCCCTGATAACGATCGGTGCATCCGTTCTCGACGCAGGCGGGGCTGATGTCGTCGCTCCAGTAGAGCCACGGAATGACGGCCGTCACGCCGGCCGATCTCGCCTGCTGAAGTTCGGACTCAATTCCGCCCCAACCCCACTTCTGATTCCATGAGCCGGCCCACGTGCTGCCGTAACTGACGGGCACGCCGAGCGAGCGGGCCTGGTGGATCGACTTATTGTCAAAACCGAAACGAATGTGCGCCGGCGCGGGCGGCGGAGGCGGCGGCACTGGTGCCGGAGTCGTCGGTGCCGGCGTTGACGTTGGAGGTGACGTTGGAGGTGGCGCAGGCACTGGCGACGGTGCGGGCGAAACGGTGATCGAGAGTGAAGCCGGAGCCGGTTCGTCCGGCTCAGTGGGCGTGCGGCCGCATCCGATAACAGCGGTCCGCGATCAACGCACACCAGCGCACAACTCGAGCAGAAGAGCAGAACATCCCAGTACTTACTATCGGTTCGAATGCCGCGAATCTTTTGCCGAAATCAGCACTTCGAGCGTCTTGATAAGTTGTTTTCCTTTGACGCTGACGCCGATGATCCGCCCTTCCGTTCCGAGGAGAACGTTGAAGGGCACGCCCTTGAGTTCGAAGGGCGCAACTGTGGGGCTCGACCAGCCGCGCCCATCGAAAATCTGCGGCCACCCGATCTGCTGGCGGCGCAGCCAGGAGATGAACGACGCGCGGTCCTGCACGTCAACGCTCACGCCGATGATCGCGACGCGATGGCCGAACCGCCGCTGCGCTTCTCGCAGATTTGGAATTTCAGCAAGGCACGGCGCGCACCACGTCGCCCAGAAATCGATGAGGACGACTCGGCCGCGCAGATCAGCAATCGCGACTCGTCGTCCGTTGAGATCCCTGGCCTCGAAACGGTCAACGACCGATTGCAGGGTGTGACGGTCGGCGGGCTGCGCAGCCACGGCGCCGCCGGCAACGCAGACGAGCACGGCTGACCGAAAAATTCCGGTCATGCTGCTAGCGGCCCATTTTTAGCGCCACGTACACCGAGCGCGGGAAACGCGGGCCGTAGACGTAGTCCGAGTCGCGGTTGACGCCGCGATCGAGGTCTTTCTGATACGCGTTGGTCAGATTTCGCGCGCCGATCATCACGTCGAACGCGCGGCCTCCGCCGATTGCCACGCGTTGATTCACGCTGACATCGAGCGTGACGAAGCGCGGAGTGCTGACGAGCACGTCGCGCGCGATGAAGCCGGCGCGGTGGGGAAGATCCATCGAGCCGGTGTAACGAGCGCCGGCGAAGACACGCGTCGACGGACGCACGCTCCAGAGGAGCGATGCGGTGCCGTATGTCTGGGGCGTCCGGAAGAAATCCCGGCTCCCGAAATCGGGTTCCGCTTCACCGAGCCGCGCGCGCTGCACGACGACGCCGCCCTGGAGGATGAACTGGTCGCCGAGACCCCAGCCCAGATTGAGCTCGGTGCCGTAGACATGCGCGGTGCCCAGGTTCACTTTCAAAAATTCGAGCGACTGCGTCTCCGGCGCCGGGTTGTTGACGTTGAAAAACAGGTCGTCGAGCCGCGTGGAGAACAGGTTGAATTCGACGAGCGCCTGACCGCCCCAGAGATGCGGCTTCCACTCGGCGCCCGTGAGCAGATTCATGGACGTCTCTTCACGCAGGTCCGGCGATTGCCGGATCAGAACGGCGGAGCCGGCGATCGAGGTCAGGTGAAGGTCCTCGTCGAATGCCTGAGGCGCGCGAAACCCGCGGGCGAACGACGACCGGATGTCGAGGCTCTCGTGCGGCGACCACCGCAGCGCGAATCGCGGCGACGCGATGGCGTGATCGATGCTCGAATGATGGTCGAGCCGCAGGCCCGAAACGAGCTGCACGTTGGCGCCGATCGTCCAGTCGTCCTGTATGTAGGCGCCGACGTTGCGGTACCTGACGTCGATCTCGCGCCCGTACGCGGGCTGGCGATCGTCGAGCCGTTCGTCGGCCGCCATCACGCCGGTGCTGAGCGTATGGCGGTTCCAATACCGGTTGACCTGTAGATCGCCGAGAAAGAGCTGGTTCGCCGTCTCGCCGTACGCATTCGGGTTGCGGCCGGCGCCGTAGTACGAATCACGGTCTGTCGCAGCCGCCGAAAACGTCGCGCGATAATCCCACGCTTTGTCCACTGAGTGGTACCACGACGCGCTTCCGGCGGTTCTGCGCGTGTCGATCGCCTCGGCGATGTCGGCTTCGTGCGGCGCGAAATCAAGCCGGTTGCCGCCGCGCCGCGTTTCCGTGAACAGGGTGCCCTCGAGGGTGAGCTTCGCGCGGCCGGTGAGCGCGTACCGCGTGAGCCGCGCCCCGCCGGAGGCCAGCTCGCGTCGCGCAATTTCGGTAAATCCGTCGCCGTCGACATCGATCGGCCGCGTCGCGTCGCGCTGGGCGAAGCCGATGAGCGACGTCTGGCGATCACGCGCGACCCAGTTCGCGCCGCCGTTGAACTGCATCGCCGCCAGGCCCTGCCGCGATTCCATCCGCACTTCGCCGTTGAGCGAATTCTTCGATGGCTCGCGCGAGATCACGTTCACGATGCCGCCGACCGCTCCCGCGCCATACAGCGCCGAGCCGCCGCCTTTGACGACTTCGATCCGCTCGACGAGCCCCGCCGGAATCTGTTCGATGCCGTAGACCGAGGCGAGCGAGGAGAACGTCGGCTGCCCGTCGAACAGGATCTGGGTGTAGGGCCCTTGCAGGCCGAGCAGCCGGATCTGCGAGAAATTGCAATTCTGACAATTATTCTCCACGCGAACGCCGTTGGTGAACTCCACGGCGTCGGCGAGCGTGCGCGCCGACGTGGCCTCGATGTCGGCGCGGCGAATCACTTCAGTTCTCACCGGAACACGGTCGAGACCCTGGCGCGTGCGCGTGGCGGTGACAACGGTTTCGTCGCGGAACCCCCGGACCTCGAGGACGACGTCTGCGGTCACGGGCTTGCCGGCGATGACAACCGTTTTTCGTCCCGAGCTGAAACCCTGCAATGCCATTTCGAGCACGTACTCGCCGACCTGGAGCGGCGGCATGCAGTAGCGGCCCTGTGCGTCGGTCAGGACGCTGAGCCCGGTCGTCGATAACGCCACGACGACGCCCGGAAGGGCGGCGCCGGTCGAATCGGTGACCTCGCCGGTGACGCTGCACATCGGGGCCGGTGCCGGCCGTGATTGTGCGTGAGCGGAGGAGGCCCCGCCAAAAGCTGACAGGCCCGTCGCGGCAACGGCAATCCCGTGGAGGCATAACCTGAAAGTTTTGTTGATGCTCACTTGTTATTTTGACTCATCAAAATAGGAGTAGAGCATTTCCCGAACCGTGTGTCAACAGGCAGACTGCTGGTAAAGTTTTTGGCACATGGCTAACAGCGAAGCAAAGTGCCCGTTCAACCACCAGGCGCACACCGGACGTTCGAATCAGGACTGGTGGCCGAACAAACTGAACCTCAGCGCCCTCCACACGAATCATCCGTCGGGCGATCCGATGGGCGAGGCGTTCGACTACGCAAAAGAGTTTGAGTCTCTCAATCTTGCGGCGCTGAAGAAAGACATCGAAGCGGTGATGACGCACTCGCAGGACTGGTGGCCGGCGGATTTTGGACACTACGGGCCGCTGTTCATCCGCATGGCGTGGCACAGCGCCGGCACCTATCGCA
>JBKJHW010000136.1:0-16027 GCA_046598935.1 Vicinamibacterales bacterium | reverse complement strand
CGGCCACGGCGGTCGAGTTTTTACAGCGCGCGATCGACGCCGGCGAACGCGACGCGTCAACCCTCGGCTCGCTCGCCGAAGCGCAATTCAGATCGGGAAACGTCGACAAAGCGAGAGCAACCCTCGCCCAGGCGCTGGCGCAAGAGCCGAAGAACGCTGAGCTACTGAGATTGAAACGGCTGCTTCGCTAATCTCCGGCCAACCTTGGAGGGCCATGGGGAGCCATGGAGAAACCAATCTGTTTTCAAAAGGCTCTTTGAAAGACTGAGACAGGTTTCCCCACGGCCCTCCATGGCCCTCAAAGGTGAATAGCTTTTAGCCCTTGGGCGACAGACGATCTCTGAGACCGTCACCAACGAAGTTAAGCCCGAGCACGAGCACGGCAATTGCCAAACCCGGCACCAAGGTGAGATGCGGCGCATCGAGAAGATGCCCGCGCCCCGCATCCAGCATCGTCCCCCAACTCGGTGTCGGCGGCTGCACCCCGAGACCGAGAAAACTGAGCGAGGCTTCCGCAATGATCGCCCCCGCCATGCCGAGCGTGGCCTGCACGATCAACGCCGGCAACGTGCCGGGAATGACGTGGTCGCGCAGGACTCGCCACGTGGGCGCGCCGAGCGCGCGCGCGGCCTGCACGAATTCCAGTTCTCGAAGCTTCAAGGCCTGCCCGCGCGCAAGACGCGCGTACCCGACCCACCCGCCGACGACCAGCGCGAGGACGACGTGCGAGAGGCTCGGCCCGAGGACCGCGACGAGCGCGATGGACAGCAGGATGCCCGGAAACGCGAGCAGCACATCCATCACGCGCCCGACGATCGTGTCGGTCCAGCCGCCGGCGTACCCGGCGATGGAGCCGATCAGCAGGCCTGCCGTCGCCGACACCGAAACGACTGCGAGACCCACCAGCAGCGAGATGCGCGCGCCCACAGTAAGGCGCGCAAGGATGTCGCGGCCGAGTTCGTCGAGGCCGAGCGGATGCGCGAGCGACGGCGCCTGCAGACGAAGCGGCAGTTGCTGCGCTGACGGATCGTACGGGACGAGCCACGGCCCGATGACCGCCAGGGCCACGATCGCCCCCACGAAGAACAGCCCGACGCGAAATGTCATGGAGTAGCGATATCTCATTTCACGCGTATCCTCATTTGACGCGTATGCGGGGATCGAGCCATCCGTAGGCGAGATCGACGAGCAAATTCATCGCGACGTAGGTCACGGCAATAAAGAGGATGCAGGCCTGGACGAGCGGATAGTCGCGGAAGCCGATCGCCTGGATGAGAAGGCGGCCAAGGCCCGGCCACGCGAAGATCGTCTCGGTGATGATCGTGCCGGTGAGCACGGCGCCGAACTGCAGACCGATTACCGTTACGACGGGGACGAGACTGTTTCGAAGCGCGTGGCGGACGATCGCGCGCCAGCGCGACAAGCCGCGCGCGCGCGCCGCAACCACGTACAACTCCTGCAGCTCCTCGATGACGCTGGCGCGCGTGAGACGCGCGAGCACGGCGGCAAGCGCCGCGCCGAGCGTCACGGCCGGCAGAACGAGATGGGCCGGCGTGCCCGCGCCTGATACCGGCAGCCACCCGAGGCCCACGGCAAAGATCATCGCGAGTACGGGGCCCAGCCAGAAGTTGGGAAGCGACACGCCGACGAGCGACGCGGTCATGGCGGCTTGATCGATCGCGCGGCCCTTGAACACCGCCGCGATCGTGCCGAGCGGGACCGCGATCAGAATCGCGACCGCCATCGCCGCGAGGGCAAGCTGCGCGGTCTTCGCCAGGCGCGCGCCGATTTCTTTCGTGACCGGCGTGCCGTAGCGGAAGGAATTGCCGAGATCGCCGCGGACGGCGCCGAGCATGTAGTCCGCGTACTGAGAGAGCAACGGCCGGTCGAGCCCCAGTCGCGCGCGAAGCTCGGCGACGTCGCCCTGCGCGGCGGATTCGCCGAGCATTGACTGCGCGGGATCACCCGGAACGAGGTGAATCAGTGAAAAGACCAGGGTCGCCACACCAAAAATGACGGGAATCGTCATCGCGATGCGGCGCAGCAGAAAAACTAGCACGCGCCGATCATAGCTACGCAGCCCCGGCTTCTGCCAGTCCTAGTCGTCGAAGCGCCTTCGCCAGGCCCTGGCGTGACATGCCAAGCGCGCGAGCGGCGTCGGTCCGGTTGCCCGTGTGCTTCGCCATCGCCGCTGAGACGACGCGCCGTTCGAGCTGGCGCCGCGCTTGGTCGAGCGGCACGATCTCCCCCGCGCCTGTCTCGATGAGGCCGTCGATCACCAGGCGAACCAGGCGTGCGCTGACGCGGCCCGCCTTCGGCGCCGAAACCGCCAGGGTGGCCATCGCGTTCTGCAGCTGCCTGACGTTGCCGGGCCACGGCAGATGCATGAGCAACGCGATCGCGTCGGGACCGAGCGTCGCGCGCGTGTCGACGCGCTTGGCCGCCGAGCGCCAGAATTCCAGCGCCAGCTGCGCGACGTCCTCTGAGCGTTCGCGCAGGGGCGGCACTACGATCCTGACCACCGACAACCGGAACATCAGGTCCTCTCGGAAACGGCCTTCCGCAGCGAGCGTCGCGAGCGGCCGGTTGGTGGCGGCGACGACACGCACGTCGACGGGCCGCGCCTCGTTTTCACCGACACGCCGGATCTCGCCTTCCTGGAGCGTCCTCAGCAGCTTGGCTTGGGCACGCGGCGACAGCTCGCCGACCTCATCGAGAAAGAGTGTCCCGCGATGCGCTTCTTCGAAAAGACCGGTCCGCGCGCTGATGGCGTGGGTGAACGCCCCGCGTGTGTGCCCGAAGAGCTCCGCTTCGATCAGGTCGTCGGTCAGCGCCGCGCAGTTGAGCGCGGCAAATGTGCGGTCTCGCCGCGAGCTGTGTTGATGGAGGGCGCGGGCGACCAGCTCTTTGCCCGTGCCGCTCTCCCCTTCGATGACCACCGGGAACGGCGCCAGCGCGACGCGCGCGACCGCGGCTCGAACGGCTCGGATCGCCGGGCTCGCGCCGAGAATCTCTCCGGCGAGCGCCTCGCCGTGCGCCGCCGACGCGAGAGCGTCCAGCCTGGCTCGCACGAGCGAGCCGGACACCGCGGACGCCGCTTGCACGGCGTCCAGAATCGCGCGGCCGCAACCCGGAGATCCGGTCGCCGCGATCACCGCAATCGTCGCGCCCGCAAACCGCACGGGCGCCGTCGCCGTCACCCGCATCTCGGTCTCGTCTTCCTCAAGGCAGGCCTCCGTGCGTTCGGCCCACCGGTGAGCGTCAACGTCCTTCACACTGTCACCGGCGACCAGTGCCCCGGCCGCGGTGCTGATCGCGCAGCGCGAGGCACCCACCGCGGTCTTCACCCACTCGCAGACGCCGGTAAGTCCGGTGCTTTCGTCCTCCGCCGCCTGCACGATCTCCAACAACGCCGCCATATCTCTCATCATCTGCATCGTCGACTTCCCTTCACTGAAACGCCCTATGCCTCGTAGCCGTTCGCGGCGGACAAGATCGTCGAGCCAGGCCACGTCTGCCGGATCGGCGAGACCGGACGACCGGTGGATGGCGATCGCAATGGCTTCCGCGAGCCCGCGGCCCGACTTGGATGGCGGCCGAAAATAGATGTGCCAGCGATCCGCGTCAGACTGCGGCGATGCGCTACCTCGGTCTGCCCACTCGAGTGCGCTCAGCCACTCGGCACAGCCCGCGACACTTGCGTGCGACGCCAACAGCGCGCGTATCTCCGGCCAACGGCCCTGCCAGAACATGATTTCGAATTGCAGTGTGCGCGTTGTGTCGGACGCCACCCCACCGCCGAGTTGCTCGAGCGCCAGCGCCGATGACACCAGCGCCTCGGCACGTGTGACTTCGGCCGCGGCAAGGTGCGCACGCGCGGCGAGGATGGTCAGCGCCACTCGATTTCGCGAATCACACCCCAGCAGCGCCCACCGTGCGACTTTCACGGCGCGAACATACCGGCCCTGGTCCACGAGGCGCTCGACCCAGCGTTCGAGAGTTCGCGCAGCCGTATCGGCGTCGCCGCGGCGTTCAGCGGCCGCGACTGCCGCGCGGTGCCATTGCAACGCCGCGGCCGGGCGGCTTCGCCGCGCGTAGGTCGCCGCCCTGGCGAGGTCGCGGCTGACGGTCGGTGGCGGCGGCGGCGCACTGAACGCCCCCGCGCGTTCGCGCGCGACGTTGATCACCGGAGCGGCCGCCGACCAATTTCGGATGAACGCGGCCGGCCACCCGCCGCTTCGGGCGGCCGCCTCCGCGATCCACTCGGACTGTCGCTCCGGCAATCCGGCGCCGAACTGGGTCGCGCTGACAAGATCAGCCGCGTCGAACGGCCGCAGGCGCAACGACGCGGATGGGCGCTCTCTCGTACGTTCGATGAGCACGTGGCGGCGGTCGCTCACCAGAACGAGCTGCGCGATCCAGCCGGCGGCAAACGCATGCGCGGCATCGTCGACGGCCAGCAGAACAAGGTGCCGGTGCATCAGGTGCCGGCGCAACCGGTAAGGAATCGGGACGTCGGCGCGAACCGTCACGAATCCCGTGTCGCGCATTTTTCGCGCCAGCTGTTCGCAGAACTGCTGAAAGCCTGCGCCGGCGGGCGCCTCAATCGTCACATGCCCGCCCACGCGACCGTCCGCGACGGCCTCGCCAAGCGCAACGGCTTGTGGCCAGACCAGCTGCCGCATCGGCGCCGGCGGCGCCTCGACGTCACTGGTCTCGGCCTCAAACCAGCCGAGCGAACCCTGCTTGCCGAAGTCGACAAGCCGTCGCCCCGTGCCAAAGACCGACGAGGCTTCCCGGCAGAGGCGGTCGCGGCGGTCGACATCCGGTGGCTGTGCGCCAAGGCGCAGCGAGACGCGCCGGCCGGACACGATGTCCAGCCATTCATGACCAACGCTCACGAAGCGATCTCCGACGAATGTCACGGACCATCAGCACTGCAAGTTTTCTGCCGGACGCCCGGCTGCCTGCGGCCGCAGGGAAGCCGCGCGAGGTCGGGCCGGAACATTGCAGGAACTTCGATAGAATTGCTGGCTCAATGTTGCGATTTCTGACAGCCGGTGAGTCTCACGGTCCGGCGCTCGTCGTGATCATCGACGGCGTGCCGGCGGGCCTGCCGCTCGCGGCCGACGACATTGCCCGCGATCTCGCGCGACGCCAGCTGGGTTACGGCCGCGGACAGCGGATGGCGATCGAGCGCGACCGCGCCGAGATCCTGTCGGGCGTCCGGCACGGCAAGACGATCGGCTCGCCAATCGCGTTGAAGATCGACAATCGCGACTGGACCAACTGGCAGCATTCGATGGCGGTGGGCGAGCCCTCGGATGATCTGCCGGGAGCCCGCCGCCGAGCGGTGACGCGGCCGCGCCCTGGTCACGCCGACCTGGCCGGCGGCATGAAGTTCGACCGAGACGACCTGCGCGACGTGCTCGAACGCGCCAGCGCGCGCGAAACGGCGGGCCGCGTGGCCGCAGGCGCGGTCGCGCGCCAGATCCTCGCCGCTCTCGGCGTCCGGATCGCGAGCCATGTCACCGGCATCGGCGCCGCCGCGCTCTCCGATCCGTCCAGCGTCACCTTCGAGCGCGCGAACGCGATCGACTGGGACGACGATCTTCACTGCGCGGATCCGAAACTCGCCGGCGCGATGAAGCAGGCGATCGACGCCGCAAAGGACGCCGGGGACACCGTCGGCGGAACCTTCGAAGTGATCGCGCACGGCGTTCCTGCCGGGCTCGGCAGCTACACCACATGGGACCGCAAGCTCGACGGACGGCTCGCCCAGGCACTGATGTCGATCCATGCGATCAAGGCCGTCGGCATCGGTATGGGCCACGACGCTGGTTCCCGGCCCGGGTCACAAGTCCACGACGAGATCGTCACGGCCGACAGCTCACGCGAAACGGGAACGCTTCCCGGCTTGTCGCGTCCGACCAATCGCGCGGGCGGCCTCGAGGGCGGCGTCACGAATGGCGAAGACGTTCGGGTGACGGCCACGATGAAGCCGATTTCGACATTGATGAAGCCGCTCCGAAGCGTTGATCTCACGACAATGGAAGAAAGCCCGGCGGCGATTGAGCGCAGCGATGTCTGCGCGGTGCCCGCCGCCGCGGTCGTCGGCGAAGCGATGGTCGCGTTTGTGCTCGCGGAAGCGATGCTCGACAAATTCGGCGGCGACACCATCGCCGACACGCGCGCGGCGCTTGCGCACTACAACGGCCGCATCACCCGGCGGCTGTCCAAACGATGATCCGAACTATCGTCAAATACGGCGACCCGGTGCTGGCCCGAAAGGCCGATATCGTTCCCGAAGTGACCGCCGGGATTCGCGAGCTGATCGACGACATGATCGAAACGATGTACGCCGCGCCAGGCATCGGCCTCGCCGCGCCGCAAATCGGCGTGTCGCTGCGCGTATGCGTCATCGACATCTCCGGCGGACGCCGCGGCGGGCAGGTGATCACTCTCGTTAATCCGGAGTTCATCGAGCGCACGGGCATGCAACTCGAAGAAGAAGGCTGCCTGAGCGTGCCCGGCTACAACGCCACCGTCGCGCGCCCCGAGCGCGCCGTCGTGCGCGGGCTCACCCGCGACGGCGAAGACGTGACGATCGAAAGCACGGGCCTGCTCGCGCGCGCGTTACAACACGAGCTCGACCACCTCGACGGCGCGCTCTTCCTCAGCCGCTTGCGCGGCCTGCCCCGCGATCTCATTCTCAGAAAAATCAAGAAACAGCAGCGCTCCGGCGCCTGGTAGAAATGCGCGTCATCTTCTTCGGCACTCCCGCCTTCGCCGCGCCCACACTGGCCGCGCTGATCGCGTCGCGGCATTCCATCGCCGCCGTCGTCACCCAGCCTGATCGCGCGCGCGGCCGCGGGCAGAAGCTCACGCACGCGCCGGTGAAGGCGCTCGCGGTGGCGCACGGCCTGCCGGTCCTGCAGCCGGACCGGCTCAAAGCGGACGACACGCTCGCAGAGCTCCGCGGGCTCAACGCCGACATCGGCGTCGTCGCTGCGTACGGCAAGATTCTTCCGCAGGCGCTGCTCGACATTCCCACGAACGGACTTATTAACGTTCACGCGTCGCTGCTCCCCCGGTGGCGCGGCGCGGCGCCGATCCACCGGGCCATCCAGGCCGGCGACAAAGTGACCGGCGTGACGATCATGCGCGTCGTCCTTGCGCTCGATGCGGGGCCGATGCTGAGCCGCGTCGAGATTCCGATCGACCCTCACATCACAAGCGAGGCGCTCGAAGTCGAGCTCGCGCACAAAGGTGCCGAACTCCTTATCGGAACTCTGGACACGCTTGAACGTGGACCCTGCGTTGAGGCGGCACAGGACGACGCGCTCGTGACGTACGCGAAGAAGCTCGAGCGCGCCGACGGAGAGATCGACTGGACGCGCCCGGCGCGCGAGATTCATAACCAGATCCGGGGCGTCCATCCGTGGCCGATGGCGTCGGCGCGATTCGGCGGGAAGCGGGTTCTCCTGCGATCGAGCGTCGTCCATCCGGGCACCGGGCCCGGCATGAGCCCCGGCGAGATCGTTGAGGCTGACGGCGACATGCTGCGCGTGCTCACCGGCGACGGCCTCCTGCGGATCACATCGATTCAAGTGGAAGGCGGGCGTCCGCAGAACGCGCGCGAGTTCATCAACGGATTCAGGCCGCGGCCGGCGATCGGCCATCCGTTCACGCGGGTCGAGTTTTCTTGAAAACGACCGTCCGTCTCGCCGCCGCGCGAGTGCTCATCACGGTCGGGTCCGGGCGCGCGACGCTGGCGGATGAGCTCGACCGCGCGCGCGCCGATTTTGCCGACGAGCGTGATCGTGGATTGCTGCTGGAGCTCACCGCCAACACGTTGCGCTGGCGGAATCTCGTCGATCACCTGATCCGTCAATGCGCCGATCGGCCGCTCACTGAGATCCACGAGTCGGTGCTCACGGTCCTTCGCATCGCGGCATTCGAGCTCCGCTGGCACACGAAGGTGCCGGAGCACGCAGTGCTCAACGAAGCCGTCGAATCCGTTCGCACCCTGCGCCAGGGCCGGGCCGCGGGTTTTGTGAACGCTGTGTTGCGAACGATGACGCGGAAGAAGGGCGGGCTCACGCTGCCGCCGCGGCCGGGAACTACGAATCTCGAAGGCCGAGCCGATGAAGCGGCGGTGAATAGACAGGACTGGATTGAGTACCTCTCAATCACCCTCTCGCACCCGGCGTGGCTCGTCGAGCGCTATCTCAATCGCGTTGGCGCGGAAGCCGCGGAGAAATGGTGCGAGTACAACCTCGCGCTGCCGAATGTCACTGTGCGAATGACGGCGTCAATTCCCAGGAACAAGGTCGGCGAGGTGGTCGAAGCTCTCAAGTTTCTCGACGCCGCCGAGTCGCCGCGCGTACCGGGGGCCTGGCGCTTACCGCCCGGCGTGTTGACGGGGCCGAGCGAAGAATTGCTGCGGCCGTTCATCGCCGTCCAGGACGAGGGCTCGCAGCTGGTCGCCGAATCGGCCGGCGCCGTGCCCGGCGAACGTGTCCTCGACTTGTGCGCCGCGCCGGGCGGAAAGTCGGCGATGCTTGCGCGCAACGTGAGGCCCGGCGGCTTCGTTATTTCGTGCGACAACCGGCCGCGCCGCGTCCGTGTTCTTCAGGAAACGCTGCACCGCGAGAACCTGCCCAATCGCATTGTCCGCCTCGACGGTACCGAACCGCTCCCCTTCGCGGCCATCTTCGACCGCGTCGTGGTGGACGCGCCGTGCTCGGGGCTCGGCACGCTGCGGCGCGACCCGGACGTGAAATGGGCGCGCGACGAAGCGTCGCTCGCGCGCTTTGCCGGCATCCAGAGCGCGCTGCTCGACCGCGCGGCGGACGCCGTGCGTCCGGGCGGCGCGCTCGTCTACGCCACATGCTCGAGCGAGCCGGAGGAGAACGGCGACGTCGTGGCCGGGTTCCTCGCGGCGCACCCGGCGTTCGCGCAACCGGCGCCTGCGATGACGACCCGGCCCGACCGCGACGCGCTCGACGCATTCTTTGTGGCCGTGTTGGTACGCCGTGAATCCGCGTAGTACACTTTTTCCCGAATGACACTCAGGACCCGCGTGTGGGGCGCCGGCCAGATTCTGTTCCTTGGAATCGCGTTGCTTGTGACCTATGGAGTGTTCTTCCTGGCCTCGATGGGCGTCGCCGTTCGCGCGCGCAACGTGAGCGTGCCCAGCCTCGCGGGCCAGTCCGTCGCCGAGGCCGAAGCCAGCCTCGCCTCGCTCGGACTCACGGCCAATCTCGATCCGCTGCGCCGGCCCGACCTCGCCGTGCCGGCCAATCACGTGCTGACGCAGGAGCCGGGCGCCGGCACCACGCTCCGGCGCGGGCGGTCCGTGCGGCTCCGGATCAGCGACGGCGCCACGCTTCCACCGACGCCGGAGCTGGTCGGGCTCACCGAGATGGACGCGAAAGCGCGGCTCAACTACGCCGGCATCACGTTGACGAGCGTTGCCGAGATTCAGAGCGGCGATCTCAACGCCGACCGCGTCGTCGCGCAGGATCCGCCGGCGCGCTCGATGAATCGAAGCGCCGCCATCCTCGTGAACCGCGCCGCGCTCGGCACCACGTATGTGATGCCCGATCTCATCGGCGCGCCGGAACGTCGCGTCACGGAGCTGTTGCGCGCGCGAGGTTTCCGCGTGGCGGTCGTCGGCTACGCGGCGTATCCGGGCCTCCCGGGCGGTGTGGTCATCCGACAGACGCCGCAAGCGGGCTTTCAGATTCCGCCGGGCGAAACCATTTCCCTCGAGGTCAGCCGCTAAACCGCGGCACATCATGACGCCACCGGCCGTTCGGCTTTCGCCCTCGATCCTGTCGGCCGACTTCGCGCGACTCGGCGCCGAGGTGGCTCTGGTCGAGAGCGCGGGCGCGGATCTGATCCACGTGGATGTGATGGACGGCCGCTTCGTTCCGAACATCACGATGGGCACGCCCGTCGTGAAGTCGCTGAAGAAGGTCGCCACGGTGCCGCTCGATGTGCATCTGATGATCGAGGATCCCGACAAGTATCTGGAGGCGTTCGTCGAAGCCGGCGCGGCAATGATCTCCGTGCATG
The DNA here is from genome assembly GCA_046598935.1 of Vicinamibacterales bacterium. Lineage (GTDB taxonomy): Bacteria > Acidobacteriota > Vicinamibacteria > Vicinamibacterales > SCN-69-37 > SCUN01. The sequence goes on along the minus strand of JBKJHW010000136.1, from coordinate 5,944 downwards.
TGGAAGTGCTGCCGCACCTGCATCGCACGCTGACGCGCATTCGGCAGCTGGGCGCGAAGGCCGGCGCCGCGATCAATCCGTCCACGCCGATCTCATCGCTGGGTGAAGTGGCGTCGTTGCTTGATCACGTGGTCGTCATGGCGGTGAATCCCGGATTTGGCGGGCAGACGTTCATTCCGCAAACGACGAAGAAAGTTGCCGCGCTGCGCGATTGGCTGCTGAGGTCGGGCAGCTCGGCCGCGATCGAAGTGGACGGCGGCGTCGACGTGTCGAACGCCGCGGAACTCGTGCAGGCCGGCGCGACGATTCTCGTCGCCGGGGCGTCGATCTTCGGCACGGGCGATCCCGTCGCCGCCACGCATGCGCTCCGCCGCGCGGCAAGCGCGCCGCCTCCGGCCTCGTCGCGGCAGGGGCGGTAGCCGTGGCCTTCTCGTCGGAAACGACGCTGCGGGTGCGGTACGCGGAGACGGACCGCATGGGCGTCGCGTACTATGCCAACTACCTTGTCTGGTTCGAAGTCGCCCGCGCCGACTGGCTCCGCGCGCGAGGCTGGACGTATCGCGAAATGGAAGACACCGGCGTGAAGCTGCCGGTCATCGAAGCCCATTGCGAGTATTCGCGCTCGGCGCAGTACGACGAAGCGCTCACGATTCGGACCACCGCGGCGTTGCACTCGCCGGTGCGATTGGAGTTTATGTACGAAGTGATCAAGGAAGACGGCACGCCGGCGGCCACGGGCCACACGATGCACGCGGCCGTTGACGACAACGGCCGGCCCTGCCGGCTGCCGGAACGCGTCCGCGAGGCTTTTTCGAGTCGCGACCGCGACGATGTATCACGTGAGAAGGGCGCGCAAGAGTGAAAGCCCTCGTTACGGGCGCGGCCGGGTTCATCGGATCCAACCTGTCGAACGCGTTGCTCGCGCGCGGCGATTCGGTCGTCGGCATCGACTGCTTCACCGACTATTACGCGCGCGAGATCAAGGAAGGCAATCTCGCGCCGCTCAAAGCGAACCCGAACTTCACGTTCGTCGAAGGCGCGCTGCAGACGGCGGACCTCAATGCCCTTCTGGACGGCGTGACGCACGTATTCCACCTCGCCGCGCAGGCCGGCGTGCGCAAGAGCTGGGGTTCCGACTTCCAGATCTACACGACCAACAACATCGACGCGACGCAGCGTCTGCTCGAGCACGTCGCTGCGAGGACGCGCGAGGCAGGGGCCTCGCCGAAGATCGAAAAGCTGGTGTACGCGTCGAGCTCGTCGGTGTACGGCGACGCCGTCCAGATCCCGATGACGGAAGACGCGCTCCCGCAGCCCGTCTCGCCGTACGGCGTCTCGAAGCTCGCCGCCGAGCAGCTCTGCTACCTCTACCACGTCAATTACGGCGTCCCGACCGTGTCGCTTCGGTTCTTCACCGTGTACGGCCCCGGGCAGCGGCCCGACATGGGCTTTCACCGGTTCATCCGGGCCGCGCTGACCAATCAGCCAATTTCGCTGTATGGCGACGGCGAGCAGACACGCGACTTCACGTTTGTGGGCGATATCGTCGCAGCCTGCCTGGCCGCAGGCGACCGCGGGCGCCCCGGCCGCGTCTATAACATCGGCGGTGGGAGTCGTGTGTCGATCAACCAGGTCCTGGAGATGATCAGCCGCATCACCGGGCGGACACCGGACATTCGCCGCGAACCCGCGCAAAAAGGCGACATGCGTGACACCTTTGCGGATACCACCCGCGCCCGGGCCGACCTCGGCTTTGCGCCCGCCACATCGCTCGAAGCCGGGATCGCCGCGGAATGCGACTGGCTGGCCGGCCTGCTGAATGTGAAATGATGACGTTAAGAATGCTGATCGTTACAAAGAAGACGCGGTTTCTCGGTTCCCTGGTCCTGCCCGTGCTGTTGGCAGCGGCCTGTTCGAGCAATCCCGGCCCGAAGCTTCCCCCGCCTGGCTCGGCCGAGCCGGACAAGTTCCTGTTCGATCGCGGCAACGAGGAGCTTTCCAAGAAGCGCTGGTTCGCCGCGCGCGAATACTTCAGGAATGTCGTCGACCGGTATCCGCAGAGCCCCATCCGCCCGGACGCGAAGCTCGCGCTCGGCGACACGCACCTTCTCGAAAACTCGGCCGAATCGCGCGTGCTGGCCGTCAACGAGTACCAGGAGTTCATCGCGTACTTCCCGACGCACCCGCGCGCCGACTACGCGCAATACAAGATCGCCTACGCGCAGTACAAGCAGATGCTCGCGCCCGAACGCGATCAGACAGCCACGCGCGAAGCCATCGCGCAGTTCGACACGTTCATGAAGCGCTATCCGAACAGCAAGCTCAGGCCGGACGCCGAGAAGTACTACCGCGAATCGCGCGACCGGCTGTCGCAATCGGAGCTGGCGGTCGGCCGGTTTTACACTCGCGTCAAATGGTGCCCGGGCGCCGTCGACCGGCTCGACAAGCTGATCAAGGACGATCCGCAGTTCACCAATAGGGACGAAGCGTATTACCACCTCGCCGAGTGCTATTACCTGTCCAAGCAGAACGCGCTCGCGCTGCCGTACTACGATCGGATCGTGAAGGAATTCACCGAGAGCGAATATCTCGGCAAAGCAAAAAAGCGGATCGCCGAAATCAAGTTGGCGGCGCCGAAGGCGTCCCGGCCTTAGCGATCTCGATATTGAAGCGCCGGTAGTAATCGACCGCCGACGCCAGCGCTGCGATCGTCGCGACCCACAACGCGATTTGCCCGACCACGAAGAAGCCTCGCGTGTGTCCCTGCCCCAGAATCAGGATCAGGATCGCCACGACCTGCGCGATCAATTTGATTTTGCCGAGCGGCGACGCCGGCATCGTCAGCCCGCGCGCGTAGGCCACGCTCCGAAGCACCGTCACGGCGAACTCGCGCCCGAGAATCACCGCGACCATCCACGCCGGTGCCAGACCGAGCTGCACGAGCGACACGAGCGCGCCGATCACCAGCAGCTTGTCGGCAAGCGGATCCATCCACTGGCCAAACCCGGTGACTTGCTTCCGGCGCCGCGCCAGATAGCCGTCGGCCCAATCCGTCAGCGAAGCGATGCCGAAAATGGCCGCGCCAAGAATTTCCTTGCTGAACCCGAACGGCCAGTAATAGTCGAATTTCGTGAGCAACACGACGACCAGCAGCGGGACCAGGAAGATCCGAGCCACAGTCAATGCGTTTGGGAGATTCCAGGTGGCCAAACCGAGTGAATTCTACCTGAACCTGCTACGATTCATGTTTGCCATGAAGGCCATTTTGCTCGCAGGGGGAAAAGGCACGCGGCTCCGGCCGCTCACGCTGCACACCCCGAAGCCGATCGTCCCCATCTTCGACCGCCCGTTCCTGCGCTACCAGATCGATCTCGTGCGGCAGGTTCCCGAGATCGACGAAATTGTCCTTAGCCTCAATTACCAGCCGGGCCGCATCCAGGAAATCTTCGGCGACGGCACCGACCTCGGCATCCGCATCCGTTACGTGGTCGAGCCGCAGCCGCTCGGCACGGGCGGCGCCATCAAGTTTGCTGCGGGCGAGAACGTCAAGGAACCGGTCGTCGTCTTCAACGGCGACGTCCTGACGTCGGTTGATCTGCCCGCCCTGCTCAAACTCCACCGCGATCGAAAAGCCAAAGCGACCATTACGCTGACGCCGGTCGACAATCCGTCCGCGTACGGTCTCGTTGAGACTGATGCGGACAAGAACGTCAAGGCGTTCCTCGAGAAGCCCACGGCCGACCAGATCACGACGAACCTGATCAACGCCGGCATCTACGTGCTCGAGCCGGAGACGTTCGACCGCATTCCCGCCGAAACCGCGTGGTCGATCGAACGCGCGTATTTCCCGTCGCTCATCGAGCGCGGCGAAACCTTCGTGGCCTACGAATACCGCGGCTACTGGATCGACATCGGCACGCCGGAGAAGTATCTGCAGGTCCATCGCGACATCATGGACGGCCGCTTCGCGGCGCCGCCGTTCTCCGGGCAGGCCGGCAAAGTGATCGTGGCGCCGGATGCCAAGGTCGACAGCTCGGCCGTGCTCGAAGGCCCGTGCTTCATTGATGCGCAGGTTGTGATCAAAGCCGGCGCGCGAATTGGCGCCGGCAGCGTCATCGGCCGCGGCTGCCACATCGAGGAGAACGCCCTCGTCAATGGCGCGATCCTCTGGCCGAATACGTGGGTAGACAGCGAAGCCGTTGTCACCGGCGCCATCGTCGGCCGTCACGCCCACATCGGCCGCAATGCCACGGTCAGCGCCGGCGCGATGCTCGGCGACAAAACCGTGCTGACGGCCTTCACAAAATCATGAACAACATCCCCGCCAGTATTTTCAAAGCCTACGACGTCCGCGCCCTCTATCCGAGCGAGCTCAACGAAGACGCCGCGTTCAGGATCGGCCGCGCGTTTGTCGCGTACCTGAATGCATCCTTCAACGCTCCGCCTTCTGGCGGAGCTCTGCGCATCGCCGTCTCGCGCGACATGCGCGTGTCGTCCCCGTCGCTGACGAAGGCATTCATCGACGGCGCGACGACCCAGGGCGCCGACGTCGTCGATTTCGGCATGACGCCGACCGACATGCTCTATTTTGTCGTCGTGCGCGACAAGTTTGACGGTGGCGCCATGATCACCGCGTCGCACAACCCGAAGCAGTACAACGGCGTGAAGATGGTGCGCAAGGAAGCCTTCCCGCTCAGCGGCGACCAGGGCATCGGCGAGATCCGCGACATGGTGACGACCGACACGATCCCTGAGCCAACGCGGCCGAAGGGCACGGTCACGACCGACAACGCGATCGCGGAATACGTCAAGACAGTAATGAGCTTTATTGATGTTGCGGCCATCAAGCCGTTCAACGTTGTGCTGGACGCCGGCTGCGGCATGGGCGGGCTCATCGCGCCGCTGCTGTTCGACAAGCTGCCCTGCAAGACGACCAGGCTGTGCTTCACGATCGACGGCACGTTCCCGACGCATGAAGCCAATCCGCTTATCGAAGAGAACCGCGCCGACATCACCGCGCGCGTGATCGCCGATAAGGCGGACATCGGCATTGCCTGGGACGGCGACGCCGACCGTTGCTTCTTCATCGACGGCACCGGCGAGTTCATCGCCGGCGATTTCATCACGGCGCTGCTCGCCGAGGCGTTTCTGCTCAAGTTCCCGAACGAGAAGATCATCTACGACGTCCGCGCGAGCTTCGCCGTGAAGGACATCGTCGCCGCGCACGGCGGCACGGCGCTCATGAACAAGGTGGGCCACGCGTTCATCAAGCGGCGGATGCGCGAAGAAAACGCGATCTTCGGCGGCGAAGTCACGGGACACTATTACTTCCGCGATTACTACTACGCGGACAACGGATTCATTCCTGCCCTGCTCATCCTCGAGCTCATGTCGAAGAAGGGCAAGAGGTTGCACGAGCTGCTGCAGCCGCTTCGCGAGAAGTACTTCATCTCCGGCGAGATCAACACCAAGGTGCCGGGCATGGACGTCGTCAACGCGCGCCTCGATGCGCTGCGCACAAAGTACGCGGACGGCCACACCTACGAAGTCGACGGATTCTCAGTCGAATACCCCGACTGGCACTTCAACGTGCGCGCCTCGAACACCGAGCCGCTGCTCCGCCTCAATCTCGAAGCCACGACCGAGGCGATGATGGCGCAGAAGCGCGACGAAGTGCTCGCGGTGATTCGCTAACGCGGGTTGAGGATCTTCACGGACAGCCCCTTGAAGTCCTTTTCATGGCGTGTGACGAGCGTCAGATTGTTCACGCGAGCCGTTGCGGCGATCAGGGCGGCGAGCACCGGGAGGGAGCGACCCGCCCGCAACCGGCCCCACTCGTCGACCACGTATGAATCGATCGTGATCACCCGGTCGGCGTAGAGCCGCGCCAGTTGTTGCAGCCACTGATCGAGCGCGCGCGCCTGGTGCGGATCGTGTGGCCTGA
>JBKJHW010000135.1:0-49356 GCA_046598935.1 Vicinamibacterales bacterium | reverse complement strand
TCCTGCTCGACGAGGTGGACAAGCTCGGCCAGGACTGGCGCGGGGACCCTTCTTCCGCGCTGCTCGAAGTGCTGGATCCCGAGCAGAACAACACGTTCAGAGACCATTATCTGGATGTGCCGTTCGACCTGTCCGAAGTGCTGTTTGTCACGACGGCAAACGTGCTCGACACGATGCCGCACGCGCTGCGCGATCGCATGGAAGTGCTCGAGCTTCCGGGTTACACCGAGGAAGAAAAACTCAAGATCGCCCGGCATCACCTGATCGCCAAGCAAGTGACCAACCACGGGTTGTCCATCGAATCGATGGAGTTCACAGACGCGGCCCTCTCAGCGATCGTGCGCGGCTACACCCGCGAAGCCGGCGTCCGCAATTTTGAGCGCGAGCTCGGCGCCATCTGCCGGAAAGTGGCGCGCCGCCACGCCGAGGGCTTGACCGACAACGTGCTGGTCACCCCCGAAGTCGTGGTGGATCTACTCGGCGCGCCGCGACATCTCGATGAGGAATTCGCGGACCGCACCAGGGAACCCGGCGTCGCGATCGGCCTGGCCTGGACGCCGGCCGGCGGTGATGTCCTCTTTGTGGAAGCCTCGCGCATGCCCGGCAGCGGCCAGCTCACGATTACCGGTCAGCTGGGCGACGTGATGAAGGAATCCGCGCGCGCCGCCTTGTCCTGGTTCCGCGCCCACGCCCCGGCGTACGGCGTGGACGCGCAGTTCTTCCGTGATGCGGAAATCCATCTGCACGTGCCGTCCGGCGCGATTCCCAAAGACGGTCCGTCGGCTGGTGTGACGATGGTGGTGGCTCTCGCGTCGGCGCTCTCGGGCCGGCCCGTGCGCGCCGACGTCGCGATGACCGGCGAAATCACCTTGTCGGGCCGCGTGCTGCCGGTCGGCGGCATCAAGGAAAAGGTGCTCGCCGCCCGCCGGTACGGCATCCGGCAGCTGATCGTGCCGCGTCAGAACGAAAAGAACGTGAACGAAGACCTGACCGACGATGTGCGCCGCGGCCTCACCATTCACTACGTCGGCGAGATGGACGAAGTGCTCGCGCTGGCGCTGACGCCGAGAACGGCCAGCCCGAACACCGTCTTCATGTCCCGCACCTGACCGGACGCGAGCAGCGCTCGCGCGTCTTCGAACGAGAATTCACGCGGCTCGATCTGCTCGTCCTCGTCGGCGTGCGCGTTCCCGCTCGGCGGGCCCAGCTCTTCGCAGATATAGAACGTCATCAGCTCGTCGCAAAATCCCGGCGTGGGGTACCACGCGCCGATGCGCCGCACCCGGCCGGGCGTGAGCGCGATTTCTTCCTCGCATTCGCGCTTCGCGGCGGCTTCAGGATCTTCGCCAGCTTCGAGCGTGCCGGCAGGCAATTCCCAGATCCACTGACCGATCACGTGGCGGTACTGACGAATCAGGATCACCCGGTCAGGCGCCGGCATCGGGATGAGCACCACCGATCCCCGGTGCCGCACGATCTCCATGCTGGTGGTCTTGCCGTTCGGCGACGTCACGTCTTCGCGCTCGAGCGTGAGCACGCGGCCGGTGAAAATCACTTCTTTCATCGCGGCTCTACTCTCATAGCTGGTCGAGCATTTCCTGCAGATCGTCCGGGAGCGGCGCCTTGAACGTCACCTGCGTGCCGGTGCGGGGATGCGTGAAGGCGAGCGAGCGCGCATGCAGGAAGGGCCGGGTGAGTTTCAGCAGCCCTCGCAGATGCGCCAGCGGATGTTTCTTCACGCCGCCGTACGTCGCGTCGCCGACAACCGCGTGGCCCGATTCGCTGAGGTGCACGCGAATCTGATGCGTGCGGCCTGTCGCGATGCGCACCGTGACGAGGCTGACGCCCCGGTGCGCTTCGGATGTGAGGATCGTCGTGCTGGCCGCGCGCGTGTGATGACCGCGCGTCGACATCTTGGTGCGCACCCGAGGATCGCGGCCGATGGCTTTGTCGAGCGTCGTGCCGGCCTTCGCCGTGCCCCAGACCAGCGCGGTGTAGTCCTTCGTGACGAGGCGATCGTGAAACTGCTTCGCAAGCGCGCGGTGCGTCTTGTCGTTGCGCGCGACCACCATCACGCCCGAGGTGCCTTTGTCGAGCCGATGCACGATGCCGGGACGATCGCCGCCGCCTGCGGAGCTGAGGCCGCCGACACGCCCCCCGAGGTGATAGAGGAGCGCATTCACAAGGGTGCCGCGGCCATGGCCGAATGCGGGATGGACAACCATTCCCGCGGGTTTGTTGATGACCGCGAGGTCTTTGTCCTTGTAGATGATCCCGATCGCGAGGTTCTCGGCGACCGGCGTCGCCGCGTCCGGCGCGGGGATGGTGACCGTGATCGCATCGCCGGACGACACACGGTAGCCGGACTTGGTGGGCGTGAGATCACCGGACCCGGGCGCCGTGCCGGCGCGAACGAGGCGAACGTGACCCTCGCGAATCAGCCGCTGCAACTGCGAGCGCGAGAGATCCCTAAGCTCGTCGGCAAGCAGGTGGTCGAGCCGCAGTTGATCGCCGCCGGCCCCGACTACGACGTTGCGCGTTTCGACAGCCGCCACAGCATGTACAGACTGACGGGCACGATCGCGATCGAGACCAGCTGCGACGTCGAGAAGAAGTAAGCGATCATGCCGCGGTCGTCGCCGCGGTACATCTCGACAACGTAGCGCGAGACGGCGTAGAGCAGCATGTAGAGCCAGAACGTCCGGCCGGCAAAGCGCTGGCCCTTCTTCTCAGTTGCCAGCAGGAAGATCATGATCGCGAGCTCGGTGCCGGCGTCATAGAGCTGCGTCGGGTGGAGCGGCACGCCGAGCGGTGTGCCGACGTTCAACCCGGCCAGTGGATTCTGAAAGGTGATTGCCCACGGCACGTCTGTCGGCTTTCCGTAACAGCAGCCGGCGAGCAGGCAACCGATGCGGCCGATCACGTGGCCGAGCGCGATGCCCGGCGCGATCATGTCGGCGGTCTTCCACACCGGCAGCTTGTAGCGCTTGACGAGCAGGAGGCCGACGACGAGCGCGGCGATCAGGCCGCCATAAAAGACGCCGCCGGCTCTGGCGAGCGACAGAATCTCCTTCGGGTTCGCGCGGTAGTACGAGAAGTCGACGAAGACGAGCATCAGCTTCGCGCCGACCAGGGCCGCGATGATCAGGTAGATGCCGAAGTCCATGACCTTCGCGCCGTCGAGGCCGGCTTTACGGGCGCGGACGACGGCCAGCTGCAGGCCGGCCAGGTAGGCGGCGGCGAGCAGCACGCCGTACGAGTAGACGGGCCAGCCGCCGATTTCAAACAGTACCGGATACATGTCGTTTCCCCAGCAAGAGTTCCGCGAAGACGAAGACCGCGCCGATGCTGATCGCGGCGTCCGCCACATTAAACGCCCAGAAATGCCAGCCTTGCCAGTACACGTCTATGTAGTCGATCACATAGCCGAGCCGAACGCGATCAAGAATGTTGCCGATGGCGCCGGCCAGGATCAGCGAGAGGCCGAGCCGGGACCACTTTTCCCCGGCCCCCATCTGGCGCGCGTACAGCAGGATTCCGCCCAGAGCGGCGACCGCCAGCGCGCCGGTAATCACCGACTTGTATTTGAAATCCCAGTCGTTCAGCAGGCCGTACGCAAGCCCCGTGTTTCTCACGTACGTGATGTCCAGAAAGTTCGGAATGATCGTGACGCTGTCGAAGAGCGGGACCGTGGCGACGACGAGCAGCTTCGTCACCTGGTCGACGAGGATCACCAGCAGGATCGTGATGTAGAACCCGTACCGTCGCTCACCCACGCCGAGCACCGAGCGCATCATCGCAGCGCAGACAGAGACCGGCGCGATCGCCTGACGTCACGGCGTCGCCGACGTACCGCCAGCAGCGGGGGCACTTTGTACCGGCCGCAGCCGCGACCGACACTTCCAACTCGTCGCCGCCGGGCTGAACCGTCACGCCCGAGGTGTTGAAGAGCATCGCCAGTTGATCCGGGTCTTGCTGCTGCAGCGTCTGGCTGCCGCCCGTCAGGGTGACCGCTGCCATCAGGCTCTGTCCGATGACCTTGTCTTTGCGGAGCGTCTCGAGGGCCGCGTTCACCTGAGACCGGGCGATCAGGAGCTCCGCCCACTTCTCCTCAAGCGCCGCATCAATGAACCGGGCGGCGTCGTTCGGAAAGTCAGCGATGTGAACGGACGTCTCGCGTTCGCCCGGCAGATGCCGCCAGATTTCATCCGCGGTGACGACGAGGATCGGGGCGATCAGGCGCGAGATGCCGTCGGCCATGAGATAGCAGGCGGTCTGCGCGGAGCGCCGTTCGCGCGACGTGGTTCCGAACGTATAAAGACGGTCCTTCGATACGTCGAGGTAGAAGGCGCTGAGATCGACCGTCATGAACGCGTTGACGCCCTGGAAGATCGCCTGCAGGTCATATTTGTCGTACGCCGCGATCACCTGCGCGGACAGCCGGCCGTACTTCGAGAGGATGTAGCGGTCGACTTCTTCGAGCTGATCAAACTTCTCTGGCGAAACCAGATCGGTCGCCGGATTGAAGTCGTACAGGTTCGAGAGCAGGTAGCGAAACGTGTTGCGGATCTTGCGATACGCCTCGACGGTCCGTTCGAGGATCTCCTTGCCGATCCGGACTTCTTCCTGGTAATTCACCATCGACACCCAGAGCCGCAGGATGTCCGCGCCGCTGTTCTGAATGATGGTCTGCGGCGCCACGACGTTGCCGATCGACTTGGACATCTTCCGTCCTTTTTCATCGACGACGAAGCCGTGCGTCAGGACCTGTTTGTAGGGCGCGCGCCCGCGCGCGCCGACGCCGACGAGCAGCGACGACTGGAACCAGCCGCGGTATTGATCGGTGCCTTCAAGGTAGAGGTCCGACGGCCACGACAGATCAGGCCGCTCAGCCAGGACGGCGAGCGAACTGGAGCCTGAGTCGAACCACACGTCGAGAATGTTACGTTCCGCGTCGAACTCGTCGTGTCCGCAACGGCACTTGAAGCCGGGCGGCACGAACGACGCAACAGGCTCGTCGTACCAGGCGTCCGCGCCGAGCGATTCGAAGATCTTCGCTGCGTGCTCGACGATGCCCGGCGTCAGGGACGACTCGCCGCATTTCCGGCAGGCCAGGGCCGGGATCGGCACACCCCACGCGCGTTGCCGCGAGATGCACCAGTCGGGCCGCGTCGAGAACATGCCCACCATGCGTTCGCGGCCCCACGACGGCACCCAGTCCACATTTGCGGCGGCCGTCGTCGCATCGTCGCGCAGGCCGTCCATCGAAATGAACCACTGCGATGTCGCCAGGAAGATCACGGGCTGATGGCAGCGCCAGCAGTGCGGATAGGAATGATCGAACTTCGAGGCGTGCCAGAGTTTGCCCGCATCCGCGAGCGCCTGTTGCACGACCGGGTTCGCTTCGAAGACTTTCAGGCCGCCGACGATGCCGACATCGGCGAGGAAGCGGCCGTCGGCGCCGATCGGCGCGTAGATGTCGAGGCCGTATTTCACGCCTGTGCGGTAGTCGTCGGCGCCGTGGCCCGGCGCGGTGTGGACCGCGCCGGTGCCCGTCTCGAGCGTGACGTAGTCGGCGAGCACGCCGATCGAGTCACGGTCGTAAAGCGGATGCCGGAACGCGACGCGATCGAGCGCCTCGCCCTTGAATGACGCGATCTTTGCGCCGAACGGTGTCCCGGACTTCGCCTGCACAGCATCGGCGAGGCCTTCGGCGACGATCATCGCGCGGCGTTCGTGGTTCTGGCCGCCCGGGGCAATGTCGTATGCCGCGTAGTCAAACTCCGGGTGAAACGCGATCGCGAGATTGGCAGGGATGGTCCACGGTGTGGTCGTCCAGATGAGCACCGAGACGTTCTTGCCTGCGAGCGCGGGTACGCGCCGGCCGAGCTCGCCGTTGTCGGCGGGCGAGAGCGGGAACTCGACGTAGATGGACGGCGACGTGTGGTTGTCGTATTCAACTTCGGCTTCGGCGAGCGCCGTGCGGTCGCGCAGACACCAGTACACGGGCTTCTTACCCTTGTACACGAGGCCGCGTTCCACGAACGTGCCGAGCGCGCGGACGATTGCCGCCTGGTACTTGAAGTTCATCGTCAAATACGGCCGCGGCCAGTCGCCCGTGATGCCCAGGCGCTTGAAGCCGTTTCGCTGCAGGTCGACGAACCGTTCGGCAAACTCGCGGCACGCGCGCCGGAAGTCGCCGGCGGACTTTTGTTTGGCGATCCCGCCCAGTTCTTTCTCGACGTTCAGTTCGATCGGCAGGCCATGGCAGTCCCAGCCCGGCACGTACGGCGCGTCGAATCCGGCCATCGTGCGGGATTTCACGACGATGTCCTTGAGGATTTTATTGAGCGCCGTGCCGATGTGGATTTCGCCGTTCGCGTACGGCGGCCCGTCGTGGAGCACGAAACGGGGCGCGCCCTTCCGGCGCTCGCGAATCTGTCCGTACAGATCTTCCGCGTCCCAGCGGGCGAGCGTTTCGGGCTCGCTCACAGGCAAACTGGCTTTCATCGGGAAGTCGGTGCGGGGCAGATTAAGCGTGTCTTTCCAGTCGGTCATGTCAGAGTTGGCCTACATTTTATCTGATGCGCACGGTCGCGGTTTTCTTCGACGTCGATTTCACGCTGATTCACCCCGGACCGAGGTTTCAGGCGAGTGGATACTGCGAAACATGCGCCCGTCACGGGCTGACGGTCGACCCGAACAAGTTCGAAGCGGCCGTCGTCGGGGCCGCTGAGGTCCTCGACTCCACCGACCAGCTCTTCAACCCGCAGGTCTATATCGACTACACGGCCAGAATCATTCAGTTAATGGGCGGCGACGTGGCCCGTTCAACGGCGCCCGCGCTCGAGATTTACGACGACTGGGCCGTCAACCATCACTTCACGCTGTATGACGATGTGGACGCGACGCTGAGGGAGTTGAAGGCGCGCGGGCTGCTCATCGGCCTGATCACGAACGGCCATCGCAGCCTCACGGCGTTTCAATCACACTTTGAGCTGGACGGTTTGATCGATGTGACGCTGGCGTCGCGCGACCACGGCTACATGAAGCCGCATGCGAGCATCTTTCGCGCCGCGCTCGAGCTGGCGCAGATTCCGGCCCACGATGCGGTAATGGTGGGCGACAGCTACGCGCACGATATCCTCGGCGCCGAATCGGTCGGCATGCGCGGCGTGCTGATCGCGCGCGGCGGCACCGCACCGCAAGGCATCACCGCGCCGGTGATTCGCTCACTGACCGAACTTCCAGCGCTCTTGTAACTCTGAAACTCTGAAACCTATCCCGGCGGCCAGACGAGTGATCGTCCGGCCAGCAGGTGCAGGTGAATGTGAAACACCGCTTGCCCGCCATCGGCGTTGCAATTGAACACCGTTCTGAAGCCCGACGCTTCGTAGCCGTTTTCTTTGGCAATCAGCGCCGCGCGCCGCGTCATTCGGCCGACGACGGCTTCGTCGACGGCTTCGAGATCATTGAGCGTCGCGATGTGCTTGCGCGGAATGATCAAGACGTGGAGCGGCGCCTGCGGTGTGATGTCCTTGAACGCGATCAGTTGATCGTCTTCAAAGACTTTCGTGGCCGGGATCTCACCGGCGACAATCTTGCAGAAAAGGCAGGACACAACTGGATTATAGAGTCGCGGTCGCGACTCTTTGCTTAGAGAGTCGCGGTCGCGACTCTTGGAATCCCCTGCAAATCGTCGTGCATGCTGCCAAAGATCAGGCGGCTGGAACGGATAAGCGCGCGAATCGCCTCTGCCTGCCCGAAACCGAACTCGAAGATCAGTGTTCCTCCGGGCCGCAGATGTTCGGGCGCGAGCCGCACGAGCTCGCGAATGCAGGCTAAGCCGTTGACGCCGGCGAACAGCGCGGTGGGCGGCTCGAAATCGACGACGTCGCTTGGGAGCGTCGAGCGATCTGTTTCCGCAACGTAGGGCGGGTTCGACACGATGAGGTCGAACACGGTCGTCGATCCCGCGAAGAACGCGCCGTCGCGGAATTCCACACGGTCGCCCGTGCCGAGGAGCGTGGCGTTCAGGCGCGCGACCTCGAGTGCAGGCCCTGAGATGTCGGTGGCAACGATCCGCGCGCGCGGCAACTCCATGGCGAGCGTGACCGCCAGGCATCCGGAGCCGGTGCCAACGTCACACACGGTCCCGGAGTACGCGTGCGGATGCGTGATGGTGCCCAAGGCGCGTTCGACCACGAGCTCAGTTTCCGGCCTTGGGATCAGAACGGCGGGAGAGACGATGAACGGCCGGCCGTAGAACTCGCGCTCGCCGGTAATGTAGGCGAGCGGCTCGCGGGTGGATCGCCGGCCGATGGCGGTGTCGAGCGCGCTGACGAACGACGTTGTCGCCGCATCGCGCATGTGCCCGAGCCAATGCGCGCGATCCCACTTGAGAACATGCCGCGCGAGAATCGCGGCGTCGGCATCGGCGTCACCCCTGTCAAAGCCCGCCGCCGTCAGTCTCGCGGCGGCTCGAGCCACGGCTTCGCTGTAGTTCATGCGCCCGGCGCAGGCGCGACGCCGGTCGCCTGCTTCAGCTGCTCGGCCTGCTCGTGGGAGCGCATCTGCTCGATGAGCTCCGTGAGATCGCCGTCGAGCGCGGAGTCCAGCTGATGCATCGTGAAATTGATGCGATGGTCGGTGACGCGGTTTTCCTTGTAGTTGTACGTGCGAATTTTTTCTGAGCGTTCGCCCGTGCCGACCTGGCCTTTGCGATCCTTCGCAATCGCGTCGGCCTGTTTCTGCCGCTCCGCTTCGTAGAGTCGATTGCGGAGGACCTTCATCGCCTTCTGGCGGTTCTTGATCTGGGATTTTTCGTCCTGCTGCGACACCACGGTGCCGGTCGGGATGTGCGTGATGCGCACGGCGGAGTACGTCGTGTTGACGCTCTGGCCACCGGGGCCGCTCGAGCAGAACGTGTCGATGCGAAGGTCCTTCGCGTCAATCTGCACGTCCACTTCTTCGGCTTCAGGAAGAACCGCAACGGTGGCCGTTGACGTGTGAATGCGGCCGCTGGCTTCGGTCGCCGGCACACGTTGCACGCGGTGCACGCCGCTCTCATGCTTTAACCAGCCGAACGCGCCTCTGCCCTCCACCGTCACGATGGCTTCTTTCAAACCACCGGTGCCGGTTTCGCTGGCGGAGACGTTTTCCCATTTCCAGCCCATGCGCTCGGTGAAGCGCTGGTACATCCGGTAGAGATCGCCGACAAAGAGGGCCGCTTCGTCACCGCCCGGGCCTGCGCGCAGCTCGACCTGGACGTTCTTCTCGTCGTTCGGGTCTTTGGGGATGAGCAGCACACGGATTTCGTCCTCGAGCGACCCCAGGCGTTTTTCGAGACGCGCGATTTCGTCACTGGCCATGGACTGCATCTCGGCGTCGCCCGACGCTTCGAGATCGCGCGCGTCTGTCAGCTCGGCTTCCTTTTCCTGGTATTCGTGAAAACTGTCGACGAGCGGCTGCAGCTCGGCGAGCGCCTTCGTGTGCTTCCGATACGTTGGCGGATCGGCCTGCACGGCCGCGTCGCTGACGAGCGCCATCAGCTGGCTGTAGCGCGTCTCGACGGATTTCAACTTGCCTTCGACTTCGGGTGTCATCAACTCAGCCTCCGGAGACGGGCGGCAGGAACGCGACCTCGTCTCCAGCGTTCACTTTCGTGTGCATCCGCGCGTAGGTCGCGTTGACCGCCGCCGAGACGCTTGTGTCGAACGGCGCGAGCCCCGGATGCGCGGCCACGAGCGCCTGCCAGACGTGCTTCACGGTCGCGTCATGACTCACGTCCAGCTGCAGATCGCCCGTGCCCGCGGTGTCGCGCAGCTGCGCGAACATTTTTACGCTGACGCGCACGCCCGCGCCCTCGAACTCCTTCGCCGCCGCGTCATCCGGATCGGCGATCGCGCCCTCGACCCACGCGGCGCCGTCGCCGAAAAATTCGTGCTTCCAGACCGGCGCGATCTGCTTGACGCGCTCGATGACATAACGGCACACCTCGAACGAGGGCGCGCGATGCGCGCTCGCGGCGGCGATCACGATGCTGGCCTCGCCGATCTCGAGCCGGCCCGTGCGATGGTGGATGGCGACAACGACACCCGGCCAGAGTTCCGCCGACTCGCGCTGAATCTGCTCGAAGGTGTTCAGCGCCAGGGGCTCGTAGGCCTCGTATTCGAGATAGGTGACTGCCCGCCCGTGATGATGCGCGCGGACCAGCCCCGCAAACGTCGTCACCGCGCCGCAGCCCTCACCCTGAGCGGCCGACAGCGCCGCGACTTCGGCCGAGAGTGTCTCGACCGAGAGCGGTTGGGCGATCACAGCGAGCAAGGGCATCAAGTGAGTTTATCAGTCCAGGGTCCAAGGTCCGGTTCAGGGTTCAGAGCCTGTCCCGGTGTTCCCAGTGGTCCGTGGCCGTGGCCTAGACCGGGTGCGAGTGCGATTGCGCGGTGCACATAGGCCTTCGCAGCCCGCACGGCTGACAGCAGGTCGTCGCCGTGCGCAAGGCGCGCGGCGATTGCCGAGGCGAACGTGCAGCCGGTGCCGTGCGTGTGTTTGGTGTCGAGGCGCGGCGCGGTCATTTCTTCGGATGAGCGCGCGTCGACAAAGAGATCGACGGCGGGCCCATTGAGGTGGCCGCCCTTGATGACGACCGCGCGCGCGCCGGCCCGAAGAAGATCCGACGCGGCCTCGCGCATCCCGGCGACGCTGGTGATCCGGCGGCCGGTCAGCGCTTCGGCTTCCGGAATATTCGGCGTGACGATGGTTGCGCGCGCAATCAACTCGTCTCGAAGCGCGGCGATCGCGTCCGGCGCGAGAAGAGTGTCGCCGCCTTTGGCGACCATCACCGGGTCGAGCACGACAGGCTGAAGCCGGTGCCGATCGAGCGCCGCTGTCACGGTCCGGACGATCTCGGCGTTCGCCAGCATCCCGATTTTCGTCGCCGAAATCGTGAAATCCTCCGCCACTGCGTCGATTTGTGCGGCGACGATCGAGCCGTCAAGCGCCTGGATGGCGCGCACGCCCAGCGTGTTCTGGGCGGTGACCGCCGTGATGGCCGAGGCGCCGTAGACGCCCAGGGCGTGAAACGTCCGGAGGTCAGCCTGGATCCCGGCGCCGCCGCCTGAGTCGCTTCCTGCAATTGTCAGCGCCGTTCGCATTTCTATAGAATGCCACTTACATGTCTTCTGTCCCAGCGCGCGGAACCGTCATCCAGGGATCATTGCTCGACCGCGCGGCGCGCGTGTCGCCGTTCGGCGGCGCGATGTGCGTTGCGTCTGTCGCGTTCGGCGTCACGCTCACGGCGGCTGCGGCGCAATTCACGATGCCCGTGCCGTTCTCCGCGGTGCCATTCGCGCTCACGCCGATGGCCGTGTTGATCACGGGGATGGCCCTCGGCGCGCGCCTCGGCGCGGCCACTCAGGCGCTGTATCTACTGGCCGGAATGGCGGGGCTGTCAGTATTTGTGCCGTCGGCGACGTTGCCGCCAGGCGCCGCCCGGCTGATCGGGCCGACGGCCGGTTTCCTGTGGGCGTACCCGGTGGCCGCCTTTGCAACAGGCTGGTTGGCTCAGCGCGGCTGGGATCGGAAATACTCGACCTCAGCGTTGGCGATGGTCGCCGGCCTGGCCATCATTTATGTCGGCGGCGCTTCGTGGTACACCGCGACAATCACGCACTCGCTCGGCGCCACGTTTGCGACGAGCATCATTCCGTTCGCGCCGTTTGACGTCTTGAAGATCCTGATCGCGTCGGCCGTGCTGCCGACCATCTGGAAGTTCACCAAGAACGACCGCGCGAGTCTGTAACGCGCGGGCCTAACGCACGTACCCCAGACTTCGCATTCGCTCGATCATTTCCTGATCGAGCGCCTTGCCTGCGCGAGGCCGCGGTCCAATCCTTCGCGGCCCGTACGTCGTCACGCTGCGATCCGGATGGGCGCGACGGAATTCATCTGACAGAAGAGTCGAGAGCGGCGCGCCGCTGAGATCGCCGGCAATCGGCACGCCCAGCAGCGACAGCACCGTGGCGGCGACCGAGACCGGCGAACCATTCGCGCGCGCGCTGCCGAGATTGGCCGGCCGGCCGGCAAGCGCGATCAGTCCGTCGCCAGGCGCCGCGATGCGACCCGGCTCGGCGACGAGCACGACGGTTCGTCCGTTCAAGCCGGTCGATGCGGAGGCGTTCGTCAAATCCGCGAGCAGTCCATCGAGGAAGGCGTAATAGCGCTCGACCGCTTCCACTCGCGCGGCCATCGCCGACGGCGCGGCGGCAGCATTGGCTGCCAGCAGGCCGTGTTGAGCGATGTCGAGCCCGGGGAGATACACAACCTGCAGGTCGACATTAGCGAGCAACGGATCGATCGCGAGATCCGCAATCATCGCGTCCAGCTCCGCGGATCGTGCGACACGCGCGGCAATGTCACCGGCCGCACCGCGCTCGACCGCGCGCTCTGCGCGTTGAGCGGCGCGCGCGTGCCGCGCGCTCCAGTCCTTCCGCAACGTGTCGTACAGCGCGGCGGGAGAAATCTCGCCGTCGAGCGCGCCGCCTTGTTCGAGTCGGAGCAGCGCGCGGTCAGACAGCACCGTCCCGGCATCTTCGCCGGTGATCGCGGCCGGCCATGTGGCCCACCAATGGATGACGCTCGTGCGAAGGCCCGTACGCGCGGCCACTTCCCAGAAGGTCGGGATACGGCGCTCGTTTCCCGATGTGATCGAAGGTTTGGTCAGACGAAGAAGGTCAGTCGCGCCGGCGAACAGCGCGCTCATGCCAGACCTCGGACGCAACCGGCCTTCAACGCCGGCCAACTGTCGTCCTTCGAGCGCGCTGATGCCGTGGCGATCCGGCGTTTGCCCCGTCGCGACCGTCGTCCAGACGCGTGCGGGATCGCGGTCGGCGTCCGAACGCAGCGCGGCGCTTGAACCCGAAATCAGTTTGGAGAATGCCGGCAGCGCTGCCGGCGAAGCGGCGCGCAGGCGGTCGAGCAGAGCGAGATCCAGACCGTCGATCGCCACCACCAGCACGCGCTCGCCGGTCGGCACCACGGTGAGCGCCGGCGACGCCGGTGCGGCTGATCCCGACGCACCCGGCGCCGACGCGAAGAGCAGCGCCGCGGCGCCCGCGAATGCCAAGGCGGCCAGCGCCACCGTCGCGCGCGGCGTGATGAATGGGGACAGCGGCACGCCCGGCGTCAGGTTCGTCGATGATCCGCTGAACCTTGCGACGACCGCGAGCGCTGTGACAGCGACGGCATGGCCGAGCACGAGGCTGATGGCGACCGCCACGCCCAGTACCGCCGCCGAAAACAAGAGCGTCGGCCCCGATGATGACGTGGACGTCGTGACAGCGGCGCGCCACCACAACGTCAGGTACGCGAGACACGCAAGAAAAATCAGAATGCCGGCCGCCGCCGAGACGCGGCGCGCTCGCGCCGGAAACG
This sequence comes from Vicinamibacterales bacterium, assembly GCA_046598935.1. Lineage (GTDB taxonomy): Bacteria > Acidobacteriota > Vicinamibacteria > Vicinamibacterales > SCN-69-37 > SCUN01. Next base: position 35,922 of record JBKJHW010000135.1, on the reverse strand, counting down.
CCGGCGAACTGGCGGCGCCCTGGGCGATCAGACTCGCCGGCATGATCACAAGAAACGCCGCGACCGCCGCCGTGACGCCGAACATGACGGCGAGGTACACCGCAATCACGAGCGCGTCGGTCGCGCTCGTGATGAGCTCCGGTAATTGTGAAAGCAGGCCGGCCGCGCCGGCCGGGCCGAGCAGCAGCCCGGCGATGAGGCCGATACGTGCGCTCGCCGACGCCGCAAGCGTTGCGTTCGACCGGCGATCGCCGGCGCCGCCGAGCACGAACCGGTCCACGGGCGCGTTCAGATATCCGAGCGCGCGCAGGCGCTCCCGCAGCTCGTCGGGCCGTTCGATCGTCATGTGACCGTCACATCCGCCGGCCGGCGACAAAATGCGCCAGCTCGCGAAGGCCGTGAGCGCGCGCCCCGAATGGTTCGAGCGCGCGTTCGGCAGTCGCGCAGAGCTCGGCCGCGAGCTCGCGCGCGCCCTCCACGCCGCTGAACGAGACGAACGTCGTCTTGCGCGCATCGGCACGCACGGCCTTGCCGGTCTCCGCCTCGGTGCCGACGACGTCGAGCAGGTCGTCGACGATCTGGAAGGCGAGTCCGAGATTCTTCGCGTACGACGTGAGCGACGCGATCGCCGCGTCGTTCGCTCCCGCCGTGACGGCGCCGGCCTGGGCCGCCGCGCTGAAGAGCACGCCGGTCTTGCGGCGATGTATGCGCTCGAGCGTGTCGAAGTCGATCGCCGCGTCGGTCGCGAGGACATCTTCGGCCTGGCCGGCGATCAGGCCGTCGAGACCGACGGCGTCGCAATAAAGCGTGGTGATCTTCGCGGCGAGGGCCGGCGGATACGCGCGCGCAAGGTGGCCATACGCCAGGTTGAGCAATCCAAACGCGGCGAGCACGGCGACGGCTTCGCCATAAGCGACGTGAGCCGACGGCCGCCCGCGGCGCAGCGGCGCGTTGTCCATCGATGGAAGGTCGTCAAGGATGAGCGATGCCGCGTGAACGCATTCAACGGCGACCGCGGCCGCCATCGCGCGCGAGCTGTCTCCGCAGATTTCCGCGGACAGTTGCACGAGAACCGCGCGCACGCGCTTCGAGGGCGCGAGCAGCGTGTAGCGCATCGCCATGCGGACCCGATCATTTTCGTTCGGCGGGCCGATGGTGGCTTCGAGCGCGCGGGTGATTTCGGACTGCGCGCCGGCGAAGGCGCTGGGGAGCGGTGCGCTCATCTGGCGGCGAACACCAGCAGGTACTGGTATCGCAGGAAGGTGTGATGCGCGACCAGCCGCAAACCGGCGTTGTTCGCGTCACGAATGACGGTTTCCGGCGCGACGCGATTGTCGTCGGGCCCTGGGCCGAATTGTCCGGGTTTGAAATCGACGATGCCGAGGCGGCCGTTTGGCGCGAGCGCCGTGCGTACGCTTTTCAGCAGCGCGACAGGCTCGCCGATTTGCGGATAGAGACCCACAAGCAGGGCCGCGTGCACGTCGCCGGCCGGGAGTTTCACGTCCACGAAGCCGCCGAGAATCGGCCGGACGTTATGGAGGCCCTCGCGCTGCACTCGCCGTGAAATCGCTTCGATCATCGGCTGCTGGACATCTTCCGCGTACACGATGCCGTTCGGGCCGACGCGCCGTGCCAGTCGGATCGTGAACCAGCCGCCGCCCGCGCCGATGTCAGCGACGTGCGCGCCGTCGGCGATGCCGAGTGCGTCCATCACGCGTTCGGGTTGCTGCCACTCGTCGCGGTCGGGCCCCTCGAGCTGGCCCAGTTCGCCCGGCGGAAACAGCCGGCTGCGCGGCGGCGACTGCGCGGCCGCGGACGCCGCCGCGACGACCATCAGCATTCCCACGAGGATTCGCATCGGTATCAGTCTCACTAGACCTAGTCCAATGCTACTCGCTCAGCACGCGTTCGATGGCCATCGACGGCTCGTCGCTCGTCTCGGTCAAGTGAATGTGGAGCACTTCGCGGCCGGCGGCCGACAGGGCTTCGACGTCGCCGAGCGCCTGCGCGTGTTTGAGCACACTGAACGTATAGCCGGCGCCGGGAATCTCGGTGGCGGTTTCGTCAACCGATGACATGAGCACGAAGTGGCCGGAGTTCGGGCCGCCTTTGTGGTACTGGCCCGTCGAATGGAGGTAGCGAGGGCCCATGCCGTACGTCGTCGCGGCGCTCGTCTCGGCGCGGATGCGGCGGCGCGTACGTTCAACCATGCCCATCCGACTGCGATCGGTCGGCAGGTAGTCGAGCAGCGCGACGTAACCCGGGCCTGACGGCGAATCCGCGCGCGCGCTGATGCGGCGCGCGTCGAATCCGGGCTCGTGCCGCACGCCGGGCTGGTCTGGCCACGCGCCGTGTTCCAGATAGTGGGCCAGCATGGTGTTCGTGCGCGCCTTCGCGTCCGAGACGTTCGGTTCGTCGAACGGATTCACGCCGATCACGTGGCCCGCGACGGCCGTCGCGAATTCCCAGCGGAAGAACTCGGCGGCCAGCGTGCCGGAGGCGTCAATTCGAAACACCGGATGGCCGGCGCGCTCGAACTGGTCCGCCAGCACCGCCGCGTGATTCCCGGGCTCGGTAATCATCGCGACGAACGCGCGGTCATTGCGGTACTCGGTGACCGTGCCGGCCGGCTCATCGACGACCGGCAGCGAGCCCTTGCCGTTTTTTCCCGTACTCTCGGCCACGAGCTGTTCGATCCACATGCCGAACGGCACCGTTGGGAGGATCGTCAGTTTGTCGCGGCCGGCGCGCGCTTGCTCGCCGATGAATTGCCCGAGCGCGAAGCCTGGATTCTTCGACGGCTCGTCGCGGCACAAATCGGCCATCGCCGCCGCCGACGTGATCATCTCGTCGAGGTCGATGCCGAGCCATCCTGCCGGTACCAGGCCGAACAGCGAGAGCGCCGAGTAACGTCCGCCAATGTCGGCGGGATTGATGAATGCATGGCGATAGCCCGCGGCGGCTGCGTGCGCCGCCAAATGCGTGCCGGGATCGGTCACCGCGATGAAATGCCGCCCGGCGTCAGGCCCGCCGCCGCGTTCGACCCGCGCGCGGAAGAAACGTTCGAGTGAATCGACTTCGACCGTCGAGCCGCTCTTGCTGGCGACCAGGAACAGCGTCTTGCGAACGTCGGTGGCGTTGGCGACCTGGAGCACCGTGCGCTCATCGGTGCTGTCAAGCATCGTCAGGTTGGCGGCGTCGCGCGAGTGCGGCACCGACTGCCGCAGCACATCCGCGCAGAGGCTCGAGCCGCCCATGCCGAGCAGCACCATGTTGGTGAGGCCGTCGGCGCGCGCGCCCGCCAGGACCTCGCGGATCTCGGGCAGTTTCGGCGGCATCGTGACCGGCGTATCGAGCCAGCCCAGCCGATTGGCGATGGCGGAATGAACGGATGCCGCGGCCGGCGCCGGCGCCGACGCCGGTGCGGCGGAAGCCGCCTGGGGCGCAAAGAGGGAAGTGTCACGATTCCAGAGTCGCGCGATCATCAGCCTGGATTCTCGTATAATTACAGCATGATCAACGTAACAGAGACGGCGGCCACGAAGATTAATGAGTTGCTGTCGGACGAGCAGAAGCCCGGCGCCGGGCTGCGCGTGTTCGTGCAGGGCGGCGGCTGTTCGGGCTTCCAGTACGGCCTCATGATCGACGAGGGCGAAGGCGACGGCGAGCACGACAAGGTCTTCGAAGTGCACGGCGTGAAACTGCTGGTCGATCCAATCAGCCTGCGGTACCTCAAGGGCGCCGAAGTCGATTTCGTGGACAACAACATGGGCGGCGGTTTCACCATCAAGAATCCGAACGCCAAGTCGACGTGCGGGTGCGGTTCGTCATTCAGCGCGTAGCCGGCTGTGCAATCGGCCTCCGAGTTTCTCGACAAGCACCGCCCGGCCGGCGGCCATCGATCGTCAAAACGTGACCGGATCGTGCAGGTGTTCCTCGCCGAGGAAGGCCATCTCAGCGCCGAGGAGCTCGCGGACCTCGTGCGCAAGGCGGACCCGCGCATCAGCCGCGCGACCGTCTACCGCACCCTCCAGTGGATGGTCGACGCCGGTGTCGCCGGCAAGGTCGACTTCGGCGGCGGAAAATTCCGGTTCGAGCGCGCGTACCGCCATCCGCGGCATTTCCACTTCATCTGTAAGTCCTGCAACCAGTCGTTCGAGTTTCTCAGCTCGGACATCGAAGCGCTGATCGAGGAAGTCGCCGCCGCGCGGCACTTCGAGGGCCGCCAGTCGATGCTGCAGGTGTACGGCACCTGCGAGCCGTGCCGCGACGGCACGCCGCCGAAACCGGAGATCGCGTCCGAGCTGCTGTTCGCGCGCGACGCGATGCGCATCGCGATCGCGACCGAGCGCAGCGGACGCGAGTTTTACTCGCGCGCCGCGAAGATCACCCGCGACGGCCCGGCTCGACGAATCTTCCAGCGGCTGGCCGACGATGAGATCGAGCATCTCGAACGGCTGGAAGAGCGCTACGCGCAACTCCTGAACGAGACGCCCGGCCTCGAGAACCACCCGACATTTCTCTTTTTCAAAGGCGCAGCGAACGGGCTGTTTGCCGCGGGCACCGAAGAGCTGACCGACGGGCTCGACGAGGGCAAGGCGATCCTCATCGGCATTCGTTGCGAACGCGGTTCGCACAGCTTCTTCAAGAAGTACGGCGAGCGGTTCGAAGAATCCGAGGGCAAACGCATCTTCCTGCAGTTTGCCGACGAGGAACGCGAGCATCTCGACATGCTGCTGAAGCAGTATCGCCTGCTCGTCGCCGGCCAGCGCCGCGCGGCCAAACCGGGCCGCGCCGCCAAACCGCGCCGCCGAAAACCGGCGCGCCGGCGCGCGCGAACTTGATCGACCTGCATCTGCATACCACCGCGTCCGACGGCCGATCTACGCCCGAAGAGCTCGCCCGGCAACTGGCGAACGCAGGAATCACGATCGCCGCCGTGACCGACCACGACACGACCGCCGCGATCGCAGAAGTCCGATCGCATGCGGCCGAGCGAGGCACGCGTATTATTTCCGGCATTGAAATAACAGCGGTCCTGGAATCCGAGGACGTGCATATGCTCGGCTACGGATTCGATCCGGATCACCCGCCACTGGTCCGCTTCCTCTCGGCGCAACGGATCGACCGCCGCCGCCGGCTTGAAGAGATGCACGCGAAGCTTGTCGCGCTCGGCGTGCCCGTCGACATCGAAGCGCATCTGTCATCGGCCGCAGCGAAGAGCGGCAAGGCGCTCGGCCGCCCGCTTCTCGCCGCGGCGCTCTTCAAGGCCGGGTACGTCAACTCGATCGCCGAGGCGTTCGAAAAGTATCTGGGCAGCGGCGGGCCCGCATTCGTCTCGCGCCGTGGCGCGTCGCCGGCGGACGTCGTCTCGCTCGTGCATGACGCCGGCGGTGTCGTCTCCGTCGCGCATCCCGGCAAACTGAAGAGCGATTGGCTCATCGAGCCGCTGGCCGAAGCCGGCCTCGACGCGATCGAGGCGCATCATCCGGATCACGACGCTGCCGCCACCGCCGCGTACCGCGCGCGCGCGGCCCGGCTCGGCCTGCTCGTGACCGGCGGCTCTGACTTTCACGGGCGCGAGAGCGGCCGCGTCGACGCGATGGGCAGAGTCACGCTGCCGGCCGTCGACTTCGCGAAGCTCGCCGCGCGGTTCGCGTGATCGGTGAGCCCATCGTCGAGCTACGCGGCGTGGAGAAGGCGCTCGGCGAATCCTTCCCGCTGCGCATCAACAACTTCACGCTGCGCGAGCACGAGCGCGTCGTCCTCTCCGGACTGCCGGGGGTGATGGGCGAGGCCCTGATGAACCTGATCATCGGCGCGTCGCTGCCCGATGAGGGCGAGGTGATCGTGTTCGGTACGAACACGAGAGATATCCGCACAGACACCGAATGGCTCAAGTCGCTCGACCGTTTCGGGCTGGTTTCGGATCGCGCGGTGCTCCTCGATCAATCGACGATCGCGCAGAATCTCGCGTTACCGGTGACCCTTGCTATCGACCCGATGGCGCCGGACGTTCGGGCGACGGTTGAAGCGCTCGCTCGCGAGGTCGGGCTGCCGGCTGAACGTCTCGACCGGCCGCCGGCCCTCGTCGGTGAGAATCCCAGATTTCCCGGCGAGCGGGTTCGGCTACATCTGGCCCGGGCCCTCGCCAATGGCCCGCAGGTGCTGTTGTTGGAACACCCCACGCGCGGGTACGGTCCAGCGGGTGACCAGTTCGGCGCGAGCGTGCGAGCCATTGCCGACGACCGCAAGCTTTCGGTCCTCGCGGTCAGTGACGACGAGATGTTTGCCCGCGAAACTGGTGGGCGCCGTTACCGCGTGGAGCGAGACGGCACGATGGTGTCTGCCGGCCGCGGGCTGCGAGGAATATTGGCGAGGTTGTGGGGCGGCTGAGCATGAAGAAACTCATTCTTTTCGATATCGACGGCACGCTGGTCCTCACGGGCCGCGCCGGCGTACGCGCGCTCGATCGCGCGCTCGTCGACGTTCTCGGTCAGAGGAATGCGCTTGAAGGGATTTCGATCGCCGGCCGCACCGATCGCGCGATCATCACGGACGCGCTGGGAGCGATCGGCACGACGGTCACCGATGATGTCGTGGCAGCAGTGCGCGACGCGTACTGCGGATATCTCGGCGCGGAAGTTGATCGCGACTCGCCGCATCCAAAACTGGTCCTTCCCGGCGTTGTCGCCGTGCTCGAGACACTCGGCTCTCTCGAGTCGAAGGGTGATGTGGCTGTGGGTTTGCTGACCGGTAATTTCGCGCGCGGCGCGGAGATCAAGCTCGGTTACTTCGACTTATGGCGCCGGTTCCGTTTCGGCGCCTTCGGTGACTCCCACGTAGACCGCCGCGATCTCGTGCCGCTCGCGCTCGATGCGGCCGAGAAGGCCGGCGCCGGCCGTTTCGAAGCGTCGCAGGTCGTGATCGTCGGCGACACGCCGGCGGACGTCGACTGCGCGCACGCCCACGGCGCGAAAGCCATTGCCGTGGCCACGGGCACCTTCGATGAGGCGGCGCTCAAGGCCACTGGCGCGGCAGTCGTGCTGGGTGACTTGTTGAACTGGGACGCTGCCTGGAACCAACTGTAGGCCGGAACGTCAGTTCCGGCGGGATTCAACCGCGTAGTCCGAACCAGTACGCCACCAGTTTCGGGAATTCATAGAACGTCATCCGAAACATCGGGCGAGTCGACCACCAGGCGCCCGGTGTGTATAGGTCGTAGCGGGACGCGCGCATGACAATTTTCACGTTCGGACCGAGCGCACGGCGCATCGCGTAGCCCCCGCGCCTCGTTGTCGATCGATCAGTGATGACGATCAGCGATCGCCACTTGTTCGCAAAGACAAGCGGCGCGATCGCCTCGGCTTCCTGCGCTGTGTTATCCACTTCGCCCGGGAGGATCTCGATGGCCGCGGGCGGCAGGCCCGCCTGGTCGATGATCATTTGGCGTTGCATGTCGACAGGGCGGGGGATCGGTGTCCCCCGGCCCATCATTACTTCTTCGCCGAGATCGCGCGTGCCCGGGCTGAGGATGATCCTGGAACTGTAGCCGTCGCGCATGAGGTCGGCGCCTTCGAGCCATCGGAGCGCCCACGTGCCGCCAAGCACGTAGATGGCGTCAACTTTCTGGAGGGGGTCTTCCCGGGTGATCAGGCGGCCGGCGCTCAGGACGAGGCCGGCCGCGATGAAGAGCACAACGACGGCAAGGAGCCGCCGGGACTTGATGAAGATCAGAACCTATTCCACCAGACGAACGTCGCCCGCGCGCGGGCCTTTCGGTGATTCTTCCTGGATGAACTCCACGCGCTGACCTTCACGCAGCAGCTCAAAAACGGCGCCGCGGACGGACGACCGGTGAAAGAAATGTTCCTGTCCCGCTTCGTCGCGGATGAATCCAAAACCTTTATCAATCAGCAAACGTGCAATAGTGCCGTTCATGCAAATACTCCCCTCGGCGCGAAAATCGCGAGTAAAACAGGCCGAAGTGTAGGGGCCGATCCAGAGACAAGTCAAGGACTTACGGTATACTGAGCGTTCCCTCGACGTGGGCCTGTGGCGCAGCTGGGAGCGCGCCTCAATGGCATTGAGGAGGTCACCGGTTCGATCCCGGTCAGGTCCACCATCCTTCGCTCTTCGCAGCTACCGCCGGATTTACCGATTTTTCCCCTTCAATCGCTCCGACGCCTACTCCGGCTTGCCAGGCCGCGTAGAGATCCCGCGCGCCCATCCGGTAAGATGACTTCCAAAATGGCAATGCCCTCGGCCCTCACCCGTAACGTCATGGCCCGTGAAATCTGCCGGCGTCTCGATGAGGACGCCGCTCGCGTCGCGGAGCAGTGGAAGTCGAGCGGCACGGTCAGCCACTTCGTTGTCGACAACGTGCTGCCGGAGGAATGGGCGCGTGAGATTCGCGCCGCGTTTCCATCCGGCGACACGATGACGCTCAAGAGCAGCCTGCGCGAATTGAAGTATGTCGCCGCGCAGATGAATCAGTACAACCCGCTCCTTGAAGAAGCGATCTACGCGTTCCAGGCGCCCGACGTCGTCCGGCGTGTGGAAGCGATCACGCGGGTGAGCGGCCTCGAGCCCGACGAGAAGCTGTACGCGGGCGGCATTTCCATGATGGCGCCCGGGCACTTTCTCAGCCCGCACCTCGATAACTCGCATGACAAGACACGCGAGCGCTACCGCGCGCTGAATCTTCTGTATTACGTGTCCCCTGATTGGGAAGAGCGATTCGGCGCTAACCTCGAAGTGTGGCCTGACGGACCGACGAAACCGCCCGTGACGATCGTCAGCAGGTTCAACCGGCTGGCCGTGATGGTGACCCACGAGAAATCCTGGCATTCCGTGGCAAAAAACGTCAGCGAGATGGATCGCTGCTGCGTCTCGAACTACTACTTCACGAAACACCCCGTCGTCAGCGACCACGAATACTTCCATGTCACGAGTTTTCGTGGACGGCCCGAGGAGCGCATGCGTGATTTCGTTTTGCGCGCTGACGCCGGACTGAGACAGTTCGCCCGCCGGCTGTTTCCGCAGGGCGTGACGAAGACCACCCATCACTACGACAAAGACGACAAGAAGCCCTAGATGAAACGACTGTTTTCTGTGAATGGCGCCGGGCTTCTCGCGGGTCTTGCGTTGATGCTGTTCTGCTCCGGAGCGAGCGGACTGATCTATCAGATCCTCTGGCTCCGAATGCTCGGCCTCGTTTTTGGCGTGACGGTCTACGCCGCGAGCACGGTGTGGGCCAGCTTCATGGCCGGCCTCGCGCTCGGCAGTGTCATCGGCGGCCGGCTCGGCGACCGTGTTCGCCGGCCGTTTGTGTGGTTTGGCGCGATCGAAATCCTGGTCGGTCTGTCGGCGCTCTGCACTCCGCTGGCGCTGGATCTGCTTTCGGGAGCGTACGCGTCACTGCAGCCGTCACTGCCGAAATCGTTTGCGCTTCTGATGGGCGCCCGCGCCGCGATGTCATTTGCGGTGCTCATCGTGCCGACGATGCTGATGGGCGCGACAATGCCGATCGTGATTCGCGCCGTGCTCGTGCGTTCGAGCGATCTGGGAAGCCGTGTCGGCTGGCTTTACGGCAGCAACACGGCCGGCGCTATCGTCGGAACGCTTGCGGCCGGGCTGTATCTCATTCCCACACTCGGGATCGCGTCGACGTTCCAGGTCGCGGCGGCGACCAACGTCCTCGTCGGCGTGGTCGCGATCCTCCTTGGATGGCGCGCGGGCGTTGTGCCCGCGATCCAGCCCGACGCGGTCCGCGTGGACAGCCCGCTTGACGGACGCTCGGAGATTGCGCCGCCGGCTGCCGGTCTCGGCGTTTCGCTCGCGGCCCGCCGCGCGGTGCTCGCGGTGTTTGCCGTATCCGGCGCGGCTTCGCTCGCCCTGGAAGTTGTGTGGTTCCGCGTGATCCCGCTCGTGTCGCGCCCGACGGTCTACACCTTTGCACTGATCCTCGCGGCCGTTCTTTTTGGCATTGCGGCTGGAAGCTGGCTCGTCACGCCGCTGTTGCGGCGCGCGTGGAACTGGCTCGCAGTGCTCGCGGGTCTGGAGGTCGCGATGTCGATCACGGCGCTGGTGTCTTTGCGCCTTCTCGACGGTGTTCCGGAGCTGGCGAAGACGATTGAGCCCTGGGTCGCGAGAGTCCTGCCCGCCTATCTCTCCTTTCCATTGGCCGCCGCAGTGCCGGCGGTCCTGCCGACCAGTTTGTTACTGGGTATGGCGTTTCCGATCGGACTGAAGCTTTGGGCCAGCTCGGGCCGCGGCGGCGAGCGTGTCGCGTCACGCGTCGGGACGTTTTACGGCCTGAACCTGGCCGGCGCGATTTGCGGATCGATTCTCGCAGGTTTCCTGCTGCTCCCGGCTCTCGGGAGCCGCTCCAGTCTTATCGCCGTGTCGCTGCTGATCTTTGTGTCGGGCATCGTGCTGCTGTTCGCCGCGGGCGGCTCGTTGATGCGCCGCGTCGGGGCGATCGCGGCGGCGGCCGTGCTTTTTGGCGTCGTCGCTCAAAGCACGCCTGATCCGTTCGACGCATTCCTGGCCGTGCGGTATCCCGGTCAGCCGATCATCTGGAAGGAAGAGTCGATTCAAGCGACCGTGACCGTCCAGCGGGTTGGCGAGCGCCTGAACATGATGATCGACGGCAATCATCAGGCGAGCGATACCGGCGGCACGGTCAGGGTTCATCGGCAGATCGCGCAACTGCCGCTCGCAATCCATCCGATGGCGAATGACGTCCTGGTCGTCGGTCTCGGCGGCGGCGTCACGCCCGGCGCGGCAAGCATGCACGAAGCCGCCACGATCGACGTCGTCGAGCTCTCGAGCGCCGTCGCCCGCGGCTCGGACTATTTCCGCCACGTGAATTACGACGTGTTGCGCCGTCCTAACGTGCGTCTTCGAGTCGATGACGGCCGCAACTATTTGATGCTGACGCCGAAGCGGTATGACGTGATTACCGCGGACCTCATTGTCCCGATGCTCGCCGGCTCGAACAATCTGTACTCGCAGGAATACTTTCAACTCATCAAGCGCGCGCTCAAACCCGGCGGTCTTGTAATGCAGTGGGCGTGCTGCACCGAGGCCGAGCACAAGTCGATTCTCCGGACATTTGTCAGCGTCTTTCCGAATACGACTCTTTGGGCCGACGGGAATCTCGCTCTTGGCTCCATCGAGCCGATGGAGATGCGTCCGTCCGACTTCGAGCGAAAGCTGGGAATGCCGGGCCGGAAGGCGGCGCTTGACGAACTCGGGGCGTCGACCTTCGACGACCTGCTGAAGCTGTACGTCGCCGGCCCAGAAGAGATTCGGGCGTATTTGGGACAGGGGCCGATACTCACTGACGATCGGCCGCTGGCCGAGTATTTTCTGTCGCTACCACGCGAACGGAACTTCGACATGACCGGCTTTCGCGGAGATCCTCGCCGGCACGTTGTTAAGTAGCTCGGCGCCTACTGACCGGTGGCGGCTCGTTGCAGCCATTGCGAAAGCTGGCCTGCGGCTTCGATGGCGGTCGCGCCGTAGAAGGGCATGAGCGCCGTAGGGCCGCCGCGACGCAAAATCTGGGCACGCCAGCGGTTGGGATCGACCGCCGACACTTCAATAATGTAGTTGCGACCGTTGATCGTCTCTTCGAACCGGACTTTTTCCACTGCGCCGCAATACTGATCGACCCGCGTTCGCCGCGCAAGCGAAACGACGCACGAATCTGCACCGCGCAGTTGCAGTTAGATGTTTTCCGGAACAATCTTGCGAAAAATAATCAGCGATCGACAGGCCTTCCACACTCCATCCGCAACTCTTCCACAGCTTTTCCACACGCGATAGAATCCAGTTTCTTCCACATGCCATTTTCGCGTGTCATGCGCGTCCTCGTGCTGGCCGCCGTGATGCTCAGCGGTCTCATTGGGACCGTTCACGCCGACGCTCAGACACCGTCGCCCGTATTTCGCGTGTTCCTGAAAGACGGGACAGCGCTTGCCTGCTGGGGCGAGTACGCCCAGGTCGGCGACAAGCTTGTATTGACGCTGCCGGTCGGCGCCGGCGCGAGGCGAGCGTATGAATTTTTGTCGCTGCCCGTGTCTTCGGTCGACATGCCGAGAACGGAACGGTACGCGGAGGCCGTTCGCGCCGCGCAATTCGCGTCGACGCGCGGCGCGGGCGAGTACGCCGAGCTCCGCGACCGGTTAGCGAAGCAATTGGCCGCGATCCCGCTCCTGCCCGACGCCGGCGAGCGCATCGCCGCCGCCGAGAGCGCGCGCCAGCAGCTCCTCGATTGGGCCAGCACAAGCCACGGCTATCGCGCACGCGAGGTGCAATCGCTGCTGCAGCAGTTCGAGTCGACAATCATCGACCTGCGCGTCGCGGCGGGCGAGTCGCGTTTTTCGATCAATCTCTCGGCAACAGCGGTGCCGCCGGCGCCCCCGCGCCTGCGCAACGCGCCCGGCGCCGCCGAAACCGTGGCGCTCGCGCTTCGCGCGGCGTCGGCGACCGACGATGAAGAGGTGAGGAAGGCCGTGTTGAGGCGCGCCCGATCAGCCGCGGCCTACGTGCGGGGTGAATCGGGCATCGCCCTTCGTAAGGTCGTCGCGGACCGGATGGCTGTCGAGCGGCGCGTCGACAGCGTGTACCGCTGGCTGTTGACCGATGTCACCCGGCGCGCGTCGAGAGCCGTCGATCAGGGCGATACGCGGGCCATCGACGCGCTTCGCCAGCGCGTCAGCACGACCGATCGCCGATGGGGACGGAGGCGGAGCGCGCAGGTCACGGGTCTGCTGGCGACGCTCGACGCGTACTACGAAGCGGCGGCCGAACATCGCCTCGTGCTCGATCAATGGGAATCGGTGCGGCTCGAGCTGGTCGCGTACCGGCAACAGGTCGCGCCGGTCGTGCTGTCACTTGATCGGCTGCGTCCGACGGTCGAGGCCATCAGGGATATGGCCAGCACGCCTATGACCGACCTTGTCAGGGTGCAGGCGGAGACTTCGGCTATGGTGATGACGTTCGGGCGGCTTGCCGCTCCGCCGGCCGCCGCCGATGCGCACGGGCAGCTTGCGCAGGCGATCGAGCGCACGGACTTTGCTGTGCGCACGCGACACAGTGCGGTCGCCACGCGCCAGATGACCGTCGCACGTGAGGCCGCGGTTGCCGCCGGTGAGGCGCGCACGCGCCTGGCCGAAGCGAAATCGGCGCTGGCGGCGCTCGGACGGCCGCCGAAAGCGGCGTCAGCGGGTGGCGGAACGCTGCCAAAGGTTCCGCGCTGATGGACGCACCACGCCGAGTGCCGCAGCGCCGCCGGCTCATCCGCGTCCCGGACCTTTCAACTTTCCGGCGAACGCTGGCTGCCGGCGCTGTTGACGGCGAGCCCTCCGTGATCCGGCGCCGCGCCCTGATTTTGCCGTCGCGCGGGGCCGTCGAGCTGCTTCGTTGTTCGATCGAAGACGCGCAACTGGCCACGCCCGGCCGGGCCGTGGTGTTGCCATCGATGTTCACCCGCGAGGATTGGCTCGTCGATCTCCACGCGTCGCTTCAGAACGTGCCGAGGTTACTCTCGCGTGTCGAGCGCGAAGTGCTCTTCGAGCGCGCCACGCGCGTGGCGGCCGACGCCGTGCCGCCGCCGTTTCACGTCCGTCCCGGGTTGACGGCGGCCGTTCTCGACTTCTACGACGAGCTCCGGCGTCGCGGCCGCACCGTCGCGCGCTTCACCTCCGTGCTCGCCGACGAGCTTGCCGGCGCCAACGAGATCGACGACCGCGGCTCGCAGGCCCTGGTGCAGCAGACGGCGTTTCTCACGCGGGTGTTCGAGGAGTACGAAGGCAGCATCCGCGCGGCAGACGTTGGGCGTGCGCGAAGCGCAGGCATTGACGAGCACGTGCTCCGCGAGCGCGCGCTCGCGTCATCGCAACCGTGGCACATCGATCACATCATCGTTGCCGTCGCCGACCACCCGACCGATCCGCGCGGTCTCTGGCCGGCGGACTTCGACCTGCTCGGCCGCCTTCCCGCGCTCGGCGCCATTGACATCGTGGTCACTGACCACACGCACGACGCCGGTTTCCGCGAGCGCATCGACACGGAAGTGCCCGAGCTCGAAGATGTGCGCGTCGCCGGCACACCCGCCGCACCGCTCGTCATCGTCAGCGGGGGCGATCCGACGCGCGTGTGCACCGACTATCGCGACCGCGAAGAAGAGGTCCGGGCGGTGGCGCGGGCCGTGCGCCATCAGGCGGCAGCGGATGCGGCGCCGCTCTCGCGCACCGCGGTGGTGTTTCAGCGGCCGCTGCCGTATCTCTACCTCGCGCAACAGGTTCTCGCGGAAGCGGGCGTGCCGTTCCAGGCGTTCGATGCGCTGCCGCTTTCGGCGGAGCCTTACGCGGCGTTGCTCGATCTCGCGTTGATCGTTGCGCGCACCGGCGGCACCCGCGACAGCGCGATCGCGCTGGCCCGGTCGCCGCTGCTGCAGTTCGACCACGATGGCGCGCCCGTCACTTTGACGGATTTCGCCGCGCTCGACCGGCTGCTGATCGAATCGCGTGTGTCGGCGACGCCCGCACACTATGTTGATGCCGTCGCCGGCGCGATTTCGCGGCAGGTCCGACAAGACGCGAGGGCCGCGGAACGGGCGATGCGAGCGGCATCCGCCGTGCAATCGATCGTTCTGCAACTCGCGCCATTTCGCGATGCGGCGAGAGGCAGCGAGCAAGTCGCCGCCATTCTGGCCGCCCTCCGCACGCATGAGCGGCCGGCGCAGGCGGAGAATCGGGACCGGCATCTGCGCGCGCGAAGCGCCGTGATGACAGCGCTCGACGCGCTCCGAGAAGCGTTTCGGCGCCACGCTGACGACCGCCGCGATCCGGCGATTCTGTCGGCAACGATCCATCACTGGATCGAGCGGCAGACCTTCATCGCGAGACAGGGGAGCACCGGCGTCCATCTGGTGGATGCGATCGCCGCCAGATTCGGCGACTTCGACCACGTGCACATCGTCGGTCTCGTCGACGCGGAGTGGCCGGAGCGCCAGCGTCGCAGCATTTTTTACACGAGCGGCCTGCTCGGCGCGCTTGGCTGGCCGGGCGACATCGATCATTTGAAGTCGCAACAGGCTGCCTTCAGAGATCTCGTGCGCCTTCCGTTGAAGACGCTGGCGCTGACGGCGTTTCAGATGGAGGGGGATGCGGTCGTTGCCGCGACGCCGTTGACCGATGAAGCGCGTGATTTGGAGCGGCAGGATCTTCAACTCCCCGACACGCGGATCTTTGCCGACGAACGGTTGGCGCTGGCGCCGATCGCGGCTGATGCGCTGGCGGAATCGCCGGCCGAGTGGCTGCGCTTGCGACAGGTCCGGCCCGAGTTGTCGACACTCGAGTACCGTGGGCACGTTGGCGCGATCGCCGCGCAGGAGTACCGCGTGTCGGCGCTCGACCGCTACGCGGATTGTCCGTTCAAGTATTTCGCCGGCTCGGTGCTGAAGCTCGACGAGGAACCGGCAGAAGAGCCGTCGCTCACGCCGCGCGAGCGCGGCACGCTCCTGCACTCGCTGTTCGAGAAGTTCTATCGGGAGTGGGAAGAGACGGGGCGCCGTGGGATCACGACGGGAAATCTCGCGGAAGCGATCGAGCGCTTCGAGCGGATCGCCGGCGAAGCATTGGATGCGCTGCCTGAAGCCGACCGCGTGCTCGAGTCGGCGCGGCTTCTGGGATCGATCGTCATGCGCGGCGCCGGCGAGCGCGTGTTTCTCGCAGAAGCGGACGCGAAGAAGGATGTCGTTTCGCGATCGCTCGAATGTTCGCTCAACGGCACGTACGACTTTCCAACGGGCGGGTTCGCGCCGCCGAAGTCGATCGCGATTCGAGGAATTGCGGACCGGATCGACCAGCTGAGTGACGGCACGCTGCGGCTGGTGGACTACAAGCTCACGCGGGCGCCGGGCACCCAGGCCGTGCAGCTGAAAGTGTACGGGTTTGTCGCGGGGCAGCGATTTGCGAAGGACGGCCGCGCGATGGACGTCTCGGTCGCCGAATACATCTCGTTTGGCGACGACAGCAACGCGGTGGCCTCAATCGCCGAAAAGAACTCGACGGTCGCGCAGGCGGTTCAGATCGGCGCGCAGGCGTTCGCGCAGCACGTGACCCGGATTGAAGCTGGCGAGTTTCCGCCGGATCCCGAGGACGCCGGCCTGTGCGAGTGGTGCGCGTTTACGTTCGTGTGCCGCCGGGAGTCGGTTTCGGAGAAAGGCGAAGAGCATGCAGCCGAGTCTCTTTGATGCTCCCGTGCCGGAGCCCGCTTCGTCAACGCCGGCGTCGGACCGCGGGCGCTCAGTGGTCGTTCCGGTCGATGAGCCGGAGCGCGCGTTTGCGAAGGATCCGCGCAACCACGTCGTCCTCGAAGCCTCGGCAGGCACGGGCAAGACGAAAGTCCTGGTCGATCGCTATGTGAATCTGATTGAGGCGGGCGTCGATCCGCGGAATATCCTGGCGATCACATTCACGCGCAAGGCCGCGGCGGAAATGCGCGATCGCGTGCTTGCCACGATCCGCGAGCGCGTGGCCGGCCCGGATCAGAGCGCGAGCGCCGGGGCGCTGCGCGCGCAGTGGGCGCTCATCAAAGACCGCGCTGCGGATATCAACATTTCGACGATCGACGCGTTCTGCTTCGGGCTGCTGCGCGAGTTTCCGCTCGAAGCCGACGTCGATCCGGCGTTCGAAATCGCCGACGAAACGGAGGTCCCGCGATTCCGCGCCGAGGCCATCGAGCTCACGCTCACGTCGTGCCGCGACGAGCTCGTCGCCGACGAGCGGGTGCGGTTGCTGCTGGCGTTCAAGGGACCGTCGCGGTTGCGGACGGCCCTCGACCGGCTCCTCGACTCGCGGCATGTCGCCCTCGCCGCGGTGCGCGAGTTCGTCGAGCGCAAGGGCGCCGGTCAGACGGTCGACGGCGCATGCGAGGCGTTTGTCGCCGCGCTGGCGCGCGCGCTGAACACCGCGTCAGATCTTTCGGCGCTGCTGCAGCGCGGGCCCTCGCTTTCGGAGCGGTACGGGCGCCTTGCGGCCGACCTCCACGCGGTATCGCGCGGCACGTTCCCCGTGGATTCGCCGTCGGATGTGCGTCGCCTGCAGCGCGCGGCCGAGTGGTATTTCCTGACAAAGAACGGCGATCCGCGCAAGCGCCTCGTCGATGAGGCCGCCAGGGGATTCGAGGTCGCGGCGGACAAGAGCCCGCACGCGGCCGCAATGAGCGCGCTCGCGCCCGATGTCGCTGCGGTGCTCGGCGCGCTGACGCACGCGGTAAACGTCATCCTCGCGCAGGGACTCTTGCGAGTCCTCGAACTGGCCGTCGGGCAGTTCGACGCGATCATGGCGGAGCACTCCGTCCTCGACTTTCCTGCGATGCTCGCCCGCGCCGTCGAGTTGCTGGGCCGTCAGGAGGAATTCGCGCGGAGCCGCCTGAAACTCCAGACGCGATATCACCACCTGCTGGTCGACGAATTCCAGGACACGAGTGAGGCGCAGTGGAAGCTTGTCGAGTTGCTCACGCGCGCATGGTCGGAAGGCGAGGGCGCCGCTGACGCCGTCATTGCGCCGTCGATCTTCATCGTGGGCGATCGCAAACAGTCGATCTATCGGTTCAGGTACGCGGACGTCACGCTGATGGACGTGGCGGCGAAGTTCATCGAGGAACTGGCGCCCGGGCGCCAGGTGCGCCGCGCGATTCAACAAAGCTTCCGGTCCGTCCCGGAGCTGCTCGGCTTCGTGAACCAGGTCGCGACCGAAATGCGCAGCCAGGAACAGATTCCGGAGCGATTCGAGTATCGCGATCTCGATCAGTTCCCGATCGATTCGCTGCAGCCGGGTGCTCTGCGCGACGGCAAGCCCGTGCTTGGGCTCGCTGTCGGCCCGGATATCGAGTCGACGGCCAACGCTGTTGCGACCGAAATCAAGCGGCTGCTGGATGCCGAGACGCCGGTGCGCGATCGCGACGGGATGCGCCCGATCCGGCCCGATGACATCGCGATCCTCTTTCGAAGCCGCACCGCGCACCGCTACTACGAAGAAGCGCTCGAAGCGCGCCGCGTGAAGACCTACGTCTACAAGGGCCTGGGGTTCTTCGACGCGCCGGAGGTTCAGGACCTGCACGTGCTGCTCCGGTACCTCGCGCAACCGGAGAACAATCTCCGCGCAGCGGCCTTTTTGCGATCGCGGTTCATTCGGCTGTCTGACGCGGCGCTCGTAACGCTGGCGCCGGGACTCGCCGCCGGTCTTCGCGATCCCGATTTCGACGTCGCCGGCGCCGAGCTTGCGCCGCTGGACGCCGGGATGCTGACACGCGCGAGGGCAAGCGTCGCCCAGTGGCTCGACGCCGCCGACCGCGTGTCGCCGGCCGAGCTCATTGACCGAATCCTCGACGAGACGTCGTACGCCTACGAACTGCGCGGCGCGCGGAGTGCGCAGGCGCGTGAAAACGTGAAGAAGGTGCGGTCCCTGATCCGCCGCGTGCAGAACCGCGGCTACGCCACCTTCTCGCGCCTGGCTGACTATTTCCGCCGCCTCGCCACGGGCGAGGAGGCGAACGCCATCATCGCCGCGAAGGGCTGCGTGCAGCTGATGACCGTACATTCGGCGAAGGGGCTGGAGTTCCCCGTCGTGTTTCTGGTGCGCCTGCAGGCCGGTGTTCGCGGGGGCGACGCCGCGATCACCGTCGTGCCGAAAGACGAAAACAACCAGGCCGATGTCGCCGTGTCGATCTCTGCGCCGTCCGGAAGGATCGAGCGCGCCCGCGACGCAGAGGAGCGGCGCCGGCTCTTCTACGTGGCGATGACGCGCGCCCGCGACCTGCTGTATCTCTCCGCCGAGGTCGAGGAGGGCAAGAAGCCGCAGGGGACGAGTTTCGAAAAGCTCCTGCCAGTGCCGCTCCAGTTCGCCATCGAGCAGGGCATCCCGGCGGCCGGCCGCGAAAACGTCACCTGGACCTCCGCCGCCGGCGCATCGTTCACTTTCAAAGTCTGCCTCCCCGATCCGACACCGAAGCCCGCGGCGTCGGAACCTCTCGCCGGCCACGGCGAAGTTGTGATCAACCCGTTGCCAGACAACGACTTGCCCCGCACAACAGTCACGCAACCGCAGAAAACGACATCGGGTGTCGTTTTTCAGAAAACGACACCCGATGTCGTTTTTTCCAGTCGCGAACTGGGGACGCTCGTGCATCGGCTGTTCCAGCACCGCGTGGATTCGGCGGATCTCGAGGTCACGACCGTCTGGGCGGAGACGTTGATCCGGCCGGACGAACGGGGAGGCGAGGACGCGGCGACGCTGGCCGCACGCGCGGCGGAGATGTACGTCGCGATGCGCGGACGCGACGATGTGACGCGCGCCCTCGAAGGCGGCGAGTGCTACTACGAGGTGCCGTTTTCCCTGCGTCTGGCGGACCCCGACCAGATTCTGCGCGGGCAGATCGACGCAGTGGTGGTGCCCAGGACCGGGCCCCTCCTCGTTGTGGAGTTCAAGACCGGTCAGCCCCAGCCCGAGCACGAGGCGCAGATCGCCATCTACCGGCAGGCGCTGGCGTCCGCGTGGCCGGGCCGCGAAGTCACCGCTCAACTGTTCTACTTCTGAGATACAGTGTTTGGTTGATGACCTGTACGAACTGCGGCAACAGCGAGAACTTCCTGGTTAAGACATTGCAGATGTATCTGCTGCGCGTGGCCGACGGCCAGATGCAGCCGCCACAGGAAGAAGGCCGCCCGGCGCTCTTCGAGGTGTTGTGCGATGAGTGTGACAGCACGATCGACCTCGACGCGCTCGACGCCGCCACGCGGCGCGACCTGATGGTCTCGCTCGGCACGCGCTAAGAGCGCGCCATGCGCCACCACATCAACGTGCTCGGTCTGTTGCACATCGTGTGGGGCGTGTTCGCCGCGCTGGCCGGCGCGTCTCTCGCCATCCTCGCGCTCGGCACAAACGCCGCGGTTCAAACCGCGGCGGACACGGTGGGCTCGTCGGCAGCTGTCTGGCTACTCGCCGCCACAGGAGCCTTCCTGTTTTTCTCAGGCGTGGCGCTCACCATCACCGGCCGCCGGCTTCGCGCGGCGCAGCCCGGCGCCCGCTTCGCGGCGCTGCTCCTCGCGCTCCCGAATCTCCTCGTTCTTCCGTTCGGCACCGCGCTCGGGGTCTACACCTACTGGGTGCTGCTCAATAACGACGCGCGCGACGCGTTCGGACGGCCCCAGCGGAGCGCCGCGGTATGACGCGGCGCAGAGCGGTTCAAGAGCGGCGGAGCGCGACGCCATGACGGCCGGCCGCAGCGGCACCGGACTACCGTCGAACATCGCGGCGACGCTCGCGTATGCGTTCGGCGCCGTCTCCGGGATCGTCTTTCTGATGATCGAGCGCGACGATAAATTCGTGCGCTTTCATGCCTGGCAATCGACGCTTACGTTTGTCGCCGCGCTCCTCGCGTCGCTCCTTGTCGGCAGTTTTCCGTTCGTCGGCCGGCTTCTCAACGCGGCGCTCACCGCCGGCGTCGTCGCGATTTGGGTGCTTCTGATGGTGAAAGCCTTCTCGGGCGAGAAGTTCAAACTGCCGTACGTCGGAGAAATCGCCGAACGGCAGATTCGATAGAATCTGTTCATGCCCGCTCTGACCGAAGCCGCAGTGCTTGACGCGCTGCGCGCCGTGCAAGACCCCGACCTCCACAAAGACATCGTCGCGCTCGGCTTCGTGAAGAGCGTGAAGATCGACGGGTCGCGTGTCGCGCTCGTGATTGAACTGACGACGCCGGCGTGCCCGGTCAAGGAGTTGATGCGCGAGCAGGCGCGCACCGCGGTGATGCGGCTCGGCGCGTCCGAAGTCGATGTCGAGATGACGGCGCAGGTGCGCGCGGTGCCGCGGCCCGAGGGCAACAAGGCGCCGGTGCCCGGCGTGAAGAACATTATCGCGGTCGGCGCCGGCAAAGGCGGCGTCGGCAAGTCGACGGTCGCCGTGAATCTTGCGATGGCGCTCGCGCGCGCCGGCAGCAAAGTCGGCATCGTCGACGGCGACATGTACGGCCCGAATATTCCCATCATGCTCGGCATTTCCGGATCGCTCGAGAGCGAAGACGGCAAGATCAAGCCGGCCGAGCGATACGGACTGCAGGTCGTGTCCCTCGGGTTTCTCACGCCGGACGATGCGCCCGTGATCTGGCGCGGCCCGATGCTGCACGGCGCGGTGCAACAGTTTTTTCGCGACGCGAAGTGGGACAACATCGACTACCTCATCATCGACATGCCGCCGGGCACCGGTGACGTGGCGCTGAGCCTGAGTCAGAGCGTGCCCGTCGCCGGCGCGGTGGTCGTGTCGACGCCGCAAAAAGTTGCGCTTGCCGATACGAAGCGCGCCATCGCGATGTATCGCAAACTCAACATCCCGGTGATCGGCTTCATCGAGAACATGAGCCACTTCATTTGCCCGGGCTGCGGCTCAGAGAGCGATCTGTTCGGCAAGGGCGGCGGCGAAGAGCTGGCCGCGCAGATGAAAGTGCCGTTTCTCGGCAGCGTGCCGCTGTACGAGCCGGTGCGCCGAGGCGGAGACGCCGGCACGCCCATCGTCATGAGCGAGCCGGAGTCGCCGGCGGCAAAGGCATTGGTGGCAGCCGCCGAGCGCGTCGCCGCGCAGGTGTCGATCGCGTCGTACGCGCGCAGGCAGATTCCGCTGACCGCGGTCTAGCCGTGGCCCAACACGCAGAGTCGCACAGGCTCGCCAACGGTCTCTCGGTACTCGTTCACGAAGACCACCAGCTGCCGCTTGCGGCCGTGAGCGTGTGGTACCACGTCGGATCAAAAAACGAAGTCCCCGGCCGGACCGGCCTCGCGCATCTGTTCGAACACGTGATGTTCGAAGGCTCCGAGCATGTCACCACGGGTTTCTTCGAACCGCTTCAGCGCGTGGGCGGCACGCTCAACGGCTCGACGAGCCAGGACCGCACAAATTACTGGGAAGTCGTGCCCGTCGGCGCGCTCGAACTCGCCCTCTGGATGGAAGCCGATCGCATGGGCTGGCTCCTGCCGGCGCTCAGCGACGAGCGTTTCTCGACGCAACGCGAGGTCGTGCTGAACGAACGGCGCCAGAGCTATGAGAACCGCCCGTATGGCCTCGCGTATTTCGCGATGCTCGACGCCCTCCACCAGGAGGGCCACCCGTACAAGTGGCCCGTCATCGGTGATCCGGCCGATCTGCGCGCGGCGAGCGTCGACGACGCGCGCGCGTTTTTTTCGCGCTACTACCATCCGGGAAACGCCTCGCTCGCGGTCGCGGGCGATGTGAAACCTGATGAAGTGTTCGCGATGGCGGAGCGGTTGTTCGGCTCGATTCCGGCGGGTCCGGCGGTTGACCGCGTCGTGGCCCCGCCCATGTCGCCGCGGGCCGATCGGATCATGCTCGAAGACCGCGTCGAGCTGCCGCGCGTGTATCTCGCGTGGCCGAGCCCGGCGCTCTTTGACGCCGATGACGCGGCACTCGATCTTGCGGCGGATTTGCTGGCCGGCGGGAAAACGTCGCGCTTGTACCGCACGCTCGTGCACGACCAGCGCGTTGTGGCTGAGCTCGGCGCGTCGCAGGGCTCGCGCGAGTTGCAGGGGATGTTTCAAATCACGGCAACCGCAGCGCCCGGCAAGACACTGGTTGAAGTACACGACGCGATCATGAATGCGATCGTGACGATGGCGGAGACGGGGCCGACAGAGACCGAGCTGACGCGCGAGAAGACGCACGCCGAGGCCGGCTTCCTCTCGCGCCTTCAGACGCTCGGCGGTTTCGGCGGCAAGTCGGATCAGATGAACTTCTACCAGACGTACCTCGGCAAGCCGGATGCCGCCGAGGAAGACTTGAATCGATACCTGGACGCGACGCCGATGTCGATTCGCAACGCCGTGGCCGCGTGGCTCAAGCCAGAACGCGCGGTGGCGTTGTCGGTCGTGCCGGCCGGGCAGCCCGGGCTGGCGCTGCCTGATTCTCAACCGGCGGAGGGCGTGTGAGCCGCTTCGAGATTCCGGAAGTGACGGCGCCCGGGCCGGTGCGCATTCCGCCGATCGAGCGGTCCACGCTCCCGAACGGCATACGCGTCTGGACGCTGCCGCATCGCGCGTTGCCGGTTGTTTCGATCGCCGTGCTGATCAACGCCGGCAGCGCATCCGACCCGATTGATCAACCAGGTTTGCTGGGTCTCATGGCGGATTTGATGGACGAGGGCGCCGGCGGACGGGACGCGATCGCTCTCGCGGAAGCGCTCGGCGATCTCGGCGGCACGCTCGAGACCACGGCCGGCGCCGACACGATGTCGGTCTCGCTCTGGACGTTGGCGCGGCATCTGAAACCGGCGCTGCGAATTCTCGCCGACGTCGTGGCGCGTCCCGACCTCAACGAGCACGACCTGACGCGTGTGCGCGAGTTGCGCCTGAGCCGGCTTCAGCAGTTGCGCCGTTCGGCCGCATCAGCGGCCGAGCGCGTGTTCGCGCGGGCCGTGTTTCGCAATCACGGGTACGGCCACTCGGCGCTCGGCACATCGGCGAGCATCTCGGCCGCCACGATCGAAGATATCCGCGAGCACTACCGGCGCGTGGTGACGCCGGACCGCGTCACCATCGTCGCTGCCGGCGACGTCGCGCATGGTGCAGTCGTCGACGCGGCGACCGAGGGCCTCGGGGCCTGGGCGCTTCCGCCGTTCGACCTCGACCCGGCAACCGAGGCGCCGGATTCGGCGTTCGAACGCAGCGCGCGCCGCATCTTGTTCGTCGAGCGCGACGACGCTTCGCAGAGTGAAATTCGTGTCGGCCACCTTGGTGTTCCCAGACTGACGCCGGACTATCACGCATTGCTTCTGCTGAATGCCGGGCTGGGTGGATCGTTCTCGGGCCGGTTGAACCTTCGCCTCCGTCAACAGCTCGGCTACACGTATGGCGCGCGATCGTCGTTCGACATGGATCGCGAATCGGGCACGTTCGCGTGCGAATCGTCCGTGCAGGGCGACAAGACCGCTGCCAGCGTGCGCGAATTGATCACGCTGCTCGAAGAGATTCGCGAGGCCAGGCCCCTCGATTCGTCTGAGCTCGAGCTCGCGCGCGGTACGCTGACGCGCGGGTACGCGCGCAGCTTCGAGACGCCGCGCCACCTGGTCGGCGCTGTCGCCCAGACGCGTGTCTTCGGGTTAGCCGATGATGCGTTCGAGCAGTTCGTGCCGAAGGTGAACGCGGTCACACCCGCCGACCTCGTCGACGCGGCGCGCGCGCGGATCCATCCGGACCGTTTGATCACCGTGGTGGTCGGCGACCCGAAGTGGCGCGATGATCTCGCTGAGCTTGGTCCGGTCGAGACGATCATTCCGGAGTTCTAGATGAAGGCTGCGCGATTCCACCAGCACGGCGGCCCTGAGGTCCTGCGGTACGAAGACGCTCCAGACCCTGCGTTGATCCGCCCGGGATGGGCGCTCGTTCGCGTGCACGCGTGCGCGATGAATCATCTCGATATCTGGCAGCGCCGCGGTCTCGACCGCGTGAAGATCCCGTTGCCGCACATCTCCGGCGCCGACGTCGCCGGCGAGGTCGTCGATGTCTCGGGCCCCGCGTCAGGCTCGACCGGCGGTCGCGTGATGCTGCAGCCGGGCATCAGCTGCGGCGACTGCCCGGCTTGCTCCGCCGGTCTCGACAACCAGTGCCGGAAATACGATGTGCTTGGCTATCAGTGCGACGGCGGTTACGCGGAGTTCGTCAGCGTGCCGGCCGAGAACCTGATTCCGATTCCTCCGCACATCGACTTTGTGACGGCGGCGGCGTTTCCGCTCACGTTCCTGACTGCGTGGCACATGCTCGTCACGAAGGCGGGCGTGAAGGCCGGCGACACCGTGCTCGTGGTCGCGGCCGGCAGCGGCGTCGGGCAAGCCGCCATCCAGATCGCCAGGCACTTTGGCGCCCGCGTGATCGCCACGGCCGGCGGCGAGAACAAACTCGCCAAGGCCCTCTCGGCCGGCGCCTCCAACGCCATCGACCACTACAAGCAGGACGTCACGGCCGAGATCCGGCGCCTCACATCGAACCGCGGCGTGGATATCGTCGTCGAACATGTGGGCGTGGCGACGTTCGAGAAGAGCGTCAAAAGCCTGGCCCTGGGCGGCCGCCTGGTGACGTGCGGCGCGACGACGGGTTATGACGCACGGCTGGACCTGCGGCTCCTGTTTGCCAGGCAGTTGCAGATTCTCGGCTCCTACATGGGCACGAAGCCGGAGCTGCTCGCGGCGTCGAAGCTGTTGTTTGACGGCACGTTCCGGCCGGTGATCGACCGGGAGGTGCCGCTCGCCGACGTGGCATCAGCGCATCGTGCGCTCGAGTCGTCGGAGACGTACGGGAAGGTCGTGCTGCGGCCGTAAGCCGCAGCAGGCCGGGGTATAGACTTGGGGTGCCATGCGTGCGATCCGTTGGGGAATGAGCCTGGTCGCGATGGTGGGCACGCTGGCTGCGACCATCGCCGGCGCCACGATCTGGCTGCTCATTACTGATCCAGTCACGGTTTCCGAGGCGGTCTCCAAGGGCGACGTCTCGCCGCTCATCAGCGCGCTCGGTGGAGTGCTCATGGGCGCGCTCAAAGGCATCTTCAAATACCTCTAAGGTTCACAGGTTCTTCAAGAAGAACCTGGTCAAGTGGTAGGCGTCGATGAATTTGAACGGCGCCTTGCCCGTCGTGTAGTGACCGCACGGCAACACCGCGAGATGATGCGGAATGCTGCGGTTCGAAAATTCATCGACAAAGTTGCGCGACAGGTCCGGCGGAAACGTCAGGTCATAGCGCGCGTAAATCAGCAGCGCCTTCCGCCCGCGGATCCGGTCGATGAACGGCCACGGGCTGATCGGCATCCACATCTCGCGCAGCAGATCGAGCGTGATGCCCTGTTCGAGACCGGCGCGCACGTGTTGGGTCGACAATCCGCGCCAGATCGGGTCGGCAAAGTACGTCGACACATGGTTGAACGCGCCCGCGCGAATCCGCTCGTCGTGCGCCATCGTGATCATCGACAGGCACGACCCGAGGCTCGTGCCCATGATGCCGATTCGACGATAGCCCTGGTCCCATAGCCAGCTCACGACGCGCTTCGCGTCGAGCACCGCCTGGCGATTCGCGTGCAGGGTCCTGCCGATGTTCGAGCTGACGATGTAGTCGGCGCGCTCGAGATGCGCGGGGCGGCGCACGTCGTGATACGGCAACGTCAGTCTGACCGCGCTGATGTTGAAGCGCGCGAACAGCTGCGCCAGACCCACATGGCCGCCGGCGTCTGCATTCCACTGCGGCAGCACGATCACGACAGGCTGGTCCGCGACCGGCCTCGGCTTGCGCGCATGGAAGACTCGCGCGCTGACGCGGTTGTTGACATCGAACGGCGACGGCAACGCGGTCGTGAACGTCAGCCGGCCCGATGCGTCCAGCTCGTAGTCGGGCGCCGCATCGGCGTGGAAGAACTCGTCACTCGCGGCGACCGATCGCCGCGACCACTCGCTGATCCGCTCGGACGGCGCGGGATCGTCGGCGGGCGCGCCGATCCATTCATGCCCCCACTCGAACGGGCGGACGACGCGATTGTTGTCGGCGGAGGCGAGCTTGTGCTCCCAGCGTCGAAATAGCGGCGCGAGTGCGCCTGGAAAGAACGGCGTGATCAAAGGGTGTCGGCTTTTGCGGCGAGCTCAGCGTAGGATGCGCCGCGCGCCGCAGTGGTTGCTGTCGGCAGCCCGCATTCGTGCCAGCCGGGATCGATCGTGCGGCCGTCCACGGGGTCGCGCTTGCCGGCGAAGCCGCCCAGGACGTTCGTGAGGTTGTTGTAGCCGAACGTCTCGAGCATCCGCGCGGCGCGCGCGGAGCGGCCGCCGCCCTGGCATGCGAGGAGCAGCGGCGCGTCGGCGGGGAAGTTCGCCTGCATCACGCGCACGAAGTCCGGATTCGGCGACATCTGTCCGGTGTCTTCGTCGGGCTCCATGAGCGGCACGTTGACGGCGCCCGCCGCGTGGCCCGCGTTGAATTCGCGGGTCGAGCGCACGTCTACGAGCGTGGCGCCTTGCTGCTGTCGTTCGTGCGCGTCGGTGGCTGAACGGTTCGAGATCGGCATTCCTAACTAACGATCTTCTCGCACGAGGCCGCGATTGCCAAGAGCTCGGCCGTCTTGTCGAGACGTCCAACAAGCTGCAAGCCGCATGGCAGCATGCCGGGCGGCATCGGCAGCGGCAGCGAGATCGCCGGGTGGCCTGTCATGTTGAAGAGCTGCGTGTTGCGCAGCATCGCCGCGCGCACGTTGACCTGCTGCCCCGCGTCGATGCCTGACCCGCCATAGAGCGTGACTTCGTTTTGGCCGATCACCGGCGCCGTAATCGGAAGCGTCGGGAGCACGAGCGCGTCCACTTCGGTCAGCAGCGCGTCAACCTGTATGCGGTAGCTGTCGCACGCCTGCACCGCGCTGAAGTAGTTGACCGCGGAAATGTCGCGGCCTGCGATCAAGCGGGCGCGGACGTTGTTCGTGTAGAGCGCACCTCGCGTGTCCAGATACTTTCGGTGCCACGCCGCCGCTTCGGGAAGCACGACGTCCACATAGGCCGGGTGGATGCCGGACGTCCCTGTTATCTGGCTATCTCTTACCCGGATATTGGCATTTCGCAATTTGGTCATTGCGCTATCGAAGGCCGCTCGCACAATCGACTCCAGCGGCTCGGTGAAATAGCCGCCGAGAAGCCCGAGCCGAAAGTCACCGGGCTTCGGTGTCGCGACGACAGAATCCGGCTGGTCGGCGAGTACCCGCCACATCGCGGCGGCGGCGGCGACCGACGTGGCCATGGGACCGACGTGGTCGAACGTCGTGCTGAGCGGAATCACGCCCGTCGTCGGTACGTCGTGGATTGACGGCTTCAGGCCGACGACGCCGCAGATCGAGCTCGGGATGCGGATCGATCCGCCCGTGTCGCTGCCCACGGACATCTCGCTCATCCCGGTCGCGACGCTCACGGCCGATCCGCCGCTCGAGCCGCCGGGCGAGCGCGATGGGTCGAGCGGATGACGGACGGCCCCGAACCCGGAATCCTCTGACGTCGTCCCCAGCGCGAACTCGTGCAAATTGGTTTTGCCGACAATGACGGCGCCGGCGGCGCGGAGGCGCGTGATGAGCGGCGCGTCGGCGGCGGCGACGTTGTGTTCGAGCACCCGCGATCCGGCGGTCGTCGGCTGGCCGCCGATGTCGATGAGATCTTTGATCGAAACCGGCGCGCCGTGCAGCGGACCGCGATCAATGCCGCGCCGCCGGTCGTCGTCAGCCGCCCGCGCCTGCTCGAGGGCGCCGTCGGTGTCGACCCGGATGAACGCATTGGTGCGTTCGTTGTGAGCGGCGATGGCAGCAAGGGCGGCTTCAGTCCGCTCGACCGACGTCGTTCCCGTCTCTTCTTTCATGGCGAAGACATATTATTTCGTCCATGCCCTCAGTGTTGGCCGCTGTCATGACGTCGCCCCTCGTGCCGGTGGAGTTGCGTGAGTTTGCCGAGCCGGATCTTCCGGAGGGCGGCGCCCTTCTGCGCACGGCGCTCTCTGAGGTTTGCGGCACGGACGTGCACTTGTGGCACGGACGCCTCTCCGGCGTGCCGTACCCGATCATTCCCGGGCACGTGACGACTGGAACGCTCGACAAGGCGCGCGGCGGTCTCAAAGACATTGAAGGCCGGCCGCTTCGCGAGGGTGACCGTCTCGCTTTCTTCGACGTGCATCGCACGTGCGGGCGCTGCCTTGCGTGCACAGCACATCGCACGCCGACCCGCTGCGCGTCGCGGCGCGTGTACGGGATCACCGACTCGGCCACCGAGGGGCTGTTCGGCGGCTGGGCACAGAAGGTCTACCTCGAGCCGGGTGTGATCGTCGCAAAGCTTCCTGACCGCGTGACGTTCGAGGATTACATCGGTGGCGGCTGCGGCCTTCTCACGTCGGTGCACATCATCGAGCGGGCCAGGATCACGCTCGGCGACACGGTCGTGGTGCAGGGCGCGGGCGCAGTCGGCATGAGCACAGCCGCGCTCGCAAAGAAATCCGGAGCCGGGCTCGTGATTTTGATCGGCGGCCCGGCGTCGCGGCTCGTCCTGTCAAAGAAGATGGGCGCCGATGTCGTGATCGACCTGGACTCGACCACGCCCGACGCGCGGCTCGCCCAGGTGATGGATCTCACCGGCGGCGTCGGCGCTGATGTCGTGGTCGAAGCCGCCGGATCGCCGCGGGCGTTCGAGGAAGGGCTGCGCCTTGCGCGCAATGGCGGCGCGTACGTGATCGCGGGGCATTACACCAACACCGGCGACAGCACGATCAACGCGCACGAGCACATCAATCGAAAGCACCTGGATATTCGCGGGTGCTGGGGCAGCGAAGTGGGACATTTTCTGCGCGCGCTCCGCGCGCTTGACGCGTATCGCGATGAAGTTCCGTGGAATGAGATCGGCGCGAAGACGTACGGCTTGTCGGAGATCAACGACGCGTTGAAGATGGCCGAATCGCTGGCCATTCCGAAAGCGCTGGTTGATCCATGGCGCTGACGCGCCGGATCCATGGCGCTGACACGCGCGGCTATCGGCGGTTGAGGTGCCGGGCCTGCTCGATCTGGTCCCGGAGCTGGATTTCGGCGATCAACGCTTCGCGGTCGGCGAAATACCGGTAGCCGTACGTCACCATCAAGCGCGGCGCCTGGAGCTGCTGCGTGAGGACCAGCGCAAAGTTCACGCCGCCGCGATTCGGGATCATCTTCGAGACCCATTGGAAGGCGAGGCCCGCGTTCCAGAGAATCAGCATCGCTGCGACGGCGCACGTCGCAATCGTCGCGCTTCGGCCGCCCCGCATCGCGCGATGGGCGACCGCAGCGACGCCGATCAGAATTGGCAAGGTCAGCGAAATGAAGAAGCGGTTGCCGAACGACGAGAGGCCGTGCCAATTCTGGTAGCTGGCAATCGTGAAGTAGAACAGCAGTGCGGCCGCGCCGATCCAGAGGATCCGCGCGTCCTTGCGCAGCATGATCCAGCCGAACACGCCGATGCCAATCAGCGGCGTCCAGAGGATCGCGCCGTGGTTCGTCGAAAAGAGCGTGTCGACCAGCTTCGGCGCGAACCAGAAGAACTCGTCGCGGTAACCCGTCGCCAGCGCTGATCCATAGACGATCGACTTGCCGATCCACTGGGGGAGCGCCGTGATCAATGCGGCGGCGGCGAACGCCGCGACATCGCCTGCGAGACGCCACCGCCGCGAAGCCCACGACATCTTCAGCGCGTGAAGCGCGACGACGCCGAAGACGAGGTCGACGTGGTAGCTCATGCCCATGAGGCCGCAGCACATGCCCCATACGGCCCACTCCGAACGTCCGAACCGTCCGTCGCGCACGATCCAGCACCAGAGGAACAACGCGGTCGTGAATGCCGCCGATGTGTGGACGTGGAACGGAAGCATGTAGGCGTACATCAAGAGCGCGGACGCGCCCCACATCAACACGGCCGCGATTCTGATGGCGGCCGGTGAGAGCCGGAAGCGGCGAGCTGCCGAGACGGCGAGCGCCAACGTGAGGAATCCGTAAACCATCGAGCCGGTCGCGACGAAGCGCCGGTAGATCGGCGCATAGCCGTCCTGCGGATCCGTGCCGGTCACGACGACGAGCGCATGGGCCGCGAGAAACCAGGGCGACCACAACACCGCCGGACCGACAGCCCACTGGTTGCCGACGTGGCCCGTTGGCGTAACCATGTCGGGCTGCGACTGGCCCGATGCATCGATGGCGTGATCGCGAAACAGCGGGTCGGCGTGCGCGAACTGGTTCCGGAAATCGAGGTCGCGATCGACGACCGCGGACGCCAGCCACGCGTAGTACCCGTTGCCGTCCCCGCGGACGTGCGTATTGACGATGAACAGCGACGCCAGCAGCGCCAACCCGGCCGCGCGCTGCCAGGTCAACCGGATCACTTCCCGGCCAACGCCGCGTCGATGTATTGCTGGAACTGGGAAAATGGAAACGCGCCGGGAATGGACTTGATCGGCGTGAGCTGGTTGGTCCGGGGGTCGTATTTGCCGACGACGAAAAACGGCGTGCCGCTGGCGCCGAGCGAGATCGCGAAGGCGCTGGACTGCCGGATGCCGGCGGTGTATTTCTCGGCGGCCATGCACGCGCCGAAGGCCGAGGGGTTGAGGCCGATCTCCGCCGCGCGCGCGCCGAGCTGGTCCGGCGTGTGCGTGCCCGCTTTCGTAAACAGGCGGTCGTGCATCTCCCAGAACTTGCCCTGCTCATTGGCGCAGTGCGAGGCGATGTGACCGCGAATCGCCTGCGGGTGCAGCTCGTCGATGGGGAAGTCGCGGAACATGTACCGGATCTTGCCGGTGCCGATGTATGCCTGCTGAATCTGCGGCATGACCTGCGTGAAATGGCGGATGCAGAACGGGCACTCGTAGTCGGAGTATTCGACGAGCGCGACTGTCGCCGTCGCCGAGCCTCTGAACGGCGTGCCGGTCATATCCATCGACGCGGGAAGCGCACGCGGCGCCGGCTGCGGGCGGGCGCCGCCAACCTGTTTCGCGAGCTGCGCCTGCGCGGCCTTGAGCGTCTCGACCTCTTTCTTCAGCGCCTCGACATCGGCCCGCGAGGCGCAGCCTGATACGGGGATCAAGGCGGCGAGAACGGCGGCAACGGCAACACACGGCACGAAACGTTTCACGAGAGTTCCTCAATTTCGTCGAGCGCGGCGACGGCGCGCCGCATATGCGGAATCGTGATCGAGCCGCCGACCACGAGGCCCACGTTGAAGGCTTCGAGAAACTCCGCGCGCGTCACGCCTTCTTCGCGGCAACGGACGATGTGGTACGTCACACAGTCGTCGCAGCGGAGCACGAGCGACGCGACGAGGCCCATCAATTCTTTGGTTTTCACGGGCAACGCGCCGTCTTCGTACGCGCGCGTGTCGAGCGCAAAGAACCGCTTGATCTCGAGATTGTCGGACTCGAGAATCCGCGCGTTCATCTTCTCGCGGAATTTACGAAACTCTTCCAGCCGATCGCCCACGTGTCCCCCTCGAAGACCCCACCGACGTGCAAGGTATTGTACGCTCACGAGCACGATGCTCCGCCGCACACGCATACTGGCCACCGCGGGGCCGTCCACCCCTCCAGCCGTACTGCGCGAGCTGATTCGCGCCGGCGTCGACGCGTTCCGCCTCAACTTCTCTCACGGCACGCACGAGACCCAGGCCGCCATGTACCAGGCCATCCGCGACGCGTCGGCCGCCGAGAATCGGCCGGTCGCAGTCCTGCAGGATCTCGGCGGACCGAAAATCCGAACGGGCGAAGTGCCTGAGCCATTCCTGCTCGCTGCCGGCGACCCGCTGACGATCGCGCGCGGACGCTTCGCCGGCGGCCCCGGACGGATCTCGTGCAGCTTCGACGCGCTATTCGTCGCCGCTCAGCCGGGCCATCGTCTGCTCGTGAATGACGGGCACATCGAGCTCGAAGTCCTGTCGTCCAGCGCCGACACGCTCGAAACACGCGTCGTCCAGGGCGGCGTGCTGTCGAGCCACAAGGGCATCAATCTGCCGGGCGTGACCATCGGCACGTCGGCCGTGACGGCGAAGGACGAAGCGGATCTTGCGTTTGGCGTCTCGCTCGGAATCGATTTTGTGGCGGTCAGCTTCGTGCAGACGGCCGATGACGTCACCGCCGCCCGTCGAGCCGCGACCGCCGCCGGCGCGCCGGGTCTCGCGATCATCGCCAAGATCGAACGGCCGCAGGCTGTCGAGCACATCGACGCCATTCTCGATGTTGCGGATGGCGTGATGGTCGCGCGCGGCGATCTCGGCGTCGAACTGCCCCTCGAAAAGCTGCCAGCGGCGCAGTCGCGCGTCACCCGCGCCGCGCGCGCCCGGGGCGTGCCCGTGATCGTCGCCACGCAGGTTCTCGAATCGATGATGCGTGAGCCGCGGCCCACCCGGGCCGAAGTGACCGACGCGGCCCACTCGGTCGAGGAGAGCGCAGACGTCATCATGCTCGCCGGAGAGACGGCCGCCGGCCAGTTCCCGGTGAAAGCTGTGAAGATGCTGGCGGCGATCATCTGCGAGGTCGAATCGTCGCAGGCCTCGACCCTCGTGGCGCCGGACACCGACGCCACGCTCCGGCCCGGCCGCCCGGTGTGCGAAGCCGCCGTCGCACTCGCGAAGCGGAGCGGCGCGGTGGCGATCGTGGCCATCACGAAGGCCGGCAAGACGCCGCGCATGCTGGCGTCGATGCGTCCGGCCGCGCACATTCTGGCGGCGACACTCAGCCAGCGCGTCGCGGCCCGGCTGTCATTGACGTGGGGCGTGACGCCGTTTGTCACGGAAGAAATCACGATTCCGCGCGTGAGAGACGTCTTGCGCGAACGGCAGATGGTCAAGCCGGGCGACGTTGTCGTGTTCGTCTCGATGTCTCCGAGTCTCACCGACGAGGGACGTAACTTCATTCACGTGGAGCAGATGTGATCATGCGGTGGTTCCGCGTCGTCATCGACAACTCGCTGCTGCTCATTGCCGGCGCGCTCGCGGCGCTCGTCTGGGCCAACGTCGACGAGTCGTCGTACACGTACCTGGCGCATGCCCTGCATTTCGGCGTGAACGACATCGCGATGGTGTTCTTCTTCGCGCTGGCCACGAAGGAAGTGGTTGAGGCGATGCTGCCGGGCGGGCCGCTCTCGTCGCCGCGACAGGCGGGCCTCCCCATTTTTGCCGCCGTCGGCGGCATGGTGGCGCCTGCGCTCATCTTTCTTGCCGGGGCGCGGCTGCTGAACCAGGACGGCCTGACAAGCGGCTGGGCGATTCCGTGCGCCACTGACATCGCGTTTTCGTATCTGACGGCGCGCCTGATTTTCCCGAAAACGTCGCCCGCCATTCCGTTCCTGTTGTTGCTGGCGATCGCCGATGATGCCCTCGGTCTGATCGTGCTCGCGGTGTTCTATCCCAGCGCGCCGCTGGAGCTTGGCTATCTCGCGCTCGGGCTCGTTCCCGCGATCGCGCTGGCGTGGGCGATGCGGAAGTACGGCATCACGAATTTCTGGTGGTACCTGCTCGTGCCCGGCGTCTTTTCATGGGTCGGCCTCTATGCGGGCGGCATCCATCCGGCCCTGGCGCTCGTGCCGATCATCCCGTTCATGCCGGCCGCTCCGAAGGACCTCGGCATCTTTGCCAGCGACGAGGAGAGTCAGCCGGACACGCTCAACCGGTTCGAGCATGCGTGGCGCATCCCGGCGCAGTTCATCCTGTTCTTCTTCGGGCTCGCCAACGCCGGGGTGCCGCTTGCCAGCATCGGCGCGCCGACGTGGTTGGTGCTCGCCGGGCTGATTGTCGGCAAACCGATCGGCGTTGTCGGCATGACGCTTCTTGCCGAGCGGATTGGATTCGAGCGCGCAAAGGATCTCGACCTCCGGGCGCTGATCGTTCTCGGTCTTGCCGCGGGGATCGGTTTCACCGTTGCGCTGTTTTTTTCAACCGCGGCGTTCGCGCCCGGCGACGTGCTCGACCAGGCGAAGATGGGCGCGCTGCTCAGTTTCCTCGCAGCGCCGCTGGCGATCTTGCTGGCGCGGGCCCTGCGGATTCGGCGTAGCGCTTGAGCGCCATCAGCGACAGCTGCCACCCGCGCGACACGACCACGTAGTAGCGGCGCCAGCGCGGCGACATGTCTTCGCCTTCCTGCCGGACGTGCAGCCGGCAGCCGCTGCCTTCGGCGAGACACTGGACGTGGAGCGTCATCGGCCCGAGCGGCGCGCCTTCGGGCGGCACCCAGTACGCGTCCGCGACCTGGAACTCTCGGCCGTCAACGATGTCGATAATGGTGCCGAAAAACGTTCCGCCCAACGGGCCCAGCAGATCATCACGGTACGGCGTCGTCTGCCACTCTACGGCGTAGACGCCGAGCGTGACGGGCGTCGTGACGGACCGCGCAACCTGCCACCATGCGCGGAGCGCATTCGGGTCGAAGAAGCACGCGAAGACTCTGGCCGGCGGCGCTTCGATGAGCAGGCTCTGTTCGAACCGGCCTCCGGAATCCTGTGGCGTGGGTGGCATGGTGGCTGCGCGCCTCAATAGAGCAGGAACTGTTCGCGCACTTTCATGAATGCCGCGACCGGCTCGCGCCATTCGGCGGCCAGGTCGCGCGGCGTGACTCCGGCATCGAGCGCGAGGCGCAGGCGATCGGATCCAAACAGGATGTCGATCGGCGGTTTCACGTACTCGTACTCGTACGGCGGCTCGCGCCAGGCGAACATCCCGGGGTTCGCGCGGCGGAACGCGTCGATCACAATCACGCCGGCTTCGACCGCGGCCAGCTGCCGGCGATCGGTGATGTGCATCTGCACGCCGCCGCAGGTCTTGCCGGCGCTTTTGTGAAACACGGGCTCGAAGGAATGCGCGCGAAAGTGCGCGCCGGCGATGTTCTGACGATTGAGTGAATCAGCGAATGCGTCGGTATCCGTTACCCACGGCGCGCCAAGCAGCTCGAACGGCTTTGTGGTGCCGCGGCCTTCGGAGATGTTCGTGCCCTCGAACAGCACCGTCCCGGGATAGGTGATGGCCGCGTCGAGCGTCGGCACATTCGGCGAGGGCAGCACCCACGGCATGCCGATCTCGTCGAAATACTTCTCACGGTCCCAGCCGGTCATCTTGACGACTTCGAGCTTCCCGCCGATGCCGAAGTGCTGGTTGAAGAGCATCGCCAGCTCGCCGATGGTGCAGCCGTGGCGCATCGGAATGGGGTACTGGCCGACAAACGACTCGTACCCCGGTTCGAGGACCGGGCCTTCGACGGTGACGCCGTCGATCGGGTTCGGCCTGTCACAGACGATCACGGGAATGCCGTGCGTCGCGCTCGCGCGAAGGCAGTGCGCCATCGTGTA
>JBKJHW010000076.1:0-8229 GCA_046598935.1 Vicinamibacterales bacterium | reverse complement strand
CGCCGACGCGATGCGGAACTCAAAGTCGAAGAGCGGGTGCGTCACATCGAGCGCAGAAGATGCAGATCGCTTCACGAGCAGCGCAACGCCGGAGTAGCCGCCGCTGCCGTGCCAGTAGGTGCGGTAATCACCGGCCAGCGCCGAGTGAATCGGAAACTCTGGCACGTGGGCCGGCGACGCTTTGATCTCCTGAAGACACACGACATCCGGCTGCTCGCGCTCCATCAGGTCAATTAGTTGGGCATGCCTGGCTCGGATGCCATTCACGTTCCACGTCACCAGCTTCATCGGAGCTCGCGGGGCCGGGTGCGCTCGTGCGCACGTGCGCGGGTGCTGCGGGTGCTCAGGTGCGCGGGTGCGATTCGTGCGCGGGTGCGCAGGTGCGCAGGTGCGATTCGTGCGCGGGTGCTCAGGTGCGCACCCGCGCACCAGAGCACCCGCAGCACCAGCGCACCCGCGCACCCGCTCACTTGCAGAGCGCCTTCAGTCCTGACGTGAGCCGCCCCAGCCCTTCGTCCACTGTCGCTTCGTCGAGCGCGCCGAACGAGACGCGCATCGAGCAGACGTCCGTCACGCCGAACGCTTCGCCGGGGATGACGGCGACCCTGTGCTCGCGCACGAGCCGCTCGGCCAGGGTCATCGAGTCGAGCTTCGTCCGAACGCGCACGAAATAATAGAAGGCGCCTCGCACATCAGCGGTGTCGCACGGCAGGGACGGGTCGGTGAGCGCTGTGTGTACGCGCGATCGCAGCGCGCCAATGCGCGCCGCGTGACCGCGCGCGTAGGACGAACCGACCGTCATCGCGGCAATGGCGACGCGCTGGGAGATCTGCGGCGTGCAGATCAGCAGCGTGTCCTGGATCTTGTTCACGGCCGGCCAGAGCGATTCCGGAATCACCATGAATCCGATGCGCCAGCTCGCCATGCCGTAGCCCTTCGAAAGCGAGTAGAGCGAGATCGTGTGGCCGGCGGATCCGTCGATCGATCCGGCCGAAAAGTTCACGGCGTTGTCGTAGGTGAAGTACTCGTAGGCTTCGTCATGAATGTGAAACACGCCGCGCTCTTTGCAGAGCGCGTTCACGGCCCGCAACGACGCTTCGGAATACACCGCGCCTGTCGGGTTATTGGGCGAGCAGGTGACAACCGCGCGCGTCTTCGGCGTGATGGCCTTCTCGATGGCGTCGAGATCGAGCTGGTAATCCGTCAGTGTCTTCACGCCAACGGTCTTGCAGGTCGCGATCGCCACGGCCATGGCGTGATTGAAGTAGTACGGCAGCGGAAAGATGAACTCGTCACCCGGATCGGCGATCGCCAGCACCGCATTCGCGAACCCGAGATTGCTGCCAGCCGTGATGACAACGCGGCTGCCAGGGCCGACGCGGATGTTGTTCTCGGCCGCGAGCTTGGCCGAGAAGATGTCGACAAGCTCCGGCACGCCTTCAACACGGCCGTATCGATGCTCGTCCGGCGATTGTGGAAACTCGCGCGCGGCGGCGATTGCCGCATCCGGGGGGCCATACGCGACCATGCCCTGTCCGAGAGAAATGCTGCCAGGCGTCTCGGCCATCCACTGCGAAACGATCGGAATGACAGGTGTTTGAACGGCAGTCAGCCGCTTTGATTCATTCATTGTTTACCTGTGAACCCGTGAACCCGATGGCTAGAGTTCGCCCACAATCGCGAGGTGCTTGCCGTCGCGACTCGCCGAGAGCCTCGTGATGCGCTTGAGCCCAGCGCCTGCGAGATCCGCGAGCTCGGTCCATCCGGCAGCGCCGGCCTGCCAGACAAACAGCTTCGAGCCGGACGCCATGACGATGCGGCCGTCGGGGAGCCAGGTGAGGTCTTCGGAGCGCGGCATCGTGTCGGTGATCGTCGTCACGGCGCGCGTCGCGATGTTGAATTCCTTGATCGCCCATTTCTGCGGATCGGTCTTCGAAACGAAGCTGATCGTGTTGTGTCCGACGCGGCGAAGGAGCGAACGGCCGATGCTGGACTCGATCGTTACGCCGTTGCCGCTGGTTGTGTCGATGACCTGAAGAGTCGCTGGCGTGCTGCCCGATCCCAGGATGAACGCCGCAAACTCGGTTGGCGTTGTCCACACGTGATAGCCGATCAGCGCCGGGCCGTGCTGATAGGCCAGCCGCGGGTTGCCGCCGTCGAGGTCATATCGGAAGATCGACTGCTCGGTGCCGTGCACAGTCAAAATCGACTGACCGTCGATCGAAACGAGCGGCGAGTACTCGTTCTCAACGGTCTTCGTGAGCTGAATGACCTGCTTCGTCGCGATGTCGTACTTATAGATGTCGTTCTGCTTCCCGTCGCGGTTGGACGCGAAGATCACGGCGGAGCTGTCCGGCAGAAACGACGGCTGGTTGTCGTAGCCGGGATTGTTCGAGATGTTCACGGGCGCGCCGACAGTTACAGACGAGTTCGTCCACTGCAACGGAGCTAAAAAAACTTCCGTTGCCGGCGGTGTCGTCTGGGCGAGAAAGGCAAAGGGCACTAGAAAGGCAGAAGGCAAAAGGCAGAAGGCAGAAGTAATGAGTCGTTTTTTCATGATCGCCTTTGTGTAGCCAGGTTTCGAACTTCCGGGCTGATGCGCTTTGACAAGTACACCTTCGCGTCGCCGGCATCGTCTGACGTTTGATCCACTTTGATGACGTTGAACTCGAGCCGCGCGAGCGCGGCGCGCATGTCGTAATACCGGTTTTTCGTCTTCACGATGATCTCGTCGAAGCCGCGGTCGAACGCCCAGATTTCCTGCTGCTCGCTCACGGCGCGAAAGTGGCCCTGGCCGCGCCAGTCGCGGCGCGTCGCGCCGAGCCAGTTATACAGAATTCGCCGGCCGTTGAATTCGACGACGCCGCGCATGCGGTCGACGAGGTCGGCGAGCGCGGGATCGCGCTCTTCGGGATACAGCTCGTGCGAGACCTTGTACGAAACCGGCACGTTGACCGACGGATCCTCCGGCAACGGCACTTCGGCCATGAGGATCTGCATCTCGCGGCCGTCGAGGCGCGTCTCGATGTCGTTCGCCGTCTTTCTCTTCGGGAATTCATTGAAGAACTCCTCGATGTAGGCGATTTCGAGCGCGCCCTGCTGCAGCGGATACTCGCGAATGCGGTAGTCGGTTTGACTCACTCCGCGTTAATTGTATGCCGACAGAACTGGGCGCGCTCCCGCGGGTTCGGCGTCTCCGGCCAGGACAGCGGCTCGGACGCGAGCCAGGACAGCGGCTCCGCCGCGATCCAGTGCAGCGGCTTCGCCGCGATCCAGTGCAGCGGCTCCGCCGCGATCCAGTGATCAATCGGCCACGGGAGCTTCCACGTCCAATTGTGATCGCCGACGGTCGCGGGCGTGTTGATGCGATCGCGCCAGCCGAAGACATCCTGCATGGGAACGAACGCGCGCGCTGAATTCGCGCGGAGCACACGCGCAAGCAGCGTGTCGCGCACCCCGTCGTCGAACGCGCCGGCACGGCCGGCGGCGGAGTGCTGCTCTTCGGAACTGAGCGTGTCCCACCACTCGGCAACGGTTTCGGTGTCATGCGTGCCGGTGGCCGCGACGGATTCACGCGGGTACTGCGACGGATCGACGAACGGACGGCCCGGCCGATCGTGTGCGCGCTCCCAGCGGAACACTTTGTAGCCGGGCACATGCAGCGATTCGAGCGCAGCGCGCACGAAGTCCGGAATCACGCCCAGATCCTCGGCTAAGAGATCAACGCCGGATGCGCGCACGGCCGCCAGCACCTGCTCGCCCTGCCACTGTTGCGCAGGTTCATCGGAGGGCGTGAACGCCGCGTCACCGTTTTTTGCGCGCGCGTACGTGCGAAAGAACCCGACGAGATGATCAAGGCGAATGCCGTCAAACAGCGAGTGCGCGCGGCGGCCGCGGTCGCGCAGCCACTGGAAGCCGCCAGCCGCGATCGCTTCCCATCGGTAGACAGGCAGGCCCCAGTCCTGGCCCGTGTCGCTGAAGGCATCTGGCGGCACGCCGGCGGAAAGATCCAGGATGAACTCGTTCGCGCGCGCCCAGACATCGGCGCTGGCGGATTCAACGGCGAAGGGCACGTCCCCGTAAATCTGAATCCCCTCCGCCGCGGCGGCCTGATGCGCGCGATTCCACTGCCCTTCCACGATCCACTGCTGGTACTGCTCGCGAAGGATCTCCTTCGCCAAACGACCTCGAGCTTCGCCCAGGGCGTCTGGGTTCCTGTCCCGAAGTTCCGCCGGCCACGTCGTCCAGTTGCCGCTGCCGAGTTGCCGCGACAAGGCGCGATAAATCGCGTAATCATCGAGCCACCAGTTCTGCCGCGACGCGTAGGCGAATACATCGGACGCTCGAGCGGCCGATGTGGCGTGCTCGGTTTTCAAAAACATTTCAAACGCGATGTCGAGAGCGTGGTCTTTCGCATGCCGAACCGCCGCGTAATTGATGCGAGGGCTGGAGCGCGCGAGCTCGAGCGACGCGCGCGCGGAATTATCGAGCGCGGCGATGCCGCCCGCGCGCTGAAAGTCTTCGACAGCATCAACGTCGATGTAGATCGGATCGATCGCCATCGCCGAGCATGCCGAATACGGGGATGACTGGCCGTCGGACATCGTGCCGAGCGGCAGCAGCATCAGATCGCCGAAACCGGCCGAACGAAGCCACGCCGCCAGCGGCGCGACATCGCTGCAGTCGCCAATGCCCCAGCTTTGCGACGAGACTGCGGAAAAAAGCGGCAGAAGAATCCCGCGACGCGTCGGCATCATCGCCGAAGCACCCGGGCCACACCGTCGACAAACACAGTCTCTTCGGGCAACAGGCTGACGATGAGAAAGGCTTCGCGGGAGAAATCAAAGAAGTATCCGGGATGCACGAGCACGCGGCGGTCTTTGAGAAGCCGGAGCACGAGCTCTTCCTCGGGCTCCGTTGCCGGCACCTGAATCACCGCCGACCAGCCGGCCTCGGGCTCGAGCAACGTGACATCGGCGTGCCCCGCCACGAGCGTTCCGAGCGTCGCCAGATTTCGCCGGATACGGTCCTGTATCGCTGCCCGAACAGCGGCGCCGCCCTCTATTAATGATGCCGCCGCAACTTGCACGGGCGTTGACACCGACAAATACGTGTCGCAGATCATCTCGAGGCGCTCGAGAGCGCCGACCACGAGCGCCTCCGGGCCATCGACAACGATCCATCCGAGTTTTACTTGAGGCAACCCCGCGGATTTGGACAGACCTCCCAACAAAAAGCTCAAACACGCGGGGGTCGCGGAGCGGGCGGAGGACGCGGAGGATTCCTTGATTTGATAGTCCGCAAAGACCTCGTCCGAGATCACGGCGATGGCTCTCTTGCCGCAGATCTCCCCGAGCCACGCTGCATCTTCCTCGGTGGTGATCGAGCCTGTCGGGTTGTTCGGCGAAACGACGAGGATGGCGCGAGTTCGTGGAGTGAGCGCTCGCTCGACGCTTGCGCGATCGATCGACCAGCGCGAGTGCTCTTGGAGTTGGTATGGCACAGCGCGCACATCTTCGAGGCGTGACAGCAGATCGAACAGCGGGTAGCTCGGCTGCGGAATCAGGACTTCGTCGCCTGAATTGCAAAGAAGCTTGAACAGCAGCGAGTACGCCTCGCTTGTGCTTGAGGTGAGGACGACGCGATCGCTCGAGACCGGCCGGCCGGGCCGGCTGGCTTCGCGCGCGACGGCTTCGCGCGCGGACTTCATACCGAATGGCTCGGGCGCATAGGTCAGCGCTTCGGTCGAACCGAGTCCCGCAAGCAGTTCCTGTGGGTACGCGATCCCGACCGATGTCGGATTCGTCACCGTCAGGTCGATGAACGGCGTCCCGGATGCCCGCATCCGGTCAATGGCAACCGCGAGCGCGTTGGGACCGAGCGACGCCGGCAGACGTGATGAGAACATCCCGCCGTTCAGCTTAGACTAGCTTCTATGTCGCCCATGCTGAGACGCGTTCTGCTGACTCTCACAATCTTCTGTGCGCTCAGCCTCTTCGATCTGGTCAGCGCGCCGGTCATTGCTCAACAGGCTCAACAAGCTGCGCCGAAATCGATCTCGGTGCCTTACACGATGTTTACGCTTCCGAACGGCTTGACCGTGATCCTTCACGAGGATCACAGCGTGCCGGTTGCGTCCGTGAACGTCTGGTACAAGGTCGGGTCTGCGAATGAGAAGCCGGGCCGCACGGGGTTCGCGCATTTGTTCGAGCACTTGATGTTCGAAGGATCCAAACACGTGAAAGAGGGCGACTTCGACAACCTGCTCGAAGCCGCCGGCGGCTCGAACAACGCGAGCACGTCGAACGACGTCACCGACTACTACATCAACGTGCCGTCGAACGCGCTCGACCTCGCGCTCTTCCTCGAATCCGACCGGCTCGGCTACCTGCTCGACGTCGTGACACCGGCGATGGTGGACGGTCAGCGCGACGTCGTGAAGAACGAGCGGCGCCAGAGCTACGAGAACGCGCCGTATCAGATGGCGGAAATCCGGATTCCCGAACTGATCTACCCGAAGAACCATCCGTACCACTGGCCGACGATCGGCTACATGGAAGACCTCACCGCCGCGTCGGCCGACGATGTGAAGGATTTTTTCCGGAGGTTCTACACGCCGGCCAACGCGGTGCTCGCCGTTGCGGGAGATTTCAAGACAGACGAGCTGAAGAAACGCATTGAGTTCTGGTTCAAAGACGTCAAGGCCGGGCCGGTGGCTCCGCCGATTGAAGCGCCGCCGGTCGAGATCACGTCGCTGATGAAAGAATCGATGAACGACGCGGTGCAGTTGCCGCGCCTGTACATCACGTGGGTCACGCCGCGCCTGTTTGCGCCGGGCGACGCCGAGCTCGATGTCGCCGCGAACATTCTGGCCGGCGGTAAAACATCGCGTCTCTACAAACGGCTCGTGTATGACCTGCAGGTGGCGCAGAACGTCAGCGCGTCGCAGGCATCGGCGGCACTGACCTCGGAATTCCGCATCGTCGTCACACCGAAGCCGTCGGCCGATGCGCCCGAGGTCGCGTTGGACAAGATGAAGGCGATCATCGACGAAGAGATCGAGAAGCTGCGGCAGACGCCGCCCGACGCGCGCGAGATGCAGCGCGTCATGAACGGCCTCGAGGCCGGCTTTTACAGCCGGATGGAACGCGTGAACGGTCAGGCCACGGCGCTGGCGGCGTACTTCGCGCAGACCGGCAACCCGGATTATTTCAATGAAGATCTCGCGCGCTATCGCGCGCTCTCTCCGAACGACATTCAGGCCGCGATCCGCCGCTGGCTCCCCGCCGACCGTCGGTTGGAGTTCTCGGTATTACCGGCCACGAAGAAATAGATGAATCATGCGAATTGAGCGAATCATGCGAATCAATCACCGAATCAGCAAAGTATTCACACGATTCACCAGAATCGCCGGAATCACCGGAATGTTCGCGGGCCTCGCCGTTATCGCCGCGGTGGCTCAAGGCCCTGATCGAAGTAAGGCCCCCGCGCTCGGCCCCGCGCCGTCGCTGACGCTGCCGCCGATCGTCAAACGCACGCTCACGAACGGCCTGCCGGTGTGGATCGTCGAGATGCACAAGGTGCCGCTCGTCGATGTGACGCTGCTCATCAAGTCCGGCGCGGCCGCCGACCCGGGCGACAAGATCGG
This sequence comes from Vicinamibacterales bacterium, assembly GCA_046598935.1. GTDB lineage: Bacteria > Acidobacteriota > Vicinamibacteria > Vicinamibacterales > SCN-69-37 > SCUN01. The sequence continues at coordinate 581 of JBKJHW010000076.1, read as the reverse complement.
CGTCGCCAACGTCACGGCCGACATGCTCGACGAAGGCGCCGGCACGAAGACCGCGCTTGATCTCGCCGACGAGATCGCCTTCCTCGGCGGCTCGCTGAGCACGGGCAGCGACTGGGACGCCTCGACCATTCGCCTGCATCTCCCGGCGTCAAAAATTGATGAGGGGCTCGGCGTGATGGGCGACGTCGTGCTCAAGCCGACCTTCTCGGCCGCTGAGTTCGATCGTCTGAAGAAGACGCGGCTCACGGCGATTCTCCAGGGCCGCGACAACGCCTCGACGCTCGCGAACCTGGCGTTCAACAAAGTGCTGTACGGCGATCCGCATCGGTACGGCGCGCCGGCCGGCGGCACCGAAGCCACGCTCAACCGGATGACGATTGCCGACGTGAAGGCTTTTCACGGCCGCAACTTCCAGCCCTCCAACGCGCAGCTCATCGTCGTCGGCGACGTCACGCCCGCGTCAATCCTGCCGAAGCTCGAGAAACAGTTCGGTTCATGGAAGAACACCGGTCCCGCCACGAGGCGGGCACTACCGGCGGCGCCGCCGGCTTCGTCGAGAACGATCTAGCTCGTCGACAAAC
>JBKJHW010000068.1:0-9415 GCA_046598935.1 Vicinamibacterales bacterium | reverse complement strand
AGCAGCACGGCGTCGCCATCTTTCGCTTCGGCAGCGATCGCGTCGACGATGGCGGCGGTGGTGGGGAACGTGCGGGCGCTGGTGCCTCTGTTCTTCAGATCGCGAATGAGTTCGTCGACCGAGAGCCGCTCGTCATCGGGCAGCGTGGCGCGGAACACCGAGGCCAGGATCACCTCATCAGCGCCTGACGCGCCGAACGCGTTGGCGAAATCGTCCTGGAAGATTTTCCGGCATGACGTCGCCGACCGCGGCTCGAACACCGCCCACACGCGGCGCGATGGATCCGCAGACTTGATGGCCTTGACCGTTTCGAGGATAGCCGTCGGATGGTGCGCAAAGTCGTCATACACCGCGACGCCGCGCGCCACCCCGCGAAGCTCCAGCCGTCGTTTGACGCCGCGAAATTCCTCGAGGCCATTGGCCATCGCGCTGAACTCGAGGCCGGCCGCGTGACCCACGGCGATCGCCGCCAGCGCATTCCTGACGTTGTGCTCGCCGTAGAGCGGCAGCCGGACATGGCCGAGCGGGTCGCCTTTGTACGTGACCTCGAATCTGGTGCCGGTCGGTGTCGGCAGCAGCTCACTCGCGCGCCAATCGGCCGTCGCCGAGAGGCCGAAGGTCTCGATCGTGCCTCGCGCCCAGTTGCGCAGTTTGAGTGTTTCCTCGCTGTCGCCGAGAATCACGGTGCCGGAGCGCGGCACCAGGTTGAGAAACCGCCGGAACGTCACGCGGAGGGCTTCGAGATCCGCGTAGATGTCCGCGTGATCGAATTCGAGATTACCGACGACGGCGATGTCCGGCAAATACTTCAGGAACTTCGCCGTCTTGTCGAAGAAGGCGCTGTCGTATTCATCGCCTTCGATCACGAAATCGCGGCCGGCGCCGATCCGGTAGCTCCCATCGAAGTTCGCGGCGATGCCGCCGACCAGCAGGCTTGGATCCGAGCCTCCCGCCGTCAACACCCAGGCCGTGAGGGCCGTCGTGGTCGTCTTGCCATGTGTACCAGCGATCACAATCGACCGGTGGTTCCACAGAAACTCTTCGCGAATGGCCTCGGGCAGCGAGACGTAGCGGATCTTGCGATCGAGTACCGACTCGAGTTCGACATTCCCGCGAGAGATTGCGTTGCCGACGACGACGAGCGAAATGTCGCCCGAAATCTGCGCCTCGCGATAGCCGTCGAAAACTCTAATGCCCTCGCGCTCCAGAAAGTGGCTCATCGGCGGGTACACGCCGTGATCCGAACCTTGCACGTCGTAGCCACGCTGCTTGAACATCGCGGCCAGCGTGGCCATCGCGGTCCCGCAGACGCCGATGAAATGAACGCGTCCGCGGCAGGGGCTAGTCACCGGCGGCGGCTTCCTCGATGATCAGGCGCGCTGCCGGCGACGTGGTGACGCGCGCTCTCACGCCGAAGGGAATTGAAGCGATTTCACCCGTGTCGTGACCTGATGTCAGGCCATAGATTACGGGGCCGGGGAATCCATGGAGCACGTCGCGCAGCACGTCGCGCGCCGACAGGCCGCCGTCCGGCTCATCGCAGCCGCGCATGCCGCTGAAGACGATGCCCTTCGCGCGGGAGATGATACGGGCGAATTTCAACTGCGTGAGCATCCGGTCAAGCCGGTACGGCCGCTCCCCCACCTCGTCGATATACAAGATGAAGCCGTCCGGAGGATCGAACGCGTACGGCGTGCCGAGCGAAGCAGCGAGCATCGAGAGCGTGCCGCCGAGAATCGGGCCAACCGCGTCGGTTCCGGGAATGAGCGCCTCCGCCGTCGGCGCGGGCACTTCTCCGACCGGATGATCGAGCAGCGCGGTCAATAGCGACGAAGGCTCGTACCGCTCCGGACCTGAGGACAGCCGTCTGTCGATCATCGGGCCGTGAATCGACACGAGGCCCGCGTGGCAGTTGAGCAGCACGTGAAGCGATGTGACGTCGCTGTAGCCGATCATCGCTTTGCGCCGCTTCGCCCAGTCGCCTGCGTCGATGAGAGGCAGCAAATGGGCCGAGCCGAAGCCGCCGCGCAACGCAATCATCGCGTCAATCGCCGGATCCCGCACCGCATCCTCTATTGACGACGCCCGTGTCAGCGCGCTGCCGGCGAGGTAGCCGCGCTGGTCGTTGACCCGATCGTCGTAGACCGGCACGAAACCGAGCCGCTTGAGCTCGTCGACGCCGCGCTCGAGCACATTGTCGGCGATCGAGTCCGCCGTGAGCGGGCTGGCCGGCGCGATGATCGCGACCCTGGCGCCCGGGCGAACGGGCCGAATCTTTATGAAGCCGGCGGATGTCTTTGCTAGCGCCATTGCGCCATCGCTTCCGAAATATCCTGGTGCTCGGCGCAACCGATGCGCGACATTGGCACTTTCCGGCGCTTGACGTCCCTCGCGAAGAATTGGGTCTTGACCCGCTCCTGACGCGACAGAGCGTCATCAATTCGCTTGACCGGAATGCGGCCCGATTCGACCGCGTGGATAACGGCTTCGAGCGCGCCAACCTGCGCCTCCGCCGGTTCGTTGCACAACAGCGCGGCATCGCAGCCTGCGATGAGCGCCTGGACCATCGCCTCGCCCAAGCCGAGCGACGCGCTGATCGCCTTCATACCCAGATCATCGCTGAGGACGATCCCCTTATACCCGAGCTTTTCTTTGAGCCATCCGTCAACAACCACCGGCGAAAGCGTGGCCGGCCGCTCTGCGTCGAGCGCCGGCACCAGCACGTGCGCAGTCATCACAAAGGCCGCGTCGGCGGCGACGGCCGCGCGAAACGGCACCATTTCGATTGCATCGAGCCGGTCGGGCGGGTGCTCGACGAGCGGCAGCTCCAAATGCGAATCCGTGCTGGTGTCGCCATGTCCGGGAAAATGTTTTCCGCAAGCGGCGACGCCGGCGGCTTGAAGCGTTTCGATCATCACCGTGCCGTGCGCCGCCACCAGATGCGCCTGATCGGAGAACGCGCGGTCCCCGATGATGGGATTTTTCGAATTGGTGTGGATGTCGAGCACGGGCGTGTAATCGAGATTGATACCGACGGCCCTCATCTCGTCGGCCAGCGCCGCCGCGAACTTGCGTGTGAGCGACGTGTCGCCGGAGCGGCCGAGCGTGTTCATCGGCGGCCACTCGGTGAACGGCCGCTTGAGGCGCGCGACGCGTCCGCCCTCCTGATCCACGCTGATCCACAACGGCCACTCGTTGCTTGAACTCCCTCCGCTCGGGCGCACCAGCGCCGCGACGTCGCGCGACAACTCGTTCACCTGTCGCGGTTCCTCGACGTTGCGGGCAAAGTAAATAACGCCGCCGAGATCGAACTCGCGAGTGATCTCGCGCAGTTCCGGCGACACTGATGGGCCTTCAAACCCGACGATGGCCAGCCGGCCGATGCGCCGTCGTAATTCACGGAGCGACATTCTTCCGCCATTATAATCATCGGCGTGCGCATCGACTGCTCCGCGCCGACCCGTATTGATCTCGCGGGCGGCACGATCGACATCTGGCCGCTCTACCTGTTCCATCAACCAGCCGTTACGCTGAACGCGGCAATCAGCCTGCGCGCTCACTGCACGATCGAGTCGCGTCACGACGGCCGCGTGGTGCTTGTCTCGGACGACACGGGCGAGCGCGTCGAGGCCGGCAGCCCGGCCGCCCTCGGCACCGCCACGCTGCCATTGGTGGCGAGGCTCGTCCGTTTCTTTGACGCGAAAGGCCTCACGCTGACGACCCGTTCCGATTCGCCTGTCGGCGCCGGCATCGCGGGCTCGTCGGCGATGAACATCGCGCTCATCGCGGCCCTGGCGGCGTTCACGGAGCGCCATCTCGGGGCCAATGAGATCTTCGAGATCGCAAAGAACGTCGAGGCGCAGGTGATCGACGTCCCGACCGGCGTGCAGGACTACCGCCCGGCGCTGTTCGGCGGCGTGTCAGCCGTCGAACTGGACCTCACCGGCATTCGCCGCGTGCAGATGTCTGTCCCGCCCGCGGCGCTCGCGTCCCGGATCGTCCTGGCCTACACGCACGCGTCGAGAAATTCGGGCATCAACAACTGGGACATGATGAAGCGCCACATCGACGGCGAGACCGCCGTCGTTGAAGCGTTCGAGAACATCGCGGCCATTGCGCGGCGGATGCGCGACGCGCTCGACCGCCAGGACTGGGACAGTGTCGGCCGCGAACTGGCCGCCGAATGGGACAACCGCAAGCGGCTCGCGCCGGGTGTGACGACGGCGGCGATCAACGCGCTGCTCGACCGCGCGCGCGCCGCCGGCGCAGTGGCAGGCAAAGTCTGCGGCGCGGGCGGCGGCGGGTGTCTCATCTGCCTCGTGCCGCCGGAGCGTCACGCGGAAGTCTCGCGGGCGCTCACCGACGGTGGCGCGCGCGTACTCCCGTTTGACATCGAAGACCAGGGCGTACGACTGAGAACGACGCCATGACTCCCGCACTTTCCCCTCTTGATGAGATTCGCCAGATGTACTTCAACACCACGAAAGCGACCGTGAAGAAAGACATGACGCGCGCGATCGAGTTGCTGAAAACGATGAAGACCGACGAGGAGCGATCCAAGGCCGCCGTGTACATGGAGGGCCTGGCGCAAATGCGCTCGGAGTGGAGCAACACGCGATAGGTGTGAAGCGATTGCCGTTCAGCGAAGGTACTGCGCGATCGTTTCGGGAGTAATCGTCGCGCGTTTCACTTCGCCGAGCGCGCCGAGTGGTTTGCCTGCGCGGCCGTTGAGCGTCCATGAAATGGCGCCGGCATTGCCGAACTGCACCGCAACATCCTTGTCCGCCAGAATCGTCGTGCTCTCGCCGGCCGCAAGATTGCGCGACAGGACGGCCCGCCCGTCCGCAATGATCTGCACCCATGATGTTTCGTCGGCATGAAGACTGATCACGATCGCGTTTGATTGCGGAGACACCGGCGCTGCCGCGGGCGGCGGCGCGGCCTGCCGCGGCGCGGATGCCGTTGACGCCGCGGGTTCCCCGGTGGCTGGCTGCCCGGCCGTCTGCTTCGCGCGCGACGTCATCCACCAGGCGACCGCGCCGACGATGGCGACGAGAATCACGGCCGCGATCACTCGCAGCCACACGCCGGCCTGGCGCTGCCGTTCGAGAAACGCGCGGTCATCGTCGCTGATCTCGAGCGGCGCCGGTGCGCGCATTGAGGCGTTGGCGATCGCCTCGGACAACTCGGAGTATTTCACCACCGTCTCGTCCGGGTCGAGGCCGACTTCGATCGCATACGCGCGCACGAACGCGCGGCTGAAGATGCCGCCGGGCAAGCGCGAGAAGTCGCCGCGCTCCAGCGCTTCGAGCGCCACTGTCGAGATCTTGGTCGCCCCGGCAATCTGGCGGAGGGACATGCCGCGGTTCTCGCGGGCTTGCTTGAGGTGAAGGCCGAACTCGTTCAGGGGCGACAAGAGAACTACTCTAGCAAAGGGCAGAGGACAAAGGGCAGCGGGCAGAGGTAAAGGGGAAAGGAAATAGGCCCGGGGCGGAGGTCAGAGGTCAAAGGCCCTGATCGCAGCGTAGCCCGCGGCGCCCGTGGCCAGAACGTCCGGTGCGCTGGCCGCGGTGACCCCGCCGATTGCGAGGACCGGGCCATCGAAACGTCCGACCGCGCGGCGGAGCGCCCCGAGACCCTGTCCTTCGACGCCGGGTTTCGACGGCGTCGAAAACACTGTCCCGAAAATCAGGTAATCGGCGCCCGCTGCGCGGTCGATTTCGGCATCGGAATGCGCCGATCGGCCGATCAGGAAGCCGGCGGGGGCGATCTCTCGCACCGCGGCGACGGGTGGCCCGTCGGCTCGCAGGTGCACACCGTCAGCTCCGGCAACCAGCGCCACGTCCGTCCGGTCATTCACCACAACGCGAATAGACGCCGCGTGCGCTTCCGGCACGACGAGGTTCAAGAGTTCCAAGAGTTCGCGGGTGCCGAGTTCCGGCTCGCGAATCTGCACCACGCCAGCGCGCCCTTGAACGGTGGAATCGATGAACGCTTGAACCGTGCCGACCCGAAGCCCGCGTGAGATTCGGATGATCAAGTGATCAGGGCTGAGGATTATTCGAGGACTGCCGCAGCATGAACGCGGAAACCAGGTCTCGTAAGCCGGCGAGCGCGGTAATGAGCCCAATGCCCGTCACCGCGCCTTTTACGTAGGGGCTGAGCATCCACTGACCGAGCAGCGGAAAGTTCGCGGCGAAATAGTTGCGGTGCCACAGCGCCGACCACGGCGCGAGCACGAGGAGCACGCCGGCTTCAATCAGGTAAGCGGCGATAAGCAAACGGCTGAAGAATCGGATGGCGGCCTCAGTCGAGGATGGTATCAAACAGCGACGGCGGCCTGAACGAACGGCGATGTAACGGCGAGTACCCGAATTCGGCCACTGCCTTCAGATGATCCGCCGTCGCGTAGCCCTTGTGACGGTCGAATCCGTACCGCGGATCGCCGGCGTGTGCATCGACCATGAACCGGTCGCGCGTGACTTTGGCCAGGATCGACGCCGCCGCAATCGCGGTGGAGCGGCGGTCACCGCCGATGACGTTGCGCTGGGGGATGATCAGGTGGGGAATCCGGAAACCGTCCACGAGCACGAACCCCGGCAGCGGGATCAGCGCTTCAACCGCGTGGCGCATCGCGAGCAGCGATGCCTGGTGAATGTTGATGCGGTCAATTTCCGCCGGCTCGACCGACGCCACGTGCCAGCGGAGCGCGACACGCGTGATTTCGCCGAAGAGCGCTTCGCGCTCCCCGGCGTTGAGGACTTTTGAGTCTTTGATGCCGGCGATCCGGATGTGATGCGGCAGCACGACGGCGGCGGCTGTCACGGGCCCGGCCAGACAGCCGCGCCCGACTTCATCCACACCGGCGATATCGACGAACCCCATCGCCCAGGCATCGCGCTCGAGAGAACGCGTGGCTCGAGGCTTGGGACTCACAACCGGTCTTAGACCGTGCGCTTCTGTTCCTTCATACGCGAGGCCTTGCCCTTCAACTCGCGCAGGAAGTACAGCTTCGCGCGGCGCACCTGGGCGCTGCGAACGACTTCGATCTTGTCGATGGTCGGCGAATGCAGCGGGAAGATGCGCTCCACGCCCTGGCTGAACGACACCTTGCGGACGGTAAACGTCGCGCGCGAGCCGCCGCGGTGCTGGGCGATCACGGTGCCTTCGAACACCTGGATGCGTTCCTTCTCGCCTTCGCGCACCTTCACGTGCACCTTCACCGTATCGCCCGACCGCATCTCCGGCCGCTTGACCAACTGCCCCTGCTCGATCGCATCCATCGCGTTCATGACTGTCTCCTACCCCTTCAAAGCGCGCGGACCTGAAAGTTCCGCGCCTACGATTTCGGCCGCAATAAATCCGGCCGCCGCTCTTCTGTGCGGCGCCGCTGTTGCTCCCGGCGCCACTTTTCGATCTCACCATGATGCCCCGACAACAACACGTCGGGCACCTTCAAACCCCGGAAGTCGGCCGGCCGCGTGTAATGCGGAAAATCCAGCAACCCGTCCACGAACGAATCGTTCGCGACCGATTGATCGTCGCCCACCACACCGGGCACCAAACGCACCACCGCGTCGATCACGACGAGCGCCGGTAATTCGCCGCCGGTCAAGACGTAGTCGCCGATCGAAATCTCGTCGGTGACGAGCGCCTCGGCGACGCGCTCGTCAATCCCTTCATAACGGCCGCACAGAACGATGATCCGTTCCATCCGGCTGAACCTCAGCGCTTCGGCGTGCGAGAACCGCCGGCCTTGCGGCGTCATCAGGAGGACAGCCCGAGCGCCGTCCGGCCTACCGCCGCTTACCGCCCGCTCCGCGTCGATCTCCTCGACTGCCCGGAACAGCGGCTCGGGCTTCATCACCATGCCCGGTCCGCCGCCAAACGCCACATCGTCAACCACCCGATGCTTGTCGCTCGTGTAGTCGCGCAAGTCGCGCGCCTTCACGTCTACGATTCCTCTGGCCCGAGCCCGGCCGATCACTCCCTCGGCCAGCGCCAGCTCGATCATCTGCGGAAAGATCGTGACGACATCAACGATCATTCGCCACTTCCGATCCCGCTATCGTCCTTCGCGCCGACGGGCCTCACCCGGTTGATTTCGAGCAGCCCCGGAACCGGCTCCACCACAATCTTCTTCGCTCCGACATCGACCGATTTGCAGATCGATGCCACCAGCGGAATCAGGATCTCGCGTGCACTCGTGTCCTGGTGCACCGGCGCGACGACCAACAACGCCGTCGCACTATCGTCGATCCTGACCACATCTCCGACAGCGTCCCCTGCCGTCGTCACTACCTGGCACCCCACAAGCTCGTGATGCCAGAACTGCCCGGCGTCAAGCGCCGGCAACTCGCTCGCAGGCACTCTCAGCTCGCATCCGCGCAGCGTTTCCGCGGCGTTGATGTTTTCGAACCCTTCGAACCCGACGATCGGCTTTCCGTCGTGCAGCCGGCACTCGATCACCGTCAACTGCTCGTCGCGTCCCGGCCGCCGGCACCACACGGTCTTCCCTGCCGCGAATCGCGTCTCGGGAAAATCGGTTTCCGCCGCCACGAGCACGTGACCGCGGTTGTGATGCGGCCGGATGATACGGCCGACAAGCACCATATCGTCCCAGTCAGCCACGACGCCTGCCCGTCTTCCTGTTCCCCGACTATTCGTCGAGGAAATCGACGGCGACGCGCAGACCTTCGAGCTCGCCGGCGGCCGAGGCGATCGAGCGGATCGCCGACGCGGTGCGGCCCTTGCGGCCGATCACGCGTCCGAGCTCGCCCGGCGCCATGGAGAGTTCGACAACGGTCTGGCCCCTGCGGTCGTATTCGGTCGTCTGCACGCCCACAGGCTTCGCGGCCAGCGCCCGCGCCATGACGTCGACGACGTCGCGCGCGCGGCTCACTGCCCGCCTGCGCTCGCGGCGCCTTCGGCGCCAGCGACGGCAGGCTTCGGCGCGATTGACGACGGGTTGCGGTCGATCAGCGTGCGGACGGTGTCGGACGGCTGCGCGCCCTTCGACAACCAGTACTTCACGCGTTCGCCATCAAGCACGAGCGTCTCTGGATTGGTGACGGCGTTGTAGTGTCCGACCACTTCCACGAAACGGCCATCACGCGGCGACGAATGTTCGGTCACCACGACACGGAAAAACGGGCGCTTCTTCGATCCGGCCCGGCGCATACGAATTACGAGCATTGCCTATCTCCCTTTCAACATTTGCATGAGCCGCTGTTTGCCGCCGCGACCCGACGACATGCTGCCCATGGCCTTCAACATCTTCTTCATCTCCACGAACTGTTTGAGGAGTTTGTTGACGTCCTCAACCTTCGTGCCGCTGCCGCGCGCGATGCGTTTACGCCGGCTGCCGTTGATCACCTGATGATTCCGGCGTTCGGCCGGCGTCATCGAGCTGATG
>JBKJHW010000089.1:0-15761 GCA_046598935.1 Vicinamibacterales bacterium | reverse complement strand
GCGCGCGAGACGATGAAAAAGGAAGTCTGCCCGACCTGCCTCAGCCCTTGCCAGGTCAACGTCGGCGCGATGAAGCAGATCGTGCCGTACGTGCAGTTCCTGCGGCGCGCGCGCAAGGTCAAGAAAGATCCGTCGCGCCACATCGCGACGCTGCCCGACCCGGTCGCATAAGTGACACGGCCGTCGCGCGGCACGCTCCTTCGCGCTACATTTGCGCTCGGCCTCACGGCCTACATCCTCTATCGATCCAACCCGCGCGACGTCGTCGCCGCCCTCACCGGCATCGATTGGTCGTGGCTGGCCGCGGCTATTGCGCTCGTCTTCGCCGATCGCGCGCTGATGGCGCTGCGCTGGATCTGGCTGCTGTCGCCGATTGACGCGGGCAAACGGCCACCTTTTGGCACGCTGATGCGCATCTTTTTCGTGAGCACGTTCGTCGGCACGTTTCTTCCGATGAGCATCGGCAGTGATGCGGTGCGCAGCTGGCATCTCGCCGAGGGCGGCGTGCCGATGCCGCAGGCCATCGCGTCTGTCCTCATGGACCGTGTGCTTGGTATCGTGTCGCTTCTGATCGCGGCGGCCGTTGGACTGCTGTTCTACCCTGAACTGGCCAGCGGCCTCTGGGTCATGGCGGTATTCGTGACCGCCGCCATGATCACCACCGCAACCCTCAGCATCGTCTACAGCCGCCGCAGCGCGCGCCTCGCCAAGCGGATGATTCGCGTGATTCCGTTTCGCGCGATCACGCTGAAGATCGAGAAACTGATCGACGCCCTCTTCGAGTACCGGCATCACCACGGCCCGGTCACAACCGTTCTATTCGCCTCGATTGGCGTGCAGTTCCTGAGAATCATGCAGGCGTGGTGCCTTGGCCTCAGCCTGGGCGTGACGGTCTCGTTCGTGAGCTATCTCGCCTTCATTCCGATCATTCTGTTATTGATCATGCTGCCGCTGACGGTCGCGGGCCTGGGCGTTGCGCAATGGTCGTTCGACTGGCTCTTCGTTGGCGTCGGCCAGCAGCTCGCCGCGCCGGTCTTCGCCCTCTCCGTGCTCTTCATCGCGCTGGGGATCGTCGGCAACATTCCGGGGCTGTTTCTGTTCATGACCGGCGACAAGACGGAAACGTTCTTGCCGCGTTAGATCCGTCCTTCAACGTACCAGGAAGGCGGCGGGCTGTGTCTGCGGAACGGTCGCGAGAATGCGGGCGAAGAATGTGTCCGCGAGCGACTGGTAGCCGGCGGGACGCAGGTGCAGCCCGTCGATCGAAACGAACTCAGTTTCCTTGCCCAGAAACGGCGTGTAGTTGTTCACGACGACCGCGCCCTCGGAAATGGCCATGGTGTTGATCCGGTTGTTGACCGCCTGAATCGCGGTCGAGTCGATGCGGAGGTCACGCGCGGCGTTCGGAGCAACGGGCCCGGCGGGCGTCAGCAGGCTCACGAAGACGTACCGTACCGAGCTGAACTGCCTGATGATGCGCAGACAGTCGCGCAGCGTGTCTTCCACATGCTCGACGGCTGCGTCACACGCCGGATCGGCGACCGTGGTGCCGATGTGGCATGGGCCGGTCAGGTCGTTATAGCCGGCGAGCAACGTCACGACTTCAGGCCGATCAGCTGCGAGATAACCCGGCAACTCTTCCTTGGTCTGGCCCACGAACTGACCGCCGACGCCGCGGTTGGTGAGGACGATGCCCTGGCCCGGGAACGCGCCTTGAAGCAACCCGCGGAGCTTCGTCGGGTAGGAATTGGGTTCGTCGATGAAGCTCGGCTGAATCGGCAGGCCGTTCTGGCCTTGGGTGAGGCTGTCGCCAACTGCCTGGAACGTGGTGACGCCGACGAGCGGCGCGTTGACTCGCGCGGTCAGGGTGCAACTCGCGGCCTGTCCGATCGCGTCGGTGGCCGTGCACGTCACCGTTGTTGCACCGACGGCGAACTGGGATCCCGACGCCGGGGTACAGGTCGTCGTGACCGGCGCGACACCGCTTGTCACCGTCGGCGCGGCGTAACTGAGCGGCTGCGTCGGCCCGAGCCCGACAGTCGTAACGGCGGCGCCGCAGACTATTTGCGGCGGCGGTCCGGAGGGGCCGATCGGACCGGGGCCTGGCGCCGTCGAGCCGCAGGCAGCGGCTGTCACACAAACGGCAGCGATCGTAATCCGACGGCGATACGCCATTCGTTTCTCGGAGGCGCCGATCAGCCGAGCGTCTGGCGGATCACGTAGATCGGCTTGCCCTGCGATTCATGGTACGTGCGGGCCTGCACTTCCGCCAGGAGCCCGAAGGAGAGCAACTGCACGCCCATCACGACAAATAAGACGCCGAACATCAGGAGCGGCCGGTCGCCGATGCCTTGATGCAGGCCGAACTTGACGTACCCGAGGTACACGAGGATCGCGGCTCCCAGGCCGCCGGTCGCAATCCCCATGGGACCGAACATCTGCAACGGGCGCGTCGAGTAGCTCAACAGAAACTTGACGGTCATCAGATCGAGGATGACGCGGAGGGTTCGTGAAATGCCGTACTTCGATCTTCCCGCCGTTCGCGCGCGGTGATTGACCGCCTGCTCGGCGATCTTCACGCCCATCTCGCTCGCGAGCGCCGGCAGGAACCTGTGCATCTCGCCGTACAGCTTCAACGGCTTTACCACTTCGGACCTGAAGATCTTCAGCGAGCAACCGTAATCCTGCAGCCGCACGCCGGTCGACCATGAAATCAAGCGGTTCGCGATGACCGACGGCAGCTTGCGATGAATGAATGCGTCCTGCCTGTTCTTGCGCCAGCCGGCGACGATGTCGAGGTCTTCGGATTCGAGCCGCGCGACCATCATCGGAATGTCTTTGGGATCGTTCTGCAGATCGCCGTCTGCAGTTGCGACCAGGCGGCCGCGGGCATGCGCAAACCCGGCGGCGAACGCCGCGGTCTGGCCGAAGTTGCGACGGAACTGAATGACGCGAAGCTCCGGCGCCGTTTTCTGAATACCCTTCAACCGCTCAAACGATTTGTCGGTACTCCCATCGTCGACCAGGATCAGCTCGTAGGAACGGCCCCACGCGCCGAGCGCCTCGCGGAATTCCTTGACGAGGTTGGCGACGTTTTCCTCTTCGTTGTAAATCGGAATGACGACCGAAAGTTCGGGGGTCACGGCGGCTCAGTCTATCACTGGCGTCGCGACGCGCCCCCGCCGCCAGAGCCAGACGAGACCGATGATCGCCAGAAGCCCGGTCAGCGCCATGCCCACCCGGCCCAGGTTGCCCTGGACCAGCGTCAATGCATCTTTCCCGTAGCGCACGGCCAGGTACGCCTCGCCCATGTAGCGCACGCCGCGGCCCGCGGTGATCGCTGCGACAAACTTCATGCGCGACATGCCCGATATTCCGGCGAGCAGCAGGAAGATCTTCAGCGGCACCGGCGGCGGCAACAGCGATGGCAGGACGATGGCCAGCAGGCCGTATTTCTGAAACCACCGGTTGCTCTTGTCGATCGTGGCCTGGCTGAACCCCTTTTTGAGAAACGGTTCCCCGCCGCGGCGCGCGAACTCGTAGAGAACAAAACAGCCCGCAACGGAGCCGATCGTCACGAGGGCGCCGTAGTACCACCACCATCCGGGCGCCTGCATGACCTGGACGACCAGCAGGATGTCCGCGACTTCCGGCAGCGGAACGAATGATGAATCTGCGAACGCGACGAGCGCGAGCCCCGGACCACCAAGCGTTCCGGCCACGTCCTGTACGAAGTTCACGAGTCGGGCAATCACATGCGGTTTCCGGATTCATAATAGCAGTCGGCAAAGTGAAACCTCGCCCACCGATTGGCCTGATCGTGATTGCCGGCGCGTTGATCGCGGGCGTCGCGGCCGCGTACTTCATCGCGCTCGACGGGCTGACGCTCGCGCATTACGACGCGCGCGGCCACCTGATCGTCGCGCGGCGCATCACCGACAGCGTGACGCCGAGCTGGAAACAGATCGGCGCGCTTTGGCTGCCGTTACCGCATGTGCTCAACGCAATCCCGGTGATGTGGGAGTGGAATTATCGGACGGGATTGTCTGCCGTGGCGATCAACGTCGCCGCCATGGCGGCCGGTCTTGGCGCGCTGGCGAGCTTCGTTCTGCGCCGCACCGGCAGCAGCACGGCCGCGACGGCCGCTGCCGCCATCGTGCTGCTCAATCCCGGCGTGCTGTTTCTGACCGGCACGCCGATGACCGAGCCGCTCCTCTTCGCCCTGTGTCTCCTCGCGCTCAATGCCGCGGACCAGCGGCTTGACGCGCCAGAGACGCACTCCCCGCTCGCGCACCCCGGCCCGTGGATGGCGCTGGCGGTGTTGACGCGCTACGAAGCGTGGCCGGTGGCCGCGGTGCTGACGTTCATCACGGCGGCCTCGCGGTATTCGGATCGCGTGATGACGTTTGTCCGCCTGGCCGCGTGGCCGGCCGTCGCGGCCGCGGCCTTCCTGCTCTTCGGCCGGCTGACGCTGGGGCGCTTCTTTGCCGACGCGGGCTTCTTCACGGCCGACAACCCCGCGGCCGGTCAGCCGCTCGTGGCCCTGTCGCAGATTGTTCGCGGTTTCGTCGACGTCGCCGGCTGGCCTGTCCTGATCATCGCCGCCGCGGGCGCGGTGGCGTTGGCGGCGCGAGCCATCCGCGAACGTTGCGGCCGTTCGCTGCTGCCATTCGCGCTCTGGGCCGCCGCCGCGTTGCCGTTCACCGCGTTTGTCGACGGGCATCCGTATCGCGTGCGGTACATGATCGCGCTGGTCGCGGCGTCCGGCCCGCTCATTGGCGTGGCCCTCGGCACGTTGCCCCGGCGCTGGCGCGCGATCGCCGCCGCCGCCGCAATCGTGGCGGCGGTGTCAGCGCGGCCGCCGCTGTCACTCGCCTGGCCGATGGTGCCGACGCCCGACGCGCCGATGACAGTGGAGGCCCGGCGCGAAGCCGGCACTCAGAAAGATCGCGGTGTCATTACCGCGCATCTCGCTGCGCATTACGACGGCCGTCCGATTCTCGCGAGCATGAACTCGCTCGGCCACTACATGCAGGAGCTGTCTGCGATCGGTCTGCCGCTGCGCAAATTCATTCACGCCGGCAACGGCGACATCTGGTCCGCCGCCATCGCGCATCCGGAACGTCACGCCGGCTGGGTCTTGATCGAGGAAGCCGCCGAAGGCGGCGACGAGCTGGCCGCGCTCACGAGGCAGCGCGCGGACTATCTGGAGCGGTTCGAACGCGTTGCGACCGGCGGCGGTGCCGCGCTGTATCGGAAACGATGAATCTGGATAGCTGGATACCTGGTTATCTGCATAGCGGAATCTGAATATTTTGAAATTTCGAAATATGAAATTCCAATAACCAGACAACCAGGTATCCAGCTAACCAGATTCACGGTTATTAGAATCGCAACAACACTCCGAACCGGAGCGCGGTTCCGCCCATGTCGATCTTCGATCCGAGAAAGTCGTTCGTGTTCAGATCGCCTTCGGCGCGGATGTAGCGGCCTTCGAGGGTGATCGCCCACACGTCGCCGCCAATCGGCGCGCGGAAACCGGCGAGAATCACGGGCGCGGCTGTGTTGCCCTCCATCGTGTAGCGCGCGCGATACACATTGTTCTTGTCGTTGAAGTCGATGAAGTCGCCGACCTCGCTGTAGCGCCAGTTGATGACGGCGATGCCGCCGCCGATGTACGGCTGAAACGTTCTGGAGTTGCCGAACGGCATCACCCTCACGACCGCGGTCAGCGGAGCCATCCGCAGCTTGAACTTCGATTGAACTTCCGAACCGTTCGGGTTCGTGTAATCGCGATAGTTGGTGTCAATCGTGCGCTGGTAGAACGCGGCGCCGAGCCCAAGCTCCACGCGGTCGCCGAACGCGAAGTTCCACTCGCCCGACACTTCGCCGCCCGTGAAGTCCTTCACCTCGAACCGGTAGACCGGCAGGTTTGCGAGCCAGACGTCATTGGCCACGCGCGTATCCTCGCCGCGCGGCATGAACACGCCGATGTTGAGATTCAGCGACTGGACGACCTGCGCCGACGCGCTCGTTGGACGCGCAATCATTGCCGCCATCGCCAACAACCCAACCCCAAGCACCTTGAACGTATGACGCATGATCTGATCTCCTCTAATTCTCACGGGGCGGAACAGCCGCGCTGTCACCTCCCAAGAGCAGGAATGATGCCAACCTAATCGGGGTGGTTCAGCCGAACTGTGTCCAATGTCGAGAGCACGACGGCGTGCAAGTGTCCGTTTGAGGCCACGAGGTGGCCTGCGTGCGCGTCGAACGGCTCGCCCCGAGTACCCGTCACACGGCCGCCGGCTTCCTCGACGAGCAGCGCCCCGGCCGCGATATCCCAGGAGTGCAGCGATTCCTCATAGAACGCGTCGAACCGCCCGGCCGCCGTATAGCAAAGATCCAGCGCGGCCGAGCCGAGTCGGCGAACGGCGCGCGACTGCCGCATGAACTCGGCAAACCCGTGAATCAGATGGCCGGGCTTCTCGCGAACGCTGTACGGAAAACCCGTGCAAAGCAGCGCATCGACAAGCTGCGTCGTTTCGCTGACATGAATGCGCCGGCCGTTCAGCCGCGCGCCTTCGCCGCGTTCGGCGGTGAACAGCTCATCAGCCATCGGGTCGTAGATGACGCCGACGGTCAGCTCGCCGTCGATTTCGAGCGCGATCGACACACAAAACAGCGCCAGGCCGTGCGCGTAGTTCGTCGTGCCATCGATCGGATCGATGATCCAACGAAATCGGCGCGCTTCAAGATCAGCGCGCCCTACAAATGCTTGCAGGGCCGAGTGGTCTCGAACTCGGCCGCTTCCCCCCTCTTCCCCAAGTACGTCGTGATCCGGAAACCGCGCCGCAATCAGCGCGCGGAACTCCCGCTCCACCGCGATATCTATCTCGGTGACGAGATCGATCGCGCCCTTCTTCTGAATGGTGATGTCCGATCGGAAATGCCGGCGCTGAAGCCGCCCGGCCGACAACGCCGCTTCGACGGCGGTCGCGAGAAACGTCGGGCTCAAGCCAGCTTCTTGACCATGCGCACGGACATCCCGCCCTCGGGCCGGCGCGCCATCCGCACATCGTCCATGAAGCTCTTCATGAAGAAGATGCCGCGCCCGCTCGACTTGAGCATGTTCTCCGGCGCAAGCGGGTTGGCCACTTCGACAGGGTCGAAGCCTTCGCCCTCGTCGAACACTTCGACGACAAACTCGGTCGGCAGGTCCTTCGGCGCGAAGGTGAACTCCACCGTGACCTCTTTCGAGACATCCTCGCGGTTGCCGTGTTTGATAGCGTTGATCACCGATTCGCGTACGGCGACGCTCACCCAATGCTGGGCGTCTTCATCGAATCCTGCCTGACCGGTCAGCCGGTCACTGACCAGTTGGACAACGTCCAGCAGGTCGAAGGAGGAACGAAACGCGAGGCGAATCACATGGCCCGTGTCGGTCATGGGGGGGAGAATGACTAACATAATAGGCTCTCTCGACTGTGGCGGCTAGTGACCTGACTCTATTTCCCGCTTCTCGCTACGGCGGCCGGCTGGCCGTTCCGGGCGATAAGTCCATTTCTCATCGATACGTCCTCCTCGGATCGCTGGCTGAAGGGACCACAACGGTGACCGGTCTGGCGCCCGGCGCCGACGTCGCCAGCAGCGTCGCCTGCATGCAGGCCCTCGGGGCGCACATCGTCCGCACGGGCCAGGACACGCTCGTGATCAAGGGCCGGGGCCGGGTTCGACTCGCGCCGGCCGACGGCGACCTCAACTGCGGCAACTCAGGCACCACGATGCGGCTCCTGACCGGGGTCGTCGCCAGCCATCCGTTCCGGTCGCGGTTGATCGGGGACGCGTCGCTCACCCGCCGCCCGATGCGCCGGGTGATCGAACCCCTGGTGGCCATGGGCGCCCAAATATCAGCCCGGGACGCGCGGGCGCCGCTGGAGATCATCGGCGGCGAGCTCAGCGGCATTGACTGGACGCCGGAGGTCGCCAGTGCGCAGACCAAGAGCGCGATCCTGTTTGCCGCTCTTTCGGCATCGGGGATCACGACCGTTCGCGAGCCGCTGCCGACCCGCGACCACAGCGAGCGGGCCTTCGATCTATTCGGGATCGCTCACCAGTCGCGCCCGGGTTTCAGCTCGTTGGCGGGCGGGCAGCTGCCCATCGCGCCGTCGGCCCCGCTCAGGGTGCCTGGCGATCCCTCGTCGGCCGCCGTCTGGGCGGCCATCGCAGCGTCGCATCCCGGCTGGTCGATCGAGATCGAGGGCGTGTGTCTCAATCCGCTCCGTCTCGGCTTTGTGCACGCCCTGTCGAAGATGGGCGCCGATGTGCGCATCACCGAGACGGCCCGCGCCGGCGGCGAAGCCGTCGGGTTGCTGCGGATTGCCTACGCCGCGCCGAGGCTGGCGGTCATCGAGCCGGCCGCGGTGCCGTCGCTGATCGACGAGCTGCCCGTCCTGGCTGCCGCTGCGGCACTCGGCGGCGGCCTGCGAGTAAGCGGCGCAGCCGAACTGCGAGTCAAGGAAAGCGACCGGATCGCGTCGCTTGGCGAAGGTTTCCGGAAGCTCGGCGTCCACCTGACTGAAAAGCCCGACGGCTTCGACATCGAAGGCGGCCAGCGGCCGCGCGGCGGCGTGGTCGACGCGCATCTCGACCACCGGCTCGTCCTCGCCTTCACGGTCCTTGCCCTCTCGTCGACCGGGCCGACGACGATCAATGGCGCGAATGTGGTGGCCGTGTCGTATCCGGGGTTCCACGCGGACCTGATGCGGCTCGCGCAGTGACCACAGACAAGATCTACCTCGTCGGCTTCATGGCGTCGGGCAAATCGACGGTTGCGCGGCATCTTGCGCAGCGGCTCGGCTGGCGGCACGAGGACGTCGACGATCTCATCGAAGCGCAGGAACGTCAGCGAATCGCGGATATTTTCGCCAAACGCGGCGAGCCGCATTTCCGGAGTGTCGAACGGGATATCCTCAAATTGCTGCTGCCGATAAGACATCTGGTGGTGGCCACGGGCGGCGGAACATTTGCCGAGCCGGACAACCGGAGCGCGATTTTGATGGACGGCACGGCCGTGTGGATCGACGTGCCGCTGACGGAGCTGATCCCGCGCATCCCGCTCGATGGCCGCCGGCCGTTGGCCGCGGATCGCGCGGCCCTCGAGCGGCTCTATCAGGCGCGCGTGGACACGTATCGGCTCGCGCACATCCGCGTCACCGCGTCGAAGATGTCGCCGAGCGCGGTGGCCGACCGGATTCTCGACACGCTGGCCGTCTACCCGGGCTGAGCGGCCGCCATACAGGACAATGCGCTACCTTGTGATCAGCGACATCCACGGCAACCTCCAGGCGTTGGAGGCTGTCCTCGACGATGCCCGCGGCGCGCGATTCGACCATGTGCTCTGTCTCGGCGACCTGGTGGGCTACGGCGCCGACCCTGAAGAGGTCGTCGACAGAATCCTCCGCCTCAGCCCGCTGACCGTCATCCGCGGCAATCACGACAAAGTCGCGTCCGGCCTGGAACCGGCTCACAACTTTCACGATCAGGCTCGACAGGCCATTGAGTGGACCACGAGCGTGTTGACACAGGAGTCGTTGGAGAAGCTGCGCGCGCTGCCGGCGGGGCCGCTCGACGTCACACCGGAGCTCTGCATCTGCCACGGCGCGCCGTTCGATGAAGATCACTACATTTTCGACGCGCGCGATGCGTCCCGGGCGCTCGCGAGTGGCCTCGCGAGTCAAGCGATGGGCGGCCCGATTGCGCTCACGCTCTTCGGTCACACCCACGTGCCGGCCGCGTTCGCGGCGACTAGCCGCCGCATCGAAGTGCTATTGCCGGATCTCTCGCCCGACTCGCTTGACGTGCAGGTACTCGAGTGGGACCGCGCGCGCCCGATGCTCGTCAACGTCGGCGCCGTCGGCCAGCCGCGCGACGGCGATCCCCGCGCCGCCTACGGCATCGTCGATTCGAGCAGGAACATGATCGAATTTCGGCGGGTGGAATACGACATCAAGACCGCCCAGGAGCGCATCCGGGCCGCGGGATTGCCCGAGCGTCTGGCGACGCGCCTCGACCGCGGCGCGTAAGAAAAACGACATCGGGTGTCGTTTCCGGGTATCTATCGCCGGGCGTCTTCGGAAACGACACCCGATGTCGTTTTTCTTACGCGCTCTTCTCTGCGCTTGAGTTCGGCCGCATAGGCGTCTTTGGCGGCGCGGCCGCCGAGGATCCAGCCGATCACGACGCCCACGATCAGCACTGACGGAATGAAGATGAAGTGCGCTGCTGACGGGAGGCCGATGTCCATCAGCGCCTGCCGGCGCGGCGGAGCTCGGCGATGTCCGTTTCCAGCCTGGTCACTTTCCGGAACAGCGTGAAGGTGTAGAAGGCCAGAACCACCCACGCGAGCGCGTAGGCGGCAAACACCAGCGGCGCGGCGGGCAGGGTCTCGCGCGGCGCGTTCTCATCGAACGCCTTGAAGCCGTCTGGCGTCTGCTGCTGCGCCGTCACCCCCCACGACAGGGCCAGAAGTCCGCACGTGATCGCTACTCGCTTGATCATCATCAACCTTCCGCATCCGCAAACGCGTCGTCGACCGCGGCGCGCAGCCGCTCGACGCGCATCCGCAACGCCATCAGCGCCATGAACAGGAACAGAAACGCAAAGAACGACCACCAGAGCGGAAAGCCCATCGATGCAGGCAACGTCGGGAGCACCGTCGTCTTGGGATGCAGCGTGCGCCAGAAATTCACCGACCAGTAGACAAACGGCACGAGCGCCATGCCGAACATACCGACGCCGGCGGACAACACCTCCGAGCCCGGTCCGCCGAATCGGCGAACGAGAGCGTAAGCGCCGAAGAGCAACCACATGACCAGCGTCGATGTCAGGCGCGGCTCCCAGGCCCACCACACGCCCCACGCCTTGCGGCCCCAGAGCGGGCCGGTGACTATGGTGAGAAGTCCGAAAATAATGGCGAGCTCCGCTGCCGCTATTGCCGCCCGATCGGCGCCGGGCTTCCGCCCGCCCAGGAGAAACACCGCGCTCGAGCCGCCGCAGATGAGCGCGGCGATCAGAAACAGCAGCGCGCATGGCAGATGCACGTAGAAGATCTTCTGGACCAATCCCATGGTCGCTTCCGGCGGCGCGGCGTCGACCAGAAACGGCGACGCGGCGAGCATCGCGGCGGCGACGATGAGGAGCAGAGGGATCGACTTAGGATTCACTGAGTAACGGTCCACACGTCCAGAGCGCGAGAGAGACAAACACCGCGTCAAAGGATATCAGCATCGCCAGCCAGACGCGGGCCATGGCGAAGTCCGGCTCCGGCAGAAACAGCGCGTTCGTGCCGCGGACGCCCGCGATGATCACTGGCACGACGATCGGAAACAACACAAGCGGCAGCAGCACGTCGCGTGACCGCGTGCGCACGAGCACGGCAGCGAACAACGTGCCGACCGCAGCGAACCCCAACGCACCGGTCACGAGGATCGCCAGAAGAAAGAGCGGCGACCGGCCGATCGGCGCCTGAAAGAACAGCCCCGTCAACGGCACGATCAATGCCTGGATTGCCAGCAGCAGCAGCACGACGCCGAACAACTTGCCGAGATAGATCGCCGTTCGCGGCACCGGCGACAACAGCAGCCCGCGCAGCGTGTCGTGCTCACGCTCGCGCTCGAACGTTCGCGTCAGCGCGATGGTTCCTGAAAATGCCAGCGTAACCCACAGGATGCCGGACGCGGCGCCGGCCGGCACGGCGTTGTCCGGTTGCACAAAGCTGAATGCGAAGACGAGGACGGACGTCAGCGCGAAAAACAGCGTTGTGAACACCAGCTCCCGGCTGCGCGACTCAACCCGCAGGTCTTTCTGCGCGATGTGCCACGCGGATCGCAGCGCGCTCACGACGGCTGCCCCGCTTCGCTCGCCGCTCGCGCCAGGGCCGCGCGATACCGGACGACCAGCGGCTTGTCGCCCGCCGCAATCTCGACCATCCGTCCGCGATCGAGCACCATCGTGCGCGTCGCGACTTCCGCCGCACGGTCGAAATCGTGAACGGCCGTCCAGACGATGGCGCCGGCCGCCGCAATGCGGCGCAGCCGCGTTGACAAGAGTCCGGCAGACGCCTCGTCCAGGCCGGTGAACGGTTCGTCGAGCAAAAGCAGCTTCGGCTCATGCAGCAGAGCCCGCTCGATCGCCAGCCGCTGGCGCATGCCGCGCGAGAACTCGCCCACGCGGTCGCTCGCGCGATCCGCAAGCCGGGCGAGTTCGAGCGCGCGATCGATTCGCGCGCCGGCGTCCTGAAGTCCGTAAAGTTTGGCCGCGAACTCGAGGTTCTCGCGCGCCGAGAGATCGCTGTAAAGAAGCAGATCGTGACCGAGGTATCCGATGTTCGACCGCACGGCATCCCCGGCCTCCGCGGCTGTCACGCGGCCGTACTTCACGGTGCCGCTGGTCGGCCGCATGAGCGACGAAAGAATGTTGAGAAGCGTGGACTTGCCTGCGCCGTTGGGCCCGAGCAGAACCAGGACGTCGCCGGCCGACGCCTTGACCGTGACTTTCGACAGGGCGCGGCGCCGGCCGAACTGTCGCGAGACACTCTCGGTCTCAACGCGTTCGAAATCCACGCGCCTTCCTTCGCCTAGGCTCCGGAGGGCAGGCCGTGTCATCTGCGCCGGAAGCCTTCGAAAACGCCGAACGCCAGGAGGCCGATCGCGAGCGTCAGCGCGATATTGCGCGGCACCCGTGAATGATGCGCGAGGCCTGTGACTTCAACTGTCAGCGCGCCGTTCGCCGGCACTGGGGCGACGCGGCCGAAGATCACGCGCTGTCCGTTGCTCGTGGTTTCAGTTTTCTCGGAGACCTGCGCCGAGACCAGCTCCTCTTTGCCCGTGCGCCGCAGCACGATCGAGCTCTGCGGCATCAGCACGGGCCACTTCTGAACGATGACCTTGGAGTCGGAACCGGTCGGCAGCTCGTAGCCCATCTGGACCGCTGTCGTCCCCGGCGCGAACGGCCCCATCACCGTCAACTTGGGCCCGTTGAGCTTCGCCTGCGGCGATGACCCTTCCATGATCCCGGCGCTGCGCGCGCCTGTCGGCAGATGCAGGATCAGCGGCCCGCCGATATCAACGGGCGTGCGCGCGGAGTTGACGACCTCGAGGACGTAAAAGACCGTCACCAGCTCGTCGCCGGGCTCGATGACCACGCGCGAATTCGGGCCGAAAACCACGGTGCCGGGTACCGCGGGTCCGGCCGCGAGCCGCGTGTCTTCCGCCTCGCGCGCCGAGGCGTCCGGATCGACCGCGACCAGCACGAATCGGATGCCCGATGCTCCAACCGTCGCCGGCTGTGACGTCAGTGTCGCCCCATCGATGATCGTCGACACAGTGACGACGGCTCCGGTCTTGAGCGTGTCGATCGTCGTACGGCCGTCCGCGCCGGTCTTCGCGTTGCGCTTTTGGCCGTCGACGGTGAAGACCACCGGCTGATCCGCGACGTTCTTGTCGAACCCGCCGCGGATGACGCGCACGGATACCGAGCCGGCCGGAAGATCGGCCGCGGGCAGCGGCACGCCGGAAATTTCTTTCGGATTCGGCATGTTGATCTGCGCCGACACGCCAAGGCTCGCGACAACTACGGCAAGGCCGAGCGCGATCGCGCCAATCGCGCGCTTCACAACTTCGCTCCGCAGGACTTGCAGAACTTCGCGTCCGCATCATTTGCGATATTGCAAGCCGCGCAAATGCCGGCGGACGCGCCGTCCGAAGCTTGCGCAGCAAGCGAAGGAGGCGGCCCCTGCTCTGGCACTGAGTCAATTCGATCCAGCTCTTCGATCAGCATCGCGGCTTTGCGCCGCAGCGGCGCCGACAGCGCCTCGTAATCCTTGGCGTTGATCTTCCCCATCCGATGATCGAATTCGATTTCCTTGATCGTGTGGAGAATCCGGTTCTTGTCGGCCGCGAGTGTCTCGCGCCGCTGACCCGTAACCGCCGCCGGCGCGCGCTTCGGCCCGACCAGCGAGTAGAGCGCCGTGTGAAAGAAATACGCGGCGAGTCCGCACGCGAGGATGCCGCCGCTCATGACAAGCAGCGCCGCAGGGTGCGTGTGGTTCGTCAGCATCACGGCGGCTGTCGCTGCCGCCATCGACAGCAGGACGAAGATCTGGCCGGGCTTAGTCGAGGTCTCGGAGCTCATCGTCCACTCGCGCCGACATCTCGGCATTCATCGGCGCCGTCGTCTCGGCGGCCGGCACATTTGCGTTGCGGCGGCGCGACCACGCGACAGCGAGGCCGACGACCATCAGCACGCCGGCGGCGCCCACCGCGTACGGAAGCGCCCACACCAGCCGGTTGAAACCCTTGTCGATTGGCGACGCGAGCACTTCCTGGCTGCCGTATTGCTTGACGAAGTGATTGATCACTTCCTCCCGCGTCTTCCCCGCTTCCATCAGCACAGCCAACTCGCCGCGCATGCGTTCCGCATCGGGACACGTGCATTCGCCGATTCTCCGGCGGCCGCACGTGCCGCACATGCAGATGATCTGGCCCTGCAGCTCCCTCTCGAGCGGCGTCTTCGGCACGAGGACGACGGTTTCCGGGCGCTCGACGTGCTGCGCGTGAACGTGCGCCGGCGCGCCGAAGAGCGCCGCGAACAGGATCGCCGTCGGCACGGCGCCGGCCGGCACGGTCTTCGTCGCAAACGCGAGTGCGCGCTCAGGAATCAGCGCGATGCCCGTGCCGAGGATCAAAATCCCCATCCCCAACCAGATCCAGTTGACGAGCGGGTTGACGTAGATCTTGAACGTCGCTTCCTGCGCGTCGGTCTTATAGGCCGCCATGATGATGTAGAGATCGTCGGGCACGCTGCGGCGAATGGCCACTTCCGTCGTCGGCTCCGATTCCTTGTTGCGGAAGAACCAGCGCGCCGGATACATGCCGCCGACATCTTTCCCGTTGCGGTACGCGCGCATTTGCGCCGTGACCATCTGCTTCCGCCCGTCGTCGCTCACGCGCAGCTGCTCGAAGACGACCGTGTACGGCGCGATCTCGACGCGCTGCCCTGCCTGGAGATTGATCTGTTCTTCCCGCTTGGACCCGTTGCCGGCAAAACCCAGGAACACGAGCACGATGCCGATGTGGACGATGTATCCGCCGTAACGCCGGCGTGAACGCGAGAAGAGACCGACGAGCGCGGTGAACCGGTCGGTGCCCGTCGCCTGCTTGCGCACGCCCGCGCCGCGCCAGAACTCCTGGCCAATGGAGGCCGTCACGAACGCGCACAGGCCGAAGCACAAGCCAGACGCCCAGAAGCCAACGCCGAGCCAGCTGACGAACGCGATCGTCGCCGCCGTCCAGATGGCGGGCCACAGCAGGTTGAATTTGACGGCCGTCCACGTGGACTTACGCCACGCGAGCATCGGCCCCACACCGGTGAGGAACAACAGAATGAGGCCGATCGGCTTCATCCACTTATCGAAGAACGGCGGGCCGACCGTGAGCGGTTCCCCGCGCACGGCCTCGCTCAATGTTGGAAACATCGTCGCGAAGAGCACAAAGAACGCCGAAAACAGCAGCACCCAGTTGTTGGCGAGGAACGCCGCTTCTTTGGAAAAATACGACTCGAGCTCGTGTCGCGCGCGGAGCAGAGGCAGCCGGTAGATCACGGCGCCGAAGCTCACGACGAGGAGCACGACCATGAACACCGTGAACATCCACGCCAGTTCCGGGTCCTCGCCGAACGCGTGCACGGACTGCACGATGCCC
>JBKJHW010000024.1:0-7384 GCA_046598935.1 Vicinamibacterales bacterium | reverse complement strand
ATGAGGGCGCTCTGGCAGAGCGCTGATTAGGAGCGCGCAGATGGTGTGGAAACTCGGGTATCAGTTGAAAATCGCCGCAGGTCTCGCGGCAGTGTTGTGCTTTCCGGTGGCCGGGTTTGCCCAGACGCAAACGCCGCCGCCCGCGACGCCGCCCGTCGCGGCTCCGGCGCCGCAGCCCGTGCCCGCCGGCGGCGGGCGCGTTTTCAATCCCGACATCTCCGTGATCGCGAACTTCCTCGGCACAGCCGGCAAGAATCCCAATAACCCGGCGCCGGCGATGCAGCTTTCCGAAGTGGAGATTTCCTTCCAGTCGGTGATCGATCCGTTCGCGCGCGCGGACTTCTTCGTGGCCGTCGGCCCTGAAGGCGCGGAGCTCGAAGAGGGCTACATCACGTTCACGACGCTGCCCGCCGGTTTGCTGATGAAGGTCGGCAAGATGCGTGCGCAGTTCGGCAAGGTCAACGCGCAACACACGCACCAGCTCCCGTACGCCGATCGCCCGCTCGTCAGCGAGAACCTCGTGGGCGGCGAAGAGGGCCTGTCGGATGCGGGCGTGTCCGTGTCGAAGCTGTTTGCGACGCGTGCGCTCTACGTCGAAGCGATCGGCGAGGTGTATTCGGGACAGAGCGGCGTTTTCCAGAGCGCCGAGCGCTCAAAGCTCAACTACGTCGGGCGTGTTCGTGCGTATCGCGATCTCACCGAAGGCACGAATCTCGACTTTGGCGCGTCCGCGGCCTTCGGCCCGACCGATGTCGGACCCGATAACAACAAGAAGCTGTACGGGATTGACGCGACGTTTCGCTATCGTCCGCTCCGCCGCGCGATCTACCGGCGCTTCCAGGCGCGGACCGAATTGATCTGGAGCAAGCAGGACATCGGCACGGGGCGCGGCGACACCTCATCCGCGTTCGGCGCCTATGGGCTTGCCGAGTATCAGTTCGCGCGCCGGTGGTACTCGGGGCTGCGCTTCGACCGGTCCGGCAACATCCTTGACGGCGCCGCGAAAGACTCCGGCGTTTCCGCATTCCTGACGTTCTGGCCGAGCGAATTCAGCCAGGTGCGCGGTCAGTTCCGGCGCACGAGCTACGCCGACGGCGTGAAGGGCCATGAGTTCCTCGTGCAGTTCAACTTCTCGATCGGCGCACACGGCGCGCACATTTTTTAACTGAAAGGTCCAGGGTTCCCATGTTCCAACGTTCCAGAGTGCTCAAAGCAGTCCGCGTTGTTCTCCTTGCGGCCGTGTGTGTTGTCTCCGCGTTCTCCGCTCTCTCCGCGACCTCCGCGTTTGGAGCTGGCCTGAAGGTGGTCGCGACGACCGCAGACCTGGCGTCGCTTGCGCGCGAAGTTGGCGGCGACAAGATCACCGTCGTCGGGCTCGCGAAGGGCTACCAGGATCCGCATTTTGTGGATCCGAAACCGAGCTTCATTTTCGAAGTCAGCCGCGCCGATCTGCTGATCGTCGTCGGCCGCGAGCTCGAAATCGGATGGCTCTCGCCGCTGATCAACAGCAGCCGGAATAAGAAAATCCAGGTCGGCTCGACGGGCTACCTCGACGCATCGCTCACGGTGAAGATCCTGGATATCCCGACCGGCCAGATCACGCGCGCGATGGGCGATGTGCATCCGCAGGGCAACCCGCACTACTGGCTCGACCCGGGCAACGGGCGCCGCATTGCGTTGGCGATCAAAGAGCGGCTGAGTCAGCTCGACCCGGCAAACAAGCCGACGTTCGAGGCGCGGTACGCCGACTTCGACAAGCGCCTTGCGGACGCGGAGAAGCGGTGGGACGCGGCGATGGCGCCGTATAAAGGCACGAAGATCGTCACCTATCACCGGTCGTGGCCGAACTTCATGGAACGGTTTGGCCTGAACGTGATGGGCTACGTGGAACCGAAGCCGGGCATTCCGCCGTCGCCGTCGCACACGATTCAACTGATCAACGACATGAAAGCGCAGGGCGTGAAGCTCATCGTCGTCGAGCCGTACTTCGATTTGAAGACGCCCAAGGCGATTGCCAATCAGGTCGGCGGCACGGCGATCGTGCTCGCGTCATCGGTCGGCGGGTCGAAAGAGGCGACCGACTACATTAAATTGTTCGAATACGACGTCAATCTGATGGCGGCCGCTTTGAAGAAGGCGACTGGAAAATAGCCGCATGGATTCGACCCTGATTTCATTCCTCGCGGCGCCGATCGCCGCGAGCCTGATCATCGCCGGCATTCACGCGTATCTCGGTCTGCACGTTGTCGAGCGGGGGGTCATCTTCGTGGACCTCTCGCTCGCGCAGATCGCATCGCTTGGCGCCGCCATCGGGGTGTGGTACGGCGTTGACGCGCACAGCCCCGGCGTCTACTGGTGGAGCCTGGGCTTTACGCTGATCGGCGCTTTCATTTTCGCGATGATCAAAGGACAGGAAGCGCGGATTCCGCAAGAGGCGATCATCGGCATCTCCTACGCGGTCGCGTCCGCGGCGGTGATCATTACGATGAGCCAGGCGTCAGGCGAGGCGGAGCACCTCCGCGACATGCTCGTCGGCAACATCCTGTCGGTGCAGTGGCCCGAGGTGTACCTCACGGCAGCGATCTACGCCGCGATCGCGGTGTTCCACTGGATCTTCCGCAAGAAATTTCTCGAGATTTCGCAGGACCACGACGGCGCCGTGAAACGCGGCGTGCCGGTGCGCCTGTGGGATTTTCTCTTCTACGCGTCGTTCGGCCTGGTTGTCACGCGCTCGGTGGCGATCGCGGGCGTGCTGCTCGTGTTCTGCTATCTGATCGTGCCGTCCGTCGGCGCAATGCTCTGGGCGAAACGGCTCGGTCCGCGGCTCGCCATCGGCTGGATCATGGGCGTGTTCGTCTCGATCCTCGGCATGTACTTCTCGGTCCAGTTCGACCTGCCGACCGGCGCGACGATCGTGTGCACCTTCGGGCTTGTGCTGACCGTAATGGCGCTCTTGCGGCCACTGGTCGCCAGACGGGCTTAACGGTAAAGAACGTGAAGGTCGTGAAGAGTTATCGCTTCACGTTCTCCACGTGCTTCACGGTTGGCTGGCTGATCAACATCGCGGCGACGGCGATCATGATCGCCCCGCTCCAATAAGGCGCCGCGGGCCCGAGCCAGTCAAACGAAAACCCCGCCCACAGCGGGCCGACGATACGCGTGAGCGCGACGACGGATTGAGTGGTGCCCATCATCACGCCCTGCTCGGTCTCGTCCACGGCGCGCGAGACGATCCCCGTCATTGTCGGTTGCGTGATGCCGGCGCCGAAGCTCGTGAGCGCGCTGGCAGGCCAGAGAATCCACTCGTGCGGGATGAACGCGAACAGGGAATACGACAGCGTTTGCACCCACATGCCGACGGCGGCGATGCTGCGTTCCAGGAATGTCTTCACGAGCGTGCGCACGATCACGGCCTGCGTGAGCGCGCCGATGATGCCGATGAGGCTGAAGAGGAGCGCCGTCTGCTGTGGACCCCAGTTGAAACGCACCAGCGCAAAAACTCCGAAGTTCGACTGAAGGCCGCTGAACGCGCAGTTGAAGACGAAGATCGCGATGAAGATGCGTCCGAGGTGCGCGTGCCGCATCGCGCGGATGACGCCGCCGATCGGGTTGAGCGATCGCGCGGAGACGTCGGCCTTGCGCCGTTTCTCAACCGGATGCGTTTCCGGCAGCACGAAGAAGCCGAAAATCGTGTTCGCGAAGGCGAGGCCGGCTGCCAGTAGCGCCGGTGCACTCAGGCCCCATGCGCTGCTCACCGCGCCGCCGATGGCGGGACCCAGGATGAAACCCATGCCGAACGCGGCGCCGAGAAGCCCAAATGTCCTGGACCGGTCTTCGGGCTTGGAGACGTCGGCGACGTAGGCCTGCGCGATCGAGACGTTGCCGCCGCTGATGCCGTCGATGATGCGCGCCGTGAAGAGCATCGCGAGCGAGCTGGCGAGCCCGAACATGACGTACCCGATGGCGGAGCCAAGCAAGCTGAAGAGGAGGAGCGGGCGGCGCCCGTACTGATCGGAGAGCCGCCCGAGAATCGGCGTCGCGACGAACTGGAACGTCGCGAATGACATCGACAGCAAGCCGACGGTCAATGCGTTCGGGCTGAACTCTCGTACGACAAACGGGATGATCGGGATCAGGATCCCGAGGCCGAGCATGTCGATGAAGACGGTGATCAGGATGAAAGTGAGTGCCATGAATGCTGGTAACTGAGTATCATTTCGTGGCCGATGCTCCTCACCAGCAAAGTCGCCCGATTCGGTCTCTGGGTGTCGGTTCTGTGGGTCACGATCTTCTGGCGGCTATGGTACCTGCCGCTGCTCGATCCGGACGAAGCCCACTATGCCGAGATCACCCGCGGAATGCGGCGCCTCGGAGATTATGTCGTGTCGCGGATGGACGGCATACCGCTCATCGACAAGCCGGCCCTTTTTCACTGGATACAGGCGGGCTCGTTCGGGCTCTTCGGTGAAACCGAGCTAGCCGCCCGGCTGCCAACCGCCATCGCGGCCGTCGCGCTGATCTGGACGACCTACTGGCTGGGCACGCGGCTCTTTGGCAACGCGACGGCGGAACGCGCGGCGCTGATGCTCGCGCTCATGCCGCTCACGTTCGCGCTCTCGCGGTTTGCGTACTTCGACATGATCTTTACGGCGTTTCTCTTCGGCTCGATCGCGCTGCTGATCGTGTCGGCCATGGAGGGGCGCAGGTGGCTGCAGCTCCCCGCGTTCGCCCTGCTGTCGCTGGCCGCCCAGGTCAAAGGCCCGTTCGTGTTCATCGTCTTCGTCGGCGCTGTGCTCGCGTTGTGCCTGTCGAAGGCGACGCGCCCCTACCTGCGCCGTATTTACTGGATTCCGGGCCTCATCGGCGCCGGGCTGTTCGCGCTGCCGTGGTTTCTGCTGATGTGGCGCCACTTCGGCGACGCATTCATCCGCGACTACGTGCTCTACAACAACCTGCAGCTCTTCGCGGCGCCGCTGTATCGTAAGCGGTTCGATGCGTTCTTCTATTTCCGCTCGGGCGCCGCGTCGCTCTTCCCGTGGTCGCTCGTGCTCGTCGCCGCTGCCGTGGGCGCCGTGCGGCTCAGGCTGAAGGGCGAGCCGCTGTCGCCACGCCGCGCAGTTCTCTGGGCGTGGGTCGCCGTCGTATTTGTGTTCTTCTCCGCGTCGCGTTTCAAGCTCGACCACTACATTTTCCCAATCGCCCCGGCGGTTGCGCTGCTCGCAGCCGACCGTTGGCAGCGGGCGACGACGAAGTGGACGCGCGGCTGGTGGCCGCTCGTCGGGGCGCTGATGGTCGTCTATGGAGTCGCCGTCGCCGTCGGTTTGCCGTATCTCGACAGCACTCGGCCGGGAGCCGATCTCGGACGTTGGCTGAAGCCGCAGGTGGCCGCGGCCGACCACATCATCATCTTCAACCAGGGACGCTGGAAGGCGAGCCTGCGGTACTACGCGGACCATCCAGTGCAGCAGACGACGCTCACCAATGAACTGATCGACGCGTGGAAACTGCCAAAACGCGTCTACGGCGTGATGGTTGAGAAGGATCTGCAGGTCCTGCGCGACGCGGGTCTGCCGTTCAGGATCGTCCACACCGAGCCGGCCGTGGTCGGCAACACCGGTAAATACATCCGGAAGCAGATCTGGGGACTGGTGGTGGTCGCTACGAACGAGCCGCCCGGCTAGCCCGCCGCGCTTTGATGATTTCGTAAGCCATCGGGAGGATCGACACGACGACGATGCCGAGGACGACGATGGAGAAGTTCTCCTTCACGATGGGAATGTTGCCGAACAGCGCGCCCGCGCCGACGCAGATGCCGACCCACGCCACCGCGCCGACGATGTTGTAGATGAAGAACTGGCGGGGTTCCATGCGGGCCGCTCCGGCGACGAACGGTAGAAAGGTCCGAACGATCGGGACGAACCGGCACAGCACGACAGCCCAGCCGCCGTGCTTCTCGAAGAACACGTGTGCGCGCTCCAGGTACTCCCTGTTGAGCAACTTGCCGAAAATGGTGTCGTTATTCGTGGCCTGGAAGACCCGCGGCCCGATCCGGCGGCCGATTGAGTAATTAACCGCGTCTCCCAGGTAGGCGGCCACCATCAAGAGGACGGTGATCGTCGGCAGGTGCAGGGCGCCGGTGGCGCCGATGGCGCCGACCGCGAACAAGAGCGAATCTCCCGGCAGGATCGGCATCACCACCAGGCCGGTCTCCGCAAAGATAATGGCGAACAGGATGCCATACACCCCGGTCTCGTAGTTCTGCACGGCCTCAAGCAAATGAGTGTCAACGTGCAGGATGAAGTCTATAATCCCGCGCATGCCTGCAATGTACATCATCATTCCGGTGCTCGGCGTGCTCGCGATCGCATATCGCTTCTATAGCGCGTTCATCTCCGCGAAGATCATGATGCTCGACGACACGCGAGTGACGCCGGCGCACACCAAGCAAGACGGCCACAACTATCACCCGACGTCACGCTGGGTGCTGTTTGGCCATCACTTCGCCGCCATCACCGGCGCCGGGCCGCTCATCGGCCCAGTCCTCGCCGCACAGTTCGGCTGGGCGCCTGGTTTGATCTGGATCGTCGCCGGCGTCTGTCTCGCCGGCGCGGTCCACGACATGATCATTCTCTGGGCGTCGACCCGCCGAGGCGGCGCCTCGCTCGCGAGCATCGCCCGCTCGGAAATCGGACCGGTCGCCGGCACGACCTGTGCGATCGCGATCCTCTTTGTGGTCGTTGTCGCGCTCGCAGGCCTCGGCCTCGCCGTCGTCAACGCGCTGCAGGAGAGCGCGTGGGGCGTCTTTACCATTGGTCTCACCATCCCCATCGCGATCTTCATGGGGATGTACACAAAGTACTGGCGGCCGGGTAAGACCTCAGAAGCAACGATCATCGGCGTCATCGCACTGATCATCGCGGTCATCGCGGGCAAGCCGGTCGCCGCGTCGTCATGGGGTCACTACTTCCTGCTGTCGCGCGAACAGCTCGTCATCACGCTGGGCGTCTACGGATTCTTCGCGTCAGTGCTTCCGGTCTGGCTGCTGCTGGCACCGCGTGACTACCTCAGCTCGTTCATGAAGATCGGGACCATCGCCTTCCTGATCCTCGGCGTCATCATCGTCAACCCCGTGCTCCAGATGCCTGCGTTCAGCTCCTACATCGGCGGCGGCGGCCCGATCATCCCGGGCACGCTGTTTCCGTTTGCGTTCATCACGATCGCGTGCGGCGCCATATCGGGTTTCCATGGCCTCATAGGCTCTGGCACCACGCCGAAGATGATCAACAAGGAGAGCGATATCCGGCCGATCGGCTACGGCGCGATGCTGATGGAAGGCGTCGTTGGCGTGATGGCGCTCATCGCGGCCTCGTCGCTTCAGCCGCAG
>JBKJHW010000110.1:0-33600 GCA_046598935.1 Vicinamibacterales bacterium | reverse complement strand
GGGATCGCCGGACTGGTTTTTCAAGATCAGCAAATTCTCGATGCCGCATCTACGCCACCCGTGGGTGCCGATCACGCGATTCCTCAGCGACGCGGTTGAGAGCGGCAACACGCTCGGTGCGGCTTTTGCGGATCGCGAACGCTGGCTGCTGAAGCCGCTCTTCTCATTCGCCGGCGGCGGCATCGTCTTTGCGCCGACCGACGACGAGATCGCGGCGATTCCGGAAGCCGAGCGCGACAATTTCATCCTCCAGGAGCGCGTCGCTTTCACGCCCGTGATCCCTACTCCGCACGGCGCCACGCAGGCCGAGCTGCGGATCATGCTGGTTCGTGACGGCGATTCCTATCGGCCGGTGCTCCCGCTCGTGCGAATGGGCCGCGGCAAGATGATGGGTGTCGACCACAACAAGGGATTGGACTTCGTGGGCGCGTCGGCGGCGTTCATGACGCTGAAGTGATCCTGCTTCGCTGCCTCGGCGCGATCGTGGCCCTTGCCGCGACAGCCGCGCCACAACAGAACCAGCCCAGCGTGCCTGTGACGATCGGCTCTGGCGCAATCATCGGCACGGTCACCGACGAACGCACAGGCATCCCCATCAGCAGCGTGACCGTCACCATCGCGGGCACGACGCGGCCACCCGAACGGGAAGTGACGACCGACAGCGCGGGCGCGTTTGTGTTTTCACGCATCGCCGGAGGCACGTACACGATCAGCGCAAAACGCAGCGGCTACTTCGACGGCGAGTTCGGCCAGCGCCAGCCGCTCGGCGCCGGCGCGGCTTTGACTGTCGAAGATGGCGAGCGCCGCACGGGCGTAAGAATTGCGCTGGTCAAACCCGGCGCTGTCACCGGCACCGTTCGCGATGAAGCCGGCGAGCCGGTGGTGAAGCTCGCAGTGCGCGCGTACGTCCGACAGTACTTTGGCGGACGCGCGTTCTATGCCGAATTCGGTTCGGTCCTCACCGACGATCGCGGCATGTACCGAATCGGCCGTCTCCCGGCCGGGGACTTCGTGGTCGGCGTGCCCGTCACAAGGCCGCGCGCCGAGAGCGATGACCGCACCTCTGCCATGCCTCGCGACGGCGGCGCGCTCTTAGAGTTGCCACCCGGCGGCAACGGCAAGAGCCAGATATTTCCGGCGTCCTACTTCCCTGCCGGCGTCGCGGCGCCGTTTGCGACACCTGTATCGATCGGTTTCAGCGAAACACGCCGCAATGTCGATCTCCAGGTTCGCCCGGCGCCGGCGTTTCGTGTCACAGGAAATGTCGTTCTGCCGGTCGATGCGCGGCGCACCGCCCGCGTTCGCTTGACCATCGTCGGCGAAGATCAATTTCAAGGCAGCCAGGTCGCGTCGGTCGCGGTGACCGATGCCGGCACGTTCGCGATCGGCGGAGTGCCACCAGGCCAGTACCTCGTCAAAGTCGGAACGGCCGAGGCGTGGGCGTCCCAGCTCATCTCAATTACAGACGCCGATGTTCTCGATCTTCGACTGCTCGTGCACGATCCGTTGCAGGTCTCTGGACGGATTGTGTTCGACGGCAGCCAGTCGGCGCCGGACGCCGAAACAGCGCGGGAGGTTGTGCTCGCCGTCGAACGCGCGGATGGCCGCGCGATCTCAGATAAGCCCGTGTTCGGCATCGACAGGAACGGACGCAATTTTTCAATCGGCGGCCTCATGCCGGGGCGCTACATCGTGCGGATGGATCGCGGGCCTCGAAACTGGTTTCTCAGGAATGTAGTGCTCCAGGGCCGCGACGTTTCTCAGACAGCGTTCGAGGTCGCGTCGGGCGACGTGGTCGGGCTGACCGCGACACTCAGCAACCTTGCCGCAACAGTACGGGGAACGGTCACGGGCACGGCCGACACGTCGAACGTCGCTGTGTTTCTCTTTCCGCAAGACCAGCAACGCTGGGTCGATTTCGGCACGGGCCGCCGCGCGTTCTTCGCGGTTGACGTCAGGAACGGCGCGTTCGACGTGCTCGGCATTCCGGCGGGCGACTACATCGCCGTGGCGCTGGTCGCGGATGCGCAAAGCGCGTGGCGGCAGCCGGCTTTCCTGACTGCCGCATCGCGCGTCGGGACGCCGGTGCGCGTTACCGAAGGCGGCACCTCGCAGGCCGACCTGAGAGTTGTGTCGATCCGATGACCGCCTGGCTCCTTGCAGCGATGTTCCTGCTCCTGCAGCAGCCCCCGGCGAGCCAACGCGTGACCGGCGCGTCGATCATCGGTGTCGTACTCAGTGACGACGCGACACCGGCACCGATTCGGCACGCGCGCGTCGAGCTCACCGGTAAAGGCACGCAAACGATCGTGACCGGGGATGACGGCGTGTTCGCCTTCACTGGCCTCACACCAGGACGATACGAGCTTGCCGCTGCCAAATTTGGTCTCGGCCGGCGCGTGTTCAGCGCCAATCCATCGTCACCGTTACCGACGACGATCGCGATCGCGGCGGACCAGCACGTGAACGGCATTCGCGTTGTACTGCAGCGCGGCGGCGTCATTTCGGGCACCGTCGCTGACAGCTCCGGCGCGCCGATCGACCGCGCGACCGTCACCGCGATCGAGCACAACCGCGGCCTCGTGCCGTCGGCGAAGCAGCCACTCGTGACCGCACAGACTGATGATGCGGGGGTGTATCGGCTGTACGGACTGGCGCCCGGCGGCTACCTCATCCGGGTTTCCCAAACCGTCGGGCCAGACCCGACGACTGAGACGTACTACCCGGACACAAACTCGCCGGGAAATGCTCTGCCCGTGACGGTCTCCGCGCGCGAAGAGCGGCTCGATGTCCATGTGACCACGCGAACGGTCAGGGGCATCCTGCTGGCGGGATCAGTGCGCGACAACGCAGGGCTGCCTGTTGAAACCGAAGTTCGCCTGTCACGCACGGGCGCCGGATCTGATGGCGACGAACGAATCACCAGTTCACCCCACGGGATGTTCTTCTTCGGCAACGTTTTTCCAGGGTCTTGGGAGGTTCGGGCCAGGCACAACACGGCTTCGGATGTCACGACGATTGAAGTGTCGAATCAGGACGAGACGGGCGTGGCGCTGGTGCTGAAACCTGCGCCGCCGAGTCCGTTGCCCTCCGAGCTCGGCGGATTGCGCGGGCGAATCTCCAACGCGGCCGGCCAGGGAGCGCCCGAACTAGCCATCGTCGTGCTCACTGCCGATCGGCAGAAGTGGGCAACCTCCGCCGGCCGCCCGTTTGTGATCTGGCCCGACACTAACGGTGACTGGTCGCTCGAGGCCCTCGCGCCCGGCGACTATCTTGTGGCGGCGCTCGGCACTGTCAACGAAGCGGATCTTGCCCGCGCGGACTTTCTTTCCGCGCTGGCGGCCGGATCGGTCACGGTCGGTGTCACAGCAGGCGAAATATCCGTTCAGGATCTGAAGATTCGCTAGGTGTTAAACACTCCGGCTCGTCGTTCCGTCCTTATGCCAGAACCGGACACCGCTGCCCTTCGTCCCAACCGGTCTCTAACATGGAACGTCTAACGGGCGGGCAATCGAACAAAGGGGGATTCGTGCGGAAATCTGTAATCTCGTGGCTCTTCGTGTGCGCGTACGTACTGGGTATGAGTTCGAGCGCATCCGCGCAAGGCGGTCCGCCGACTCCGCCTCCACAGGCGGCGCTCCTTCGCATCTACCTCGACTGCCACTTCTGCGACACCGATTTCCTCAAGACCGAAATCAAGTTTGTCGACTATATGCGCGACCGCAAGGACGCGGATGTGCACGTCCTCGTCACCACGCAAAACACCGGTGCAGGCGGCACGGCGTGGACGCTGAAATTCATCGGGCTCAACACATTCGACGGCCAGACGAATACCGTGACCTTCTCGACTGAGCGGACCGCGACGAACGACGACCAGCGCAAGGAAATGGCACGCATCCTCAAGATCGGTCTCGTCGCGTACGCATCGGGCACACCCGCCATGAAATCGCTCAACGTCACATACACGCAGCCCACGACGGCGGCCGGCGCGGCGGCGCCGAAAAAAGATCCGTGGAACTACTGGGTCTTCCGCCTGAGCACGAACGGCAACGTCAGCGGCGAGGCATCGAGCAAGAACCGCTCGTTCCGCTTCAACGGCTCGGCGAATCGCACCACCGACAACTGGAAGATCAGCCTCTCGGGCAACCGCAACGAGAACCGCAACACGTACAATCTGGGCGGC
This sequence comes from Vicinamibacterales bacterium, assembly GCA_046598935.1. GTDB lineage: Bacteria > Acidobacteriota > Vicinamibacteria > Vicinamibacterales > SCN-69-37 > SCUN01. Next base: position 29,417 of record JBKJHW010000110.1, on the reverse strand, counting down.
GGCGACATCTTCAAGAGCAAGACCAGCTCGTGGGGCGCCAGCTCGACGATCGTCAAAAGCGCAGGCCCGCGGCTCTCGTTCGGCGCGCGCACGAACGCGTCGGGCTCGACATTCTCGAACCAGGACCTTGCGTTCTCATTCATGCCGGGCATGGAATTCAACTTCTTCCCGTACAAAGAGAGCACCCGGCGCAGCCTGACGTTCAATTACGCGGCGGGCGTGGTCCACAACAACTACACGGCAGAGACGATCTTCAGCAAACTCTCCGAGACGCTGCCGCGGCACTCGATGGGGCTCTCGCTCGGCCTTCGCCAGCCATGGGGATCGATCAGCTCGTCGGTGGATTTCTCGCAGCAGCTCAAAAAACTCGACCGCACGAACCTCGGCCTCTTCGGCAGCGCGGACGTTCGCCTCTTCAAGGGCTTTTCGTTCAACGTCTTCGGCAACTACTCGCGTATCCGCGACCAGATCAGCCTGAAGAAGGGTTCTGCGTCCACTGAAGACGTGTTGCTGCGGCTGCGCCAGATCCGGTCCGGCTACAGCTACTTCATGGGCTTTGGCGTGACCTACAGCTTCGGTTCGATCTTCAACAGCGTCGTCAATCCCCGTTACGGCGGCGGCGGCGGCGGGATGATGTTCTTCTTCTAACGAGATCGGGACTTAGTGAACGTCACTAAGTCCCGATCCCATTGTCTATTCTGAGTACAGCGCCCCGCCAACCAGCGACGCAATGATCAGATCCACCGTCGACAGCGCCGCGGCCGGCGCCCAGACGTCCCACGTGAACATGCCCATGCCGACGAAGTAAGCGGCCTGAACGCCCGTGATCATCGCCACCATCAGGCCGGCGACGATCGCCGTCTTCGGGCCGGCGCCGAAGCGTGTGCGGATCGCCGCGTAGGTGAAGACCAGCAGCAAGGCCATCGCAAAATCGAGAGCGACCAGCGTGGCCATATTCATGGCCTCGGGAGCGATGTTGCGCGCGGTCATCACCGCGGCGAACGTGTCCTTCAGAATGATCTCGTTGATCACGTAGTCGCCGATGTTCAGAACGACTCCCGCTGCCAGCCCGCCGATGATGAGTTTCCCGACGTTGATTTTGCCCATGATCAGTTGCCTCCCTTTTTGATTGCGTCCGCCGCCTTCTTTTTCGTGGCTTCTTCGCGCGCCTTCAGCCGCTCGGTGACATCGTCGCTCATCTTGAGACGCGGGATGCCGTCCTCCATCCACGCCGGCGCCGGCTTGTCCATCAGGTGGGCGTCGAAGAACTCCTTCATGCGGATCATGTAGTCCTGCATGTTGGGCTGGCGCGCGAGGCCGTGGTTCTCGCCGGGGTACTCGACGAGAATGACCGACTTGCCCAGGCGGCGGAGCGTGTTGAAGTACTCGATGCCCTGCGTGAAGTCCACGGCGCCGTCGGCGTCGTTATGGAGCATCAGCAGCGGCGTCTGGACGTTTTTCGCAAACGCGATCGGCGAGTTGCGCGTGTACGCGTTCCAGTTGTCCCACGGGCCACTCGTGAAACGGCCCTGGCTCGCTTCGAAGATCGCGCCGTTGGTACCGCCCGAGTTCTTGTAGAGCAGGCCATACATGCTGATCATGTTGGTCAGCGGCGCGCCGGCGGAAGCGGCCTTGAAAATATCGGTCTGCGTGATCGTGAACGCGGTCTGATACCCGCCCCATGAGTGGCCCTGAAGCGCGACACGCGCCGGATCGACGACGCCCGTCGCGATCGCCGCTTTGACCGCAGGCACGAGCGCCCACACGGCCGACATGCCCGGGTCGTTGATGTAGTACTTGATGTCGGGCTCGTAGACCGCGTAGCCGTTGCTCATGTAATAGGCGCGGTTGAAGCCGCCGCCAGGCACCGACGGCCGCGCAAAGTTATTCGTGCCCTGCGTCAGCCGCTCGTAGATGTAGACGATCGTCGGATACGTCTTGCCTTTCACGTAGTTGGCCGGCAGATACAGCGTGCCCTGCAGCCGCTCGCCCTTCGGGTTGGCCTTGTCTTTCTTGTCATTGAAGAAATCAACGAGGATGCGACCCCCCGTGTAGTCGTACGGCTCGACCTCCGCAGCCGTGTTCGTCAACTTCCGCGGCGCCGACAGCGACGAGTTGGTTGCAAAGATCTCCGGCGGGGTCGACGACGTTTCCTTGCTGAAGATCCAGGTGTCGGCGTTCTTCGCCTTCGACAACCGGTTGAACGACGCGTCGTCATAGATGAGCAGCTCGACGCCGGTCTTGCCGGGCGCGAGGATGCCGACGCCCTGCTTTTTGGTCCACTGATCCATCATGCCGATGTACTGCGGCTTCTTGAGATCGATGCCCTTCTCTTCCGGGTCGATGCGCAGGCGCTGGCGGTACCGGATCTGGTTCTTCTTGCCGTTGATCGTGAGGTTGGTCGCCGACGAACCATCGGTCGAGACGTTCCACATGTCCCAGCCGTCGCTGAGGATGAGTGACGCGCTGTCGGCTGTCCAACCGACCGGGAAGATCGGCGGCGTCACCGTGTTGTGATCGTTTTCGACGTCGACAAACGACGTCGGCACGGTCAGCGTCACGTTCTTCGGTGTCGGGTTGGCGAGATCAATGACGAAGTAGTGCTTACCTTCGTAGTAGTAGAACTTCGTGCCGTCCGGCGAGATCTGGTAGGCGTACCGCGCCTGTTTCAGAACCGGCGTGCGCGCGCCGGTCGCCATGTTGATCGCGTAGATGTCGCGGAACGACCGGCCGTCGAGATTCGACTGCAGCTCGTACGCCCGCACGTCGGAACCGATGCCGAACTTCTCCTTCGGCCCGACCGTCACCTGCCGAACGTCGTCATCTGCCAAACGCACAAACTTGTTTTCGGCAACGCGATACGTCGAGAGGTAACTGAACGAACGATCGCCTGCTTCCTGCACCTGCTGCGCGCTCTGCAGGCGCGGATCTTTGTAGTGCCAGACGACGAGGTTCGGACGGTCGGCGGCATCAGCCGCAGACGCTCCGGCACCGGCAGGCGGCGCCGGCGCGTCTACGCCATCTGGCGCCGCGCCACGGCCGCGTCCGGCCGGCGCGTCAGCCTTGTTGATCTTCGCGATACCGAAAAGAATCGCGTCGCGATTCTCCGTCCACGCCGGCGTCCGGTTGTTGCTGATGCTCATGCCCGCGGGGAACGCCGTGTCTTTCGCCGGGTCGTAGCTGACCTTCTTCGCCGAAGAAATCCCGGCGTTGAGGCCCGTCCATCCCGTGACGGCGAACATACGGTCTTTCCAGGCCGTGATCTCATCGTGGCCCTTGAGCACCGAGAGCGCGTCGCCGTCCTCGGTGAACGCCAGCCGCTCGTAGAACGCCTTGTCGGTGTCGAGCGGCGTGACGACGCCCGACGTCATGTCGCGCGCCTGCACACCGTTGCCGGCCTGGTCGGCGGCATCGATGATCATCGCCAGCGTCCTGCCGGATTTATTGAACGCAAATTCGCTGACGTTGCCGATATTAATCTGCGCGCCGCTCTTTAGATCGTGCAGCACGAGGTCCGTGCCCTTCGCACGCGTGTCGCCGGCGGTGCCGGCACCCGCGCCGCCGCGGCCCGCAGCACCGGCGCGCCCTGCACCGGCGGCACCGGCCGCACCAGCGGCACCCGGGGTGTCAGCGCCGAACCGGTGCAGCGCGATCCACCCGCCCGCTTCATTGTTGAAGGCAAAACGCCGGATCTTTGCGATGTCAGTTTTCTTGCCCGTCGCGAGCTCGACGAGCGTCATGCCGGCCTGCGCCGCCGGGCGTGCCGCGCGCCGCGCGGCGTCGGCCTGGGTCTTGGTCGCCGCGGTGCTGAGCGCGAGCCACTGGCCGTCTTCCGAGAACGTCATCACGCCGCCGGCCCCTTCGCCGACCGCGAGCTTGATCTCTTTGTCGCTGCCGGTGTTCTTGACGATCACTTCGCTGTCGCCCTGCGTCGGCGACATCCGGTAGGCCAGCCACTGTCCATTCGGCGAGAGCACGGTCGCCCCGAGACCGCGGAACGCGATCACGTCCTCGATGTCCAGCGGCCGCTTGGCGGCGCCCCCGCTCTGCGCGATGAGATGAGTGAGCGGCGCAACAAACGCCAGGGTCAGGACGACAACGATCCACGAGCGACGCGACAATTTCATAGAGCCTCCGGGGGATACCGGGGCGGATGGTAACAGGTCCGCAGCAGGAGGTTCTAGCTATTCGCAGAAGTCGCCCAGCCGGACAAGCGCCACCAGCGGGTGCCGCTCTTTCACTTCACGATCAGCGACCCCGTCATGCCAGCGGCGTAATGGCCGGCGAATGTGCACAGATAGATGTAAGTGCCGGGTTTGGAGGGCGCGGTAAATACGACTTCCATGCTCTCCAATGGCCCGACCATGGAAGTTTCCGCGATGATCGCCGACCGGAACGCGACCGGAATGTAATCGGTCGCCTGCGATTTCGCGGCGGCGTCGACGAACGCTTTGACGTTCGTGCCCGCCTTCAGGACCACAAAGTTATGGCCCATCACGCTTTTCGGAATTTTTGCCATCGATACAAGCCGAACCTTCAGTTTCTCTCCGGGCTTCGCAACGATGGTCTTGGCGCCGTAGGTCATCTTTTCGCCGACCGGGTCGGCCACGGTGATCGTCACGACGCGCGGGGCCTGGCGAGCCTCGGCGATCTCGGTCGACGTCATTCCCACGAACGCGAGGGCCACCAGGCCTCGCACAATCAATCGCTCTGTCCGCATGCGCACGTCTCCGTCACTGTCGAACGACCCTTCGTCGTTGGCTTTATCAGCGTGCGACGTTCTCGCGGATTCGGCCATGACGCCTGTCATACTCAGGCGAGGCGGACTGCGGCATTCTGCGCAGATGCGAGCCGGTTCCCGCCAACTCAGGGCGTTCATCGCCGCGGGGGTATTCTTCATGATTGTGCCGGGCACGTTGATGGGCGTACTGAACCTGATTGAAGCGGCCGGGCAACACAGCATCGGGCGCGTGTCGCTCGGCGACCAAGAGCCGAGAGTTCGCGCGTGACGGGCGCCCTGCCTCTCATCATTCAGGGCGGGATGGGCGTCGGCGTTTCGAACTGGCGGCTTGCGCAGGCCGTCTCGCGGTGCGGACAACTGGGCGTGGTGTCGGGCACGGCGCTCGACGCGCTGCTGGTTCGACGCCTCCAGACAGGAGATCCCGGCGGGCACATGCAGCGGGCCCTCGCCCGCTTGCCATTCCCGCGTCTGGCGCGTCGCATTCTTGATCGGTACCTGATTGCCGGAGGCAAGCCTGCTCACCGGCCGTATGTGACGCTGCCCCGGCATGACGTCGGGGGTCCGGACGAGCTCGTGGAACTGTGCATTGCAGGGAACTTTGTTGAAGTGACCCTGGCGCGCGAAGGGCACGACGCGCCGGTCGGCATCAACTATCTCGAGAAGATACAGATGCCCCATCTGCCGTCCCTGTTTGGCGCGATGCTCGCAGGCGTCGACTACGTGTTGATGGGCGCGGGCATTCCGCTGCGCATCCCCGGCGCGATCACGCAGCTCGCCGCGCTCGAGCCGGCGAGCTATCCGCTCGCCGTCACGGAGAGGCGCGACCCGCTTGCCGATGCCGATATCCGCGTCGGCGGCGTGACACTCCACTTCGATCCCCGCGAACATCTCGAAACGGAACTCGCGCCGCTGAAACGACCGGCGTTCATTCCGATCGTCTCGTCGCATGTGCTTGCCGCAACGCTGCTCAAGCGAGCAAACGGACCGATCGACGGTTTCGTGGTGGAAGGCCCGACGGCCGGAGGGCACAACGCGCCGCCTCGGGGCCGGCCGCAGATCACGGAGACCGGCGAACCGCTGTACGGCGACCGCGATGTGGTCGATCTCGCGCGCATCAAGGACTTCGGCCTCCCCTTCTGGCTTGCCGGCGGATACGGCCGGTCCGGCGGGCTGCGCGCTGCTCGCGACGCGGGCGCACACGGAATACAAGCCGGCACGGCGTTCGCGTTCTGTGAGGAGTCAGGCCTGGCCGACACCTACAAGCGCGGCCTGCGCGCGCGCGCGGCCGCAGGCACCGCGCACGTCTTCACCGACCCGCTCGCATCGCCGACTTCCTTTCCATTGAAAGTCGCCGAGCTCGACGGTTCACTCTCGTCGGCCCGAGTGTGCGAGTCGCGCGCCCGCGTGTGCGATCTCGGCTATCTGCGCGAGGCCTATCGAACCGAGAGCGGCGCGCTCGGTTTTCGCTGCCCGGCCGAGCCGGTGGCCGCGTACGTCTCGAAAGGCGGCCGGATCGAAGACACCGCCGGCCGCAAATGCATTTGCAACGCCCTGGTTGCCGCGGTTGGTTTTCCGCAAACGCGTGGAGCGCGCGTCGAACCGGCGCTGATTACGAGCGGCAACGCGCTCCAGCAGCTGGTCGATTTCATGCCGCCAGGCGGCGGATCATTCACGGCCGCCGAGGTCGTCGCGCATTTGTTGCGGGGCGACGGATCGTCGGTCGCCGACGGCGCCGCTACCCCAGCCGGTTGAGATAGCGCAACAAACCGACGTTGGCCGCAAGGCACACGATGCTGGCGGCGGCAGCCGGCCATACGACGGCATCGTCGCCGCCGAGCCATGCGTTCATCGTGGCGGTGAGGAGCCAGATCTGGAGAATCACGCCGATCAGCACGAACCCCAGCATGCCGAGCACGATGTTCGCGCGCTGTTCGCGGGTGAATGTCTTCTTCCGCATCGCTACGACGTCCGCACGGTCACGCCGACGGCGTAGATACCGGCCTGGCTGATTTCGAGCTCGATGCGCGGGAGCGGCCGTTGTGGCGGACCGGCGACGGGCGCGCCGCTTCGAAGATCGAATTTCCCTTCATGACACGGGCACAGGAAAATATTCTCAGCCGGCCGCGGAATCACCGCGCACGAAAGATGTGTGCACGTCTGGCTGAACGCGACGAACTCGGCGTCGCCGGCTCGGACAAGCAGGCATGGGTCGTTCGGCGTCGGATAGCGGAACCCGAGAGCGCCGCCCACCGCGAGGTCGCCGGTCCCTGCAATACGCACTTTCGGCAGGGCGCCGCTGAGCCGGCGCCAGAAATTCTGACCGGCGATCCAGAGCTGCCCGACGGCCAGGGCGCCACTGGTCAGCACAAGAAATTTCACGAAATCGCGGCGCTCGACATACTGATCTTGCGGCCAGTCGATCGGAAAATCTTCGCGCCACGCAGGCTGTTGGTCGGCAGTCGGCGGCACGGGAGCAGGCGAAGAGTCCTTCATACATCGACCTCGGCAAAAGGATCGGCATCGGCGGCAATCGGCGTTAACGGAATGGCGCGCCGCGGCGGCTTGGCGTCCATCGCCGCCGTGACGTCGATGTGCACAGCGGGCAACGGCCGTTTCGGCACCATCGCGAACACATTGGTCGTGACTATCTGACGGCCGAACTGAAACGTGTTGGTCGGGGTCGACTGCGGGCGCAGCCGCTCGATCTCGGCCTGAGTGCCGTAATACAACGCCTGGCTTGGACACACGGTGGCGCACATCGGCTTCTTGCCGACGCTGGTCCGGTCGTAACACATGTCGCACTTCATCATCAGCTTGCGTTCGGTGTACACCTCGGGCACGCCGAAGGGGCACGCCGACACGCAGTTGCCGCACGCGATGCATCGGGGTTTGAGCGCGGATTGCACCACGCCGTCCTCGGTGCGTTTGATCGCATCGGCCGGACACACTTCCGCGCACGTGGGCTGATGGCAATGCATGCAGACGACGGGCACCGTCTGCACGCTGTCGGCGCGGCTGACGTACTCGAGGTGGATCATCGAGTCGCCGCGGTGCGTGTCGCATTCGGAGCACGCCTGCATGCAGGCCTGGCATCCGATACAGCGACTCGTGTCGATGAAAAAATTGAGCTCCGCCGGTTTGGCCATGGCTACTGTTGGGGCTCCAGCACGCCGTCGTACGCGGGCGGCGCGTCAGCCTTGCGGACGCGGCAGCCGCACACTTTGTATTGCGGAATCTTGCTGATCGGATCCTGCGCCGCGACGGTCAGCCTGTTCGCGCTTTTCTCGCCGGGCCAGTGATACGGAATGAAGATGGTGTCCGGACGGATCGTCGTGACGACCTGCGCGCGCAACGTCACGGCGCCGCGGCGCGTTTCGGCCGTCGCCCAATCCTCATCCGCGATGCCCAGCTTCGCCGCCAGCTTGGGGTGCATTTCGATTCGCGGCTCCGGATACTGCCGCACCAGCGGGCCGATCCGCCGCGTCTGGGTGCCGGACAGGAACTGGCTGACGACACGGCCCGTCGTCAGAAAAATCGGATAGTCAGCGCTCGCGTCGTCCACCGGCACGCGATAGTCCGCGACATTGAAGCGCGCGCGGCCGTCGGGAAAATAGAAACGGCCGTTGCCCTTCGCGACCGGGTTGTAGCTGTCCGGCAGGAAGAGCCGCGGCGTTCCAGGGTGGTCGACGGGCGCGCCGGTCGCTGGATCGTGGCTGTAGCACGGCCAGAATACGCCGAAGTTATCCTCGATCTTTTCGTATGTCACACCGGAATAGTCGGCAACGCCGCCTTGGCTCGCGCGCCGAAGTTCCTCGAAAATTTCGCGCGGGTTGTTGAACTGGAATCCATGCGGCCGGTCGAGCGCAGCGGCCAGGTCCTGCACAATCCGCCAGTCCTCGCGCGCCTCGCCCGGCGGGTCGATGGCTTTGCGGATGCGGATGATCCGGCCTTCGACCTGCGTCACGGTCCCCTCGTCTTCCTCCTGCAAGCTGCCCGGCAGCACCACGTCCGCGTGCCACGCCGTGTCGTTCAGAAAGAAATCGATCGCGGCAAAGAATTCGAGCTTCTCGAGACATCGCGTGACGAAGGCGTTGTCCGGGAGCGAGACCTTCGGATTGAAGCAGATCGCGATCAAGGCTTTGATCTCGCCGGCGTCGATCTTGCGGAAGAGCTCGTACGCATCGACGCCCGGCCCCGGAAGCTCCGCTTCGTCGATGTCCCAGACCGCGGCCACATGCCGGCGGTGCTCCGGGTTGCTGATGTCGCGCCATCCGGGGAGCTGATCGCATTTCTGTCCGTGCTCGCGACCGCCTTGGCCGTTGGCTTGTCCGACGATGGTGCCGTAGCCGCTGTGCGGCTGGCCGATGCGTCCGCTGGCGAGCACGAGATTGATGGCGCCGAGCGTGTTCTGAACCCCGTTCGAATGGTGCTCGATACCGCGCGCGTGCAGCATGAAACTCGAACGCGCCGTGCCCCACCATTCCGCGGCCTGCTCCAGAAGACGCTGCGGCACACCGGTCACATCGGCGGTTCGCGCCGGCGTCCACTCGCGGCAGTACGCCGCGACGTCGTCGAAGCCGGTCGTGTGGGTGTCGATGAACGCCTGGTCGATCCATCCGCGCTCGATCATGATCGCGAGCACGCCGGCAAAGAGCGCGGCATCGCGGCCAGGCCGAACCGGCAGATACAGGTCGCACGTACGCGCGACCGGCGTGATGCGGGGATCCTGAATGATGATCCGCGCGCCCTGCTCGCGCGCCTGCCACAGATAGTTCGTGGTGATCGGCGAACACTCCGCCACGTTGGACCCGGCGACCCAGATGATCTCGGTGCCGATCATGTCGGCCCAGGGGCTCGTCACCCTGTCGATGCCGAACGCCTTCTTGTTGCCGGCGCCCGCGCTCACCATGCACAGACGGCCGTTGTAGTCGATGAACGGTGTCTTGAGGCACACCCGCGCGAACTTGCCGAGGAGATACGTCTTCTCGGTCGTCAAACTGGCGCCGCCAAGGATGGCAACCGATCCCGCGCCATGCTCGGCCTGAATCCGGGCGATGGCGTCTGCCGTCCGCTGAATCGCGTCGGCGTAGCCGACGGGTCGAAATCCGGAGGGCGCATTCGAGTCGCGCACCAATGCCCGCGTCAGCCGGTCCGGGTGCGAGCCCTGCAGGTAACGCTTGACGCCCTTCGGGCACAACATGCCGCGATTGAATGGAAACTCTTCCCACGGCTCGAAACCGATCACTTCGTTGCCGCGTGTCTTTAACTGAATGCCGCACTGCTGGCCGCAGAAACAGCAGTGCGTCTTCACGAGCTTGTCCGGTTCCACGCTGGTCGACGCGTGGAGCGGCGACATCTCCGCGCAGTGCGGGCCGTACGCCGAAATGATCTGCTGTGGATCGGCAGGAATCAGGGCCATTACTCTCCTCCGTCAACGCGCGCGGCCGGGCTGGCTGCGCGCCAGAGCGCGCCTTGCGCCAATCCAAACAGTGCGCGGCGGCATTTCGGGCAGACCTCCTGATAATGACCGCCGTCCTCGAGCGTGTAGTCGAAGCCGAGCTCGCGTTCCACCTGGATGAGATCGCGGACGAGAGCGGTCGGCGCAAACGGCTGCCGGCATCGGCGGCACGGCGCCATCTCTCCACGATGGATCGCATCGCGATACACGCCGACGCCCAGTTGCGCGGGGCGCTGGAACACATGAAAAAGCTTGCCGAACGGCAGCCACAACATCGTCACGATCACGGTGATGGCGTGGAGGATGGCGAGGAATTCGTACGCGTAGCCCTTCATCCATGTGTAACTGGCCGTCAACATCAAGCCGGTGACACTGATCGCGAACAGCAAGATGAGCGGCAGGATGTCCTGGGCGAACTGCTGCGTCGCGGCCGCGCCGTGATCGGTCATGCGTCGCCGAAACGCGAGCAGCACGCCGGCGATGACCAGCAACGACGACCAGACGAGCCCGTGAAAGACGACGAAGGCGAGGAACGAATCGACCGGGAACGTGGCCGTCGGCACGCCGAACATGAAGGCGCGATACATCGTGAAGTCGCCGGGCACGGTTTCGAAGTGAATCCATCCCCACACGAGCGGAAACGTGATCGCTCCCGCGAGCAGGCAGCCCCACATGATCAGCCAGTGCGTCAGGCCGCGAAGCCGGCCGCGCGCGAAGATGTACCGATTGGCGGCGAAATCCACGAGCGCGCGCCGGCCCAGTGTGCCGATGCGGCCGACACTGCCGCGGCGCGCGAAGAACGCCGCCCACCCCCGCCGCCAGTACATCCGCGTCGGCGGCCGTCGCAGCCACATCGCGTAGCGGTACGTAATGCCGAACGTCGCGAAGAGCGTGGCAAAGGTGTACGCCACGAGTGCGGCGTCAAAATGCTGCAGATTGCGCGAGCCGAGAACGATGGCCGCAGCCAGCAACAGGGTGACGCCCGTCGCCCAGGCGGCGACCTCGACCCGCTCGAGCGAACGGCGTGCCGCCGCCGGCAATGCATCGCGCCACGCGCGATCGCTCGGATGAAACGCTTTCTGGTTCGCAAAGCGAAGCGCCAGCGCCGTCGCCGACAACAGCGCGAATGCCGGCCAGACGACGCCAAACCAGTCGCGCGAGAAGCCGAGGAGCAGCGGCGGGAAGAAGCCGCCGAGCCCGCCGAGAGCGCCGACCAGGCCAGTGACGGTGCCGGTGGCTTTCGGAAAGAACTCAGGCACCAGCTTGAACACAGCGCCGTTGCCCAGGCCGAAAAGTGCGGCGCATCCGAGTGCGCCCACCGTGAACACCAGCATCGTCTGTGAAATCAGCAGCCACGAGAGCGCGGCGACGCCTGTGAAAACCCACGACAACACCTGTGCACCGCCAATGCGGTCCGCGAGCCAGCCGCCCACGGGGCGCATCAGCGTGGCGAGGAGAACGAAGCCCGCTGCGCGCATTCCCGCCTGCGCCGCCGTCAGGTCAAATTGCGATTTCAAGAGGGTCGGAAGATAGATCGAGAACGCGACGAAACCGCCAAAGGTCAGAAAGTAGAACGCGCCGAGCAGCCAGGCGATTCGCTCGCGCCGGAGCAGCGCGAACATGTCGGACCAGCGATCCGGTTTCGGACGCGGCGGATTGCGCGCGAGAAACGCAAAGGCGACGGCCCAGCCCACCAGGATGACCGCCGCGGCTTGAAAGACAATCGGCCACCCATAGGCAGCGGCGGCGAGCGGGGCGACGAACACGGCAAGCGATTGCCCGAGCGTACCAAGGCCGTACACGCCGAGCGCGGTGCCTTGCCGCTCGCGGGGCGTCCATCGAGAAACGAATGCCGCGCCCACCGAAAACGACGATCCGGCCATACCCAGGAAGAACGCGGCGCCCAGAAGCGATGCGTACGATCGCGTGAACGTCACGCCGATCGCCGCCGCCGCCGCAAACAGCATCAGCGACGTAAACACGAGCCGGCCGCCGAACCGATCCGTGAGCACGCCCATCGGCAGCCGCGCCAGCGAGCCGAGCAGCACCGGCACCGCGACGAGGAACGCCGTCTGTGAACCAGTCAGCCCGTACATTGACGCGAACGTCGGCGCCAAACCGCCGATCAATCCCCAGGCCGCAAAGCAGACCAGGAACGAGACTGTCGCAAGGGCGTTGGGTCTCATGAACCGGCCGCCAGGGCCTCGAGGAACGGCCGGTCGCGAATCAGGAAGCCGTCTTTTTCGGTAAGAAGAACTCCGTCCTTGTTCCAGCGGCTCATGGTTCGAATCGTCGTCTCGATGGTCGTGCCGAGCAGGTCCGCCAGTTCCTGGCGGGAGAGCGCAAGCGGCACATGAAGGCCCGCCGCGGACAGCACGCCCATCTGATCGGCAAGTTTCAGAAACAGCCGCGCGAAGCGCGCATCGATGCGCCCGCCGCTGAGCTCTTCGAGACGCGTCGTGAGCTGCACGAGCCGAAGTGACAAGCTGCCGAGCAATCCGCGCACGAGCGCGGGCTCAGCTTCGAGCAGCCGAAAAAAATCCGCGCGCGGAATCGCGAGGCACTCGGTGTCCTCCATCGCGGCGGCGGATGCCGGAAATGCCTTGCCTTGAAAGAGCGCGACGGCTCCGAGCGGGCTGCCGGCGCCGAACATTTCCAGAATCACATCGTGCCCGCCGATGTTCGGACGGAAGACTTTCACGAACCCGGAGAGCACGACGTAGAAGAAGTCCGAAGGATCGCCCTGGTCGAAGACCTTTTCGCCGCGCGTGAACGTTACAACGCGCGACACTCCGGCAACACGCGCGCGATCATCCTGTCCGACGCATTTGAAGAGCGGCGTCTGAGCAATCGCCGACAGAGCTGTCTGCGTTGTCATCTCCGCCGATGATACTTCGAGAAGCGTCGGTTGGCAGCGCACCGTCTCTAGGCACGGCTCCGCTCCAGCTCGACGGCTCGCGGAAACAGGACGTGGTTTTCCAGATGCACGTGCCGATGCAGATCGCGCTCGAAACGGTCCAGCTCGCGATAGCACAGCCGGAACGTGGTGCAGCCGTCTTCGGGCGGCGTGAATGAGTTGGTGAGCGCGCGCATCCGCTCGAACGCGTCTCCGGCCGCCAGGTGCTCCTGCTCCATCGCGCGAATCGGGTTCTGCAGCGACCCGAACGGCGAGCACATCGGCGGATCATTCGGCGACCGCTTCGCGAGCATGGTGATGTGCGGGAACAGGATCTGTTCTTCCTTCAACATGTGCGACGTCAACTCGGCGGCCGTATTGGCGAAGATTTCGCGCAGCTGAGCCAACTCCGGATACCTCTGGCCGTGGCGCTCCACCAGCTTGTCGAGCCAGGACACGATCACCGGTTGCAGCTCGCGGACGTACTTGTGATGGACGTCGACGATGTGATCGACGAGCACGGCGAGGTCGGGCCACTTGTCGCCCATCGAGCGGCCCGTGAGCGGATCGCCAAGCGCGTCTAGCTGCGACGCCACGGTCTCTCTCTGAAGGCCCTGCCGCCGCACGGCTATGTCCAGCGTTTCGTGGCCGCGGCAGCAATAGTCGAGGCCGAGATAATCGAAGACAACCGCCGTCCTTGGGTCGGCGTTGACGATGTCGGCAAGGGACGTTTCAAAGCGTGCGGTCTCGGTCATGGGAATCCTTCTCACTGAAGCTACGCTCGGGCCGGCACGCCGCCTATGACCCTCGTCATACCGCCTGCGCGTGTCGCGGCCGCATCCGTCGGCGGAACATCGGCCGCGCTGCCGCGCGCACGGCTTTCCGGAACACCTCATACGCGAGCACGTTGATCGTCCGGGGCGCAAGCATGGCCGCATCATCAGGCGTGACCACGAGACTGACTTCGATGTTCGGCGCCGCGCCAATCGGCAGCCAATGGCGGCGGCACGCGTCGTAGACGTGCGCCATGACCCGGCGCATCTCGGCGGGCGACGGCGGCGGCCAGTGCTCCATCGCCGAGCCGATCGTCGGGCGAAATACGCACACTGTCGGGAACGCGCGGTGCGCCGCGATGTAGTCGATGGCGTTGAAGGTCGCCTCGATAGGTTCGACGCCGGCGATCAGCTCGCCCGACACGGCGCCGCGCGGCATCTGCCGCGCGCAGTGTTCGAGCGCGCGGAAGAACAACTCCTGGCCCAGCATTCGCGCCTTACCCGGACACATCTTTTCAAACCACTCCGGATCGAAGAACTCAACGCAGAAGGAGAAGTGATCGACGCCGAGATCGATGAGCGCGTCGTACTGGGAAAAGTCGCGTTCGGGTGTGAGCTGCACGCCGACGAGCAGGCCGACTTCGTTCTTGATCGCGCGGACGTACGGCTCAACGGCCTTCAGCCCGCGGCTGCCCTGAAACCCGCCGTTGAGGTGGACAAACGTCACGCCGGATTCGTCGCGCGCGCGGCGGCATGTTTCGACAACGTCTGCAACCGATTTGTCCTGGGTCTCATTGACCCCGACGTTCTTTCCCGTTGTGCAGAAACGGCATTCGAGCGTCGGCGAGTAGCTCCAGAACGCGCACACCATGTTCAGGTAGATGCCAAGATACGTGCCTTGAAGTACGCCGACCCGGCTCATCGTCTCGCCGCCCGACGTCTTCGCTTGATACCACGCGGGCTCGGCCGGCAGCCGAACCGGGTACAACTCGGCCGTGCGCACGTCGCCGATGGCATATCCAAACTCCGGATCGCCGGTCAGCTCGAACGGCGACCTGGCGACGAAGGCTTCGATGACGGGCGCGTTGACCCAGACCTCACGCTTGACGCGGGAATCGGAGGCGATCACCAGTTCAAGACCCGAGCCGAGCCCGGCACGCGTCCGCGAAATGCCTCGCGCGCCGTCGAGCCGGACGTGATCGGGCACGCGCAACCCGCGGCAGAAAAGCTCGATCTCGAGTTCGCACGCGTTCATCCGGGCCACCGCCGGAACCCCCGCAACAGCGGACGCGCGCATCGTTAATGCGGCCGCGCGAGCGACCGCACGTATGCGATGACCGACGCGAGTTCGTCGCCCTTTAACTGCGGATTGCTGGGCATGTTCGGCTTGCCCTTGACGAGCCCGCCCATCGTAATGACA
Organism: Vicinamibacterales bacterium; assembly: GCA_046598935.1. GTDB lineage: Bacteria > Acidobacteriota > Vicinamibacteria > Vicinamibacterales > SCN-69-37 > SCUN01. The sequence continues at coordinate 14,129 of JBKJHW010000110.1, read as the reverse complement.
CGGCCCAGATCCTCGTCGCTGATCGTGCTCATGTACGCCGGGTCGGTGTGATCGCGCGGCGACGGTTTGAACACCTTCGACGCGGGCCCGTCGCCCTTGCCGCCCTCACCGTGGCACGGCGCGCACAGTGTCGCGTACGTCGCCTTGCCCGTGGCGACCGACTCGGCGGAAACAGCTGCGGGTGTCGCTGTGGGCTTGTCGGCAACAGATTCCGCCGCGCACCCAATCGCGGCGCAAAGGCCGGCAAACGCAATCATCGGTAAGCAAACAGAGCGAGTCATAAAGCGTGTGTTCTCCTTTTATGTGCACTGAGCCGCAGGCGTCGCGACGTCGTCGCGCGGCGACCGGCAAGGCGGAACCGCCGGATCGCTGCGACAACCGGCAGGACGGACCAGGCGGAAAGGCTGAGTAGCAACAGCGCGGCGGCTCGACCCACGCCAAAGGTCGCCGTGACGTAGGCGCCGGCCGGTCCGAGCAAGTACAGATCTGGTTCGAGCGACAGCACGCCGAGCACGCGCGCGGCGTCGATTGGATTGGCCAGCAGCGTGGCTGCGAGCGCCGGCGCCGGCAGCTGCGAGGCCGCCAGGACGCCGATCAAAAGCAGGTCGTAAAACAACGCGGCCGTAAACCAGACAAGCACGGCGGTACCCTGAGCCTGCACGGCCGAGCGGCTGGAGACGGAAATCAGCAAACCGATCGCCGCCATCGAGCACGACGCCAGGATCGCGAGCACGGGAAACAACAGCAGTTGCGGCATCGCGCGCCAGCCACCGCCGCCGGCAACCACCAGCGCGGCCGGCACAAAGCCGCACAGCGTGGCCAGCGCGAGTGCCGCAATAAGGCCCGCATGCTTGGCGATCAGTATCTGAGTTCTCGATAGCGGTTGCGCCAGAAGATGATCGAGCGTGCCGCGCTCGGCTTCGCCCGCAACGGCGCCGGCGCCCATGACCACCGCCAGCAGAGGCGACAACAGCAAGCACAGGTTCATCAATGTCGCTGTCGTGCGGCCCATGTTGTCGAGACCGATTCCGCTGACGCTGTCGAGCCCGGCAACCGACGCCGCGACGCCGAGCGCGCCGAGTAGCACCGCGTAGCCGAGCAGCCATTTGTTCCGGAGGCTGTCGCGCAGTTCCTTCCGCGCAAGAACGATCGCCGCGCTCGAGCCCTGAAGCGACGCGACCGGCAGAACCTGGCCGGACGCGACAACCGTGCTATCAGGGCGGGGTTCACGGTCTTCCACCACACGCCCGCCTTCAAGCAACACGCTTCGCGGCGCCTCCTCGAAGAGGCTTTGCCCGAGGTGCGTCGATACCAGCACGACGCGGCCCGCCGATGCCGCCGCGTGAATGCGGCCGGCCAGCCATTTGTGGCTCGCGGTGTCGAGGCTGGCATTAGGTTCGTCGAGCATCAGCACTGGCGGATCAGCCAGCACCGCCACCGAAAACGCGAGCCGCTGTCGCATGCCGCCGGAGAGATCGCCAACGCGGGTCCGCTCCTCGCCGCACAGTCCGGCTTCGGCCAGCAGCGCCGCGATGCGCGCGTGATCGACGCCGCGCAGGTCTGCATAGAACGCCATCGTCTGCCGGACCGTCAGATCGAGGTGGAGGCCGTTTTGTTGCGGCATGTATCCGATGAGCGCGCGAACCGCGCAGCCATCCTGCTGCGGGTTGCGGCCGGCCACCCGGATCTCGCCGTCGTAATCGATGACGCCGAGCAGGCAGCGCAGCAACGTCGACTTACCGGCGCCGTTCGGGCCGAGCAACCGGACGATCTCGCCGGGCCGCGCGGTGAACGACACGCCAGTCAGTACCTCGCGCGCGCCGAAACGCTTCGAAAGATTCGCCACCGTGATCATCGACGTTTACTCCGGCTCGCCGCCGACATCAACGGATGCGCGTCGATCAGAACGGGCGGCTGGCGCAGCAGCGGAAACATGCGCGCGGCCGCATCCACGGCGCGGTGCGCCGGCGTGTAGAGCAACGCACGAATGCTGTCGTTACGCTGTAACAACGCGTCCATGGCATCGTCGAGCTGATACGGCTGATCGCCGATGCCGTCACGGCCCGCGTCATAGCCGCGATAGAGGCTCCAGTGATTACCGCGCCCGCCAGCGGACCACTGCATGCGGTCAGAAAGACGCCGGCCGAGGGGGCGCACATCCGTGAGGTTGTCGCTGAAGTCGTTGCCCGACGCGACCATCGCCGCTGTGCTTTGCAACGCCATCCCGACGTCGTTGCCGGCGATGATGTTGTCGGTGAGCCTGGCGTGGCCCGACGAGTCAGCCGCGACCCCCTCGGCGTAGAGTCCGATGCGATTGCCGGTGATCCGGTTACCGGAAGCCTCGAATTCGCTAATGTCCTTGAGCAGCACGCCGTAGGCGGCCGCGCCTTCACGATGGCGTTCGATGGTGTTGTTGGTGAGCGACATCCGCGCGGACATCATCAGCGCCGCGCCCAGAAGGTTTGCCGTCAGGCGGTTGCCGGTGACCGCCGCGTCTGCGGAGTACATCGAATGCAAGCCATACCGGCAGCCTTCGACGACGTTGCCGGCAACCGTCAAACGCTCTGTGAACGAGAAGTACACGCCGTCGCGCGCGGCAGTAATGCGGTTGCCTTCGATGCGGCTGTCCCGCACGTTCCAGGCGCTGATGCCGTGGCCAGGCCGGGCGCCGCGCCGTTCGCCGGGCGCAATGTCGTTGTTCGACACGATGAGATCGCGCCCCGCATCGAGATGAATGCCGAAGTACACGTCGTCGATGCGATTGCGCGTGATGCGATGACCGTTCCCTGTCGCGGAAATGCCGGCCGCTTCCTCGGTGACTTCGCGCCCGCTGTTGCGAACGTGAAAACCCTCGAAAGTCACGCCGTCGCCGCTGATGATCACGACGGACCCGACCCCGCCGCCGTCGATCACCGCGCTTTCTTCGCCGATCACCGTCAGTGGACCGCGAAGGCGAATCGGACCTCGGTAGACGCCCGCCGCGACGCGCACAATGGCGCCGGGCGCCGCCGCATCGATTGTCTGTTGGAGGCCGGCGAGGAGCCGCTCGTGTTCCGCTGGTATCGGCGGGTGCGACGCGCCGATACCAGCCGACCACATCGCGAGCATGGCGGCCGTTGCAGCGGCCGCCGCGCTGGCGCCGCGCGCGAATCGCCGGTTCGAAACAGAAACGGCCACGGCCGCTGCCAGCAGGAGCCAGAATCCGGACGCGACCATTCCGGTCGTCACGAAGTTGCCCATCGAGGTCTGGCCGATCACGAGCGGCGTGAATGGCGCGAGACGGATCGGCGCCTTCGGATCCAACGAATGACCGAACACATAAAGCCGCCACTGCAGATCCACCAGTACCGCGAGCGGTGCAATCGCAAGTCCGACGCGGGCAGCACGCCGGAACCACCCGCCGGCCACCGAGATGGCGCACAACGCCAGCAGCGCCCAGATGCCGTACGGAAACAGCATCGTCTCGAACGCCGGCGCTTCGATCGGTGGCATGCCGATGTAGTGATTGAGGATGCCCAGTTCCGCGATGTCGCCAGCCACGTGCGTGCCGAAGACTTCGAGGCTGAGCCCCTGGGGATACTGCGGCGCGCGCATCGTCAGCGTCCACAGCGGCCGAGTCGCGGCGATCCACACACATATGGCGGCAATCGTCGCGGCCGACAGCCGCAAGAAGAATACGGAACGGGTCATGGCCGGCCTCGCGAAAGAAGATCGGCCGTCGTGGGAATCAGCGCGCCACCGCGCCGGGCCGCTTCGCGGCGCGCGGTCTCGAGGCTGGCATACGCGAGAAGGCCGCCGCTCATCGGCGTCCGCGCCGCCGCGTCGTGAATGAAGGCGGCCGGACCGACAATCCACTCGCCCGATTCGGCGTCATGAAACCAGAGGTCTGACGGGCGGCGATTCGTCGAGCGCACGTCGTCGAGCAAACAGCCGATGTCGTCGAACACGCGCGCGGGTTCACCGGCAATGCGGCTGGCGGCGGCATGGCGCACCTCGCTCACCAGCATCCCGCAGTGCGCGCACGCGGTTCGATCGATGACGATGGCGGGCGCGCCCTCCGGCGCGGCGGCGCACGCCGCGAGCGCCACCGTCACCACTGCCGCCATCGCCATTCTCACAATGCCTCCTACTTCTCGACGATCAGCCAGCCCTGCATTTCGAGATGGAGGGCCGAGCAGAATTCGGTGCAGTAGAAGCTGAAGCTGCCGGGGGTATCGACGCGGAAGGTGACGGTTGTCGTTTCGCCCGGATCGAGGCTCACCATCACGTTCTTGCTCGGCACCGCGAACCCGTGCGTCGCATCCGGCGTGCGCTCGGTGTTGTTCAGGTGGACGATGATCGTGTCGCCGACCCTGGCTCTGATGATGTCGGGCGTGAAGTGGCTGCGGATCACGTTCATCCAGACTTCCACCACACCAGGCCGACGCTCGATCCGCGCCTCGCTTTCCGATGCGATCGCTGATTTGCTGCGGGTCATCGTTGCCGGCGACTCACCGGGCTCATAGACCTGTCGTGGTTTGATCGTGTCGGCCTTGACCAACTGCGCGTAGTGCGGCTCGCCGAATCCGATCGGCATGTCGGCCAGCAGCTGCATCTTCGGTCCGGAGATGTCGATGAGCTGAAAGTTCTGCGGATGGAGCGGACCGACATTGGTGTGCCGGTCGATCGACCATTTGTTCATCGCGACCAGGTATTTGCCGCTCGGGTCCATCGTGTCTCCTTGCGCGGTCGCGAGGTGGCCGATGTTGTAGTGAACCGACACCTTGTCCACGAGCTTGAACGCCTTGTCCGCCGCGTGGTACGGCGGCCCGAGCGTCCATTTGGCAACGGCGCTCTCGAGATAGAGACTCGTATATCCGTTGCCGTCCGCGTCGTATTGCGTATGCAGCGGTCCGGCGCCGAGCTCGACTTTACCGGCGACGACGGCGTCGAACTTGAGAATCGGCACGCCGTAGCGGTCCTTGCCCTCGTAGTTTTTTTCGGCGATCGCCTTCTTGATGAGGTCGATGCCGTAAACCGTGACGTGCGGATCGAGTTTGCCGGCGACCGAGATGTAATCACCCTTCGGCGCCACATCCACTCCGTGCGGGCTTCGCGGCTCCGGCGCAAGGACGAGCACGCCTTCCGCCGCGGCCGTTTCGAGCGAGATGACGCGGATCCCGTTGATCTCGGTGAACTTGCCGGCTTCGATGAGCGTCTCGGCTTTCTTCCAGTCGATGATGTGCAGGTAGTCGAAGTCCTGCTGCGACGCGCCGACCTCGATCGGGGGGCGTCCCTGCTCGATGCCGCCGGTCGCCATCTCCGCGTTGTACGAGTTGATGAACGCGAAACCATCGCTCACGCCTTTGCCCGAATCGGCGAGGTCCTGCGTGTAGGGCGGCAACTCGATCTGAAAGCTCTCCTTGAGGATCATCCGGCCGGTCTTCTGATCGACCTTCACGAACGTCGAGTAGCCGCGGTAGATGTCGCCGTAGCGGTTGAGGTGATCGTCGAGCGTCACGGCCTGGCCTCGGGAGGCGTTCCAGGCTTTGAGCGCAGGCACTTTCGATGAGATGTGGACGTACTTCGTGTCCGGCGTCGCGAAGATGCCGCCGTGCGAGGTCTGGATATTCGGCACCTGCATGATCTGTTTGGTGCGGAAGTCGGCGAGATCGACCATGCCGATGCGCCCATGGGCGCGGTCGTTGATGTAGATCCAGCGGCCGTCGTACTTGCCGTCGGTTTCGCTCAGCGCGGGATGATGCGCGTCGCCCCAGCGCAACGGCTCTTTCGCGACCGCGCCGGAGGACGGCCCCGAACCCGCGGCCAGCGCTTCCTCGGACCAGTCGGCGCCGTACCCGTAGCCCTGCCAGGGCTCCGGCGTGAACACGGCCACGGTCTTCAAGAGACGCATCGACGGCACGCCGATCACGTGGATCTGGCCGGAGTGTCCGCCCGAGGCGAACAGCAGGAACTCGTCGCGCCCTCCCGGCGGCACGAAGGTCTTGACCGCGCGCAGCGCGTCTTCCGCGCTCAGACCGCGGCTTTTGGCCACGTCGAGAATTGACCCGGCATCCTCACCACCGGTTCGACAGCCACCAGCGGCCCACACACCCAACAACACCAGAGGAATCGTTGCGAACCACGCTCGTCTCATACCGCCTCCGCCGGCCGCAGACGGCAGCCGAACTCGAGGAATTGTCGGACGACGGCTGAGCGGCGCCTATGATCGGCGTCATATCGGCAATTCGCAAGCAGGAACGCGCGGGTTAAGCTCTCCCTGTCATGAGAACAATCGCCTCCGCACTTCTCGCTGTCGGATTTCTGTCATTCGCGCCGGCCGCCGCCCAAGTCGACCTCGGCGTCCCATCCAAAACCGGCGTCGTCGTCTCCTCCTCGGACATCGCCGCCGAGACAGGCGCCGCGATCCTGAGCCGCGGAGGCAACGCAGTCGACGCGGGGGTCGCGACAGCGTTTGCGTTGGCCGTGGCATCGCCATCGAACGGCAACATCGGCGGCGGCGGTTTCATGATCGTGCGTTTGCCGAACGGCACCGCGACGACCTTCGACTACCGGGAGATGGCGCCGGGGAAATCAACGCCGACGATGTATCTGGACGGAAAGGGCGAGATCGACGGCGGCCTCACCCGCCAGGGCTATCTCGCGCCCGGCGTTCCCGGCACGGTGCGCGGCCTCGAGATGGCGCACAAGAAATTCGGCAAGCTTCCGTGGAAAGACATCGTCACGCCCGCGGCGGAAATCGCAAGCAAAGGCTTCACGCTCTCGAAGAGCCTGGCGTCCGGCCTCAACACCGAGACCGTCGGCGGCGAACGTGACGGCGACGGCAAGATGAAGGCGTACCCCGCGTCGATCGCCGCGTACGGCAAACCCGGCGGCGGTTCGTGGAAAGAGGGTGACACGATCGTCCTCACCGATCTCGGCAAGACGCTCGCAGCCATCGCGGCCGGCGGCGCGGACGCCTTCTATAAGGGATGGATCGCCGATCGCATCGCCGAGGACATGGCCGCCAACGGCGGCATCATCACCAAAGCGGACCTTGCCAACTACGTCGCCAAGGAGCGCGCGCCGCTCAAAGGCACCTTTAACGGCTACGAGATCATCAGCATGCCGCCGCCGAGCTCGGGCGGCGTCGCGCTGATCGAAATGCTGAACATGCTCGAGGCGGCGAAGCTCACGTCGGAAACGCGCCAGTCAGTCAAAGCCATCCACCTCGTCGTCGAAGCGCAACGCCGCGCGTATCTCGATCGCGCGCGCTTCCTCGGCGACTCGGATTTCGTTGAGGTGCCGGTGGCGAAGCTGATCTCGAAGGCGCACGCCAAAGAAATGATGTCGACTCTCCTGCCGAATCGCGCGTCGAGCAGCGCCGAGCTCGGCAAGGACATTCTCTCCGCCGGAAAACTTCCGGCCGACGAGTCGCCGGAGACGACGCACTTCTCGGTCGTGGACGCCGACGGCATGGCCGTGTCGAACACATTCACGCTCGAGGGCGGCTACGGGTCACACGTGGTCATCAAGGGCACCGGCATGCTCCTCAATAACGAGATGGGCGACTTCAACAGGAAGCCCGGCACCACGACCTCGACCGGGACGATCGGCACGGCGGCCAACATCATCGCGCCCGGCAAACGGATGTTGAGTTCGATGACGCCGACGATCGTCGCGAAGAACGGCAAGCTCGTGCTCGTGACCGGCTCGCCGGGCGGCCGCACGATCATCAACACGGTGCTCCATGTCGTCCTTGGCGTGACCGCGTGGAATCTCACGGGCCGCGAAGCGGTGGATGCGCCGCGCTGGGATCACGAGTGGATGCCGGACCGCGTGACGTTCGAGGGCGAAGCGCTCTCGCCCGCCGCCGTCGACAAGCTCAAGGCGATGGGTTACGACGTCGTGCTGCGCGGCGAGCAGGGCTCCGCGCAGACGATCTGGATGCATCCGCAGACAGGAACGGCATTCGGAATTGCCGACCTGCGCAGTCCGGATGCGAAGGCGGTCAAGGGCGGGGGTTAGTTCTTACGGACTTCGAGGGTTCGTACGAACCCGGGCGTTCGTTGCGATTCCTGCAACTTCGCGACGCGACGCGCATTGAAGAATCTGCAATCCCGCTGCCGCCTTTCATGGAGCGGGCCGGTCGGCATGGCGCATGCACTGCATGGGGCCATGGGAGCAAAGCGTTATCAGGATCTTGTCGTCTGGCAAATCGCCGAAGAATTGCGGCGGGAAGCTTATCGGCTCACCGAGAACGGGACCTCAGTGAGGGATTTCGGGTTTCGAGACCAACTTCGGCAAGCCGCTGGAGGGATTTGCGCAAACATTGCGGAAGGCTTCGGCCGCCTCGGCGCCCGCGAGTTCGCGCAGTTCCTGCGTTACGCCTATGCGAGTTCGCTCGAGACCGCTCAGTGGATCGACGATGGCATCGCGAGAAATCATTGGACCATTGAGGAGGTTTCGGCAGCCAAACGGATCCTCGAACGCCTGAATCCTCCGCTGCTCAGCCTGATCCGCTACCTGCGCACCCCGGAAGCCGAAGCCAAAAGCCGAACCCTCATAGGCCGTGCGAACCCCCGCAAATAGGTACGAACCCTCGAAGTTCGTACGAACAGCAACGCTCAAAGAAACTTCACTCGTTCAGCGGCGAAGTCGACACGACGCTGGCGATCTCCTCAACATCGTGGCGCAAGCGCAACGTCGAAGGCACGCTCCCCGGCGGCGCCGGCCCGAGAATGAAGTTCCACACATTCTCAGGCGACCTGAAAATCGGCTCGCGTTAAAGAACGCCTGTTCGTACGAACCCCCGTAGTTCGTACGAACTGTAGTAAGTTCTGGCCCGTGTTGAAGAGGATCGGGCTCGGCCGAAAGGTTCTGCGCTCGTGGGCCATGTATGACTGGGCGAATTCGGGCTACCAGACCATCATTGTGGCGTCGGTCTTTCCGATCTATTTCGCGGGTGTCGCGTCCGCAGGGATCGACGACAACATCACCCAGAGCCGGTTCGCGACGAGCAAGACGATCGCGATCCTGCTGACGGCGATCATCGCGCCGATTCTGGGAGCGATGGCCGACTCGCGGCCGGTGAAGAAGCCGCTGCTCGCGTCGTTCCTGGGCGTTGGCGTGGCCGCGACCGCGGCAATGTTCTGGATTCAGCAGGGCGACTGGAAGCTCGCGTTAACGCTGTCGATCGTCAGCAACATCGCTGTGGCCGGCAGCATCGTGTTCTACGAATCGCTCCTGCCGCACATCGCGGAGCCCGCCGAAGTCGATCGTGTTTCAACGGCCGGGTACGCCATGGGCTATGTGGGCGGCGGGCTCCTGCTCGCGTTCGACTTGCTGATGATCCAGCAGCCGGGCTGGTTTGGTCTTCCCGATACGGGCACAGCCGTTCGTCTATCGTTCGTGTCCGTCGCCGTGTGGTGGCTGCTGTTCTCGATTCCGCTTTTCCGCGATGTGCCGGAGCCGACGCTCACGAGAGACCGCGCCACGAACTCGATCGCGTCGGCCCTTCGCGACTCGGGGCGGCAGCTTCGTCAGACGTTTCATGAGCTCCGCAAGTTCAAGCAGGCGCTCTTGTTTCTCGTCGCGTTCTTCATCTACAACGACGGCGTGCAGACGATGATCGCGATGGCGGCGATCTACGCGTTTCAGCTGGGCATTCCGAGTTCATCGCTGATTGCGGCCCTGCTGATCACTCAGTTTGTCGGCATACCGTTTTCATTCCTCTTCGGCGCTGTCGCCGCGAGGATCGGCGCCAAAGCCGGCGTCTTCATCGGAATTACGGTGTATCTCGGGATCACGGTCTTCGCCTATTGGCTCGAGCACGCGTGGCAGTTCTACGCGCTCGCCGTCGCCGTGGGCATGGTGCAGGGCGGCACGCAGGCGCTCAGCCGATCTATTTTCGCGAGCATGGTGCCGCGGGCCAAGTCGACGGAATTCTTCGCGTTCTTCAGCGTCTTCGAGCGTTACGCATCACTGCTCGGCCCCGCGCTCTTCGCGACGATGGCCAGGTACGGCTACGGCCGCGAAGCGATCCTGTCGCTCATTGTGTTTTTCGTCGTCGGCGGTTTCCTGCTGTCGCGTGTCGATGTGCCGGCTGGTCAGCAGGCGGCGCGCGAAGCGGACGCCGCCGCGGCGTAGACTCGAAGCCCATGAAGATCGTCATCACCGGCGGTACCGGCTTTCTCGGCTCGGCACTTGCCGAGTCGCTCACCGAAGCCGGTGGGCCCGCGGGTTTGCCAAACGCGGGCCATGATGTCGTGTCGATCTCCCGATTCGCCGGCGGCACCTACAAAGGCGTGCGGCACGTTTCAGGACCGGCCGGATACTCCGAGATCGACGGCGCCGACGCGGTGGTCAACCTGGCCGGCGCCGGCGTCGCAGACGCGCGCTGGACGCCGGCACGCAAAGAGGTGTTGTTGAACAGTCGCGTCGCGGTCACGCGCGCGGTTGTCGCAGCGTGCGCGCACGCGAGCGTCAAGCCGCGGGTCTTGATCAGCGGATCGGCGATCGGCTACTACGGCTCGAGCCTGAGCGAGCGCTTTGACGAATCCTCGCCGGCCGGCGCCGATTTCCTCGCACAGCTTTGCGCGCGTTGGGAGGACTCTGCGCGTCCCGTTGAAGCCGACGGCATCCGCTGCGTGTTGATTCGGACGGGCCTGGTGCTCGGCCCCAATGGCGGACTGCTGAAAAAGATGGCGCCGCCGTTCAAGATGTTCGTCGGCGGCCCGATCGGGTCCGGGCAGCAATGGATGAGCTGGATTCATCTCGACGACTGGATCGGAATGGTGCGGCTCGCAATCGCAGACGACGCGATTCGCGGCCCCGTCAATCTCGTGGCGCCGTCGCCGGTGACAAACAGAGAGTTCTCGCATGCGCTCGGTCGCGCATTGCATCGGCCGAGCGTCATGCCGCTCCCGGAGTTCGCTGTGCGCCTGATGTTCGGCGAGATGGCGGACGGCGCCCTGCTCGCCAGCCAGCAGGTAACGCCGGCAGTCGCGGCCGCACACGGTTACACGTTCAAGTATTCAAGCGTCCAGCAGGCTCTGGAGAATATTTACTCCGCGCCTCGCTAAAGCTCCGCGCCATCCGCGCGGCGTTGCATAATTCCACGCATGAATTCCACGTCGATCAAAAAGCTGCTGCTGGCACTTGTCGCGCTGAGCCTCATCGCGGTGCCCGATTCTCTGCTCGTTGCCCAGGGGGGCCAGGCGACCCCCGCGCTGGTGGACGGCTACCTCCCCGCCCAGGCGCGACGCGCAAACGAGGGCCTCGGCCCATATCAATCGCTCGTCATTCACGGCGTCACGGTCATCGACGGCGCCGGCGGGCCGCCCTACGGCCCCGTGGACATCGTGATCGCCGGCAACAGAATTCAGGCGATCCGCTCAGCGGGAACGCCGGGCCTGCCGATGAGTCCCGCGCCCACCAACGCGGAGAAAGTGATCGACGCCTCCGGCATGTACGTCATGCCCGGATTCATCGACATGCACGTGCACGGCGGCGGCTCGCCCAAGAACGCCTCGCTCGAATACGCCAACAAACTGTGGCTGGCCCACGGCGTCACGACCGTGCGCGGCGTGCCGTACGCGTCGCAGCGCGTCTCGGTCAGCGAAGCCGCCCGCAGCGCGAAGAACGAAACCGTTGCCCCGCGCATCATCAACTACCAGCGGCCTGGTTCCGGATGGCCCAACGGCGCCGTGAACACGCCGGAGAAGGCGACGGAATGGGTGCAGTGGGCCGCGGCCAACGGCATCGACGGCCTCAAGATCGGCTCCGAAGATCCGGACATCATGCGCTCGCTGCTCACTGCGGCGAAGTCGAACAACCTGGGATCCACCGCGCACCTCCAGCAAACCGGCGTCGCCCAAATGAATGCGATCGACGCAGCACGGCTCGGCTTGCAGAGCGTGACGCACTACTACGGTCACTTCGAGTCGCTGCTGAAGGACTACGTGGTGCAGCCGTGGCCCGTGAACATGAACTACAACGACGAGCAGTTCCGCTTCGGCCAGGTCGCGCGGCTGTGGGACAAAATCTATCCTCAGGGCTCGCCGGAGTGGAAAGCGTACCTCGAGGAACAACTCAAGCTCGGCACCGTATTCGATCCGACGTTCACGATCTACTCAGCGGGTCGCGACCTGATGCGCTTTCGCGCGGCCGAGTGGCACGACAAATACACACTCCCGACGCTCATGGATTTCTACACGCCGAGCCGCGTGAACCACGGCTCCTATTGGTACGACTGGACGACCGAAGACGAGATCGCGTGGAAGAACTTTTATCAGGTGTGGTTCAAGCTCGTGAACGACTACAAGAAAATGGGCGGCCGCGTCACGACGGGTTCCGACTCCGGCTTCATCTATCAAACCTACGGCTTCGGATATATCAACGAACTGGAGATGCTCCAGGAAGCGGGCTTCCATCCGCTCGAGGTCATTCAGGCCGCGACGTACAACGGCGCGAAGACCATCGCCGAAGGCTGGACGAAGCCCATGGACCGCGGCGTCGTGAAAGCTGGCTTCCTCGCCGACCTCGTCATCGTCGATCAGAATCCTCTGCAGAACCTGAAGGTGCTGTACGCCACAGGCGCATCGCGGCTGAACGACAAGACCGATCAAATCGAGCACGTCGGCGGCGTGAAGTACACCGTCAAGGACGGCATCGTGTATGACGCGAAGCAACTGCTGGCCGACGTCGCAAAGATGGTCGACGACCAGAAAAAATTGCGCGCGGGCAAAAAGTAGGATAGATTCAAATCTCGATGTTCGCGACGCACACCTCCCATCGGCACCATCGCCATACGGCGAGCCGGTGGAACTCTGTGTAACGAACGCTAACAAGCGAACGATCTTCACGAGCCCCGCCGGATCCGGCGGGGCTTTTTCATTTGTGCGCAAGCCCCATCGGTCCGGCCGGCTCTTTTATGGAGCGGTAATGGATTTCTCTAAGCTGAACGGTCTCATCCCCGCCGTCATTCAGGACGACGCCTCGAAAGACGTCCTGATGGTCGGTTTTATGAACGAAGACGCGCTCGCGCGCACGCGTGAGAGCGGCTACGCGGTCTTCTATTCACGCACCCGGCAGCGTCTCTGGTTGAAGGGCGAAACCAGCGGCAACCGCCTCCGCGTCGTCTCGATCGTGCCTGACTGCGACGACGACACGGTGCTGGTGCGTGTGGTCCGCGAAGGCGCCGGTGATGTGTGTCACACCGGCGCGCGCACCTGCTTCGAGCAGCAGGAGGCGCAGTCGTGAAGCTCAAGCTCGGACTGCCCAAAGGCTCGCTGCAGGACGCGACGCTGCAACTCTTCAGCCGCGCCGGCTTCGAGATTCGCGTGAATTCGCGATCGTACGTGCCGACGATCGACGATCCCGAGATCGAGTGTCTGCTGGTGCGCGCCCAGGAGATGGCGCGCTATGTCTCGGCCGGCGTGCTCGATGCCGGCCTCACCGGCCAGGACTGGATCGCCGAGCACATCGCCGCCGGCGGTTCCGCCGTCACGCCCATCGCAGACCTGATCTACGCAAAGCAGAGCTTCGGCCGTGTTCGATGGGTCCTCGCGGTGCCGGAAGATTCCCCATTCCAGAAACCTGAAGATCTTCGCGGCAAGACCATTGCGACCGAGCTCGTCCAGGTGGCCGGGCGGTATTTCGCGGATCGCGGCATCGATGTGCGCGTGGAGTTTTCGTGGGGCGCGACCGAGGTGAAACCTCCGGTGCTGGCGGACGCCATCGTCGAGGTCACGGAGACGGGCTCGTCACTTCGCGCGAACCGGCTCCGCATCATCGACACGGTGATGACGTCGAACACGCAGCTGATCGCCAACCCGCGCGCCATCGAGTCGGCGTGGACGCGGACGAAGGTCGAGAACATCGCGCTCCTCCTCGCCGCGGCGATTGAAGCGCAGGGCCGGGTCGGCCTCATGCTCAACGTCAGCCGCGAACGGCTCGCCGACATCGTCGCGCTCCTCCCCGCTCTGCAGCGACCGACGATCTCTCCTCTTTCTGACGACGAGTGGGTCGCCGTCAACACCGTCATTGAGGAACGCAGCGTTCGCGATCTCATCCCCAAGCTCAAGCAGGCGTCGGCGCAAGGCATCGTCGAATACCCGCTCAACAAGATCGTGCTGTGATGGCCAGTT
>JBKJHW010000039.1:0-39362 GCA_046598935.1 Vicinamibacterales bacterium | reverse complement strand
GCCGGCGCCGCCGCAGGAGCCCCGGTCCAGCGGCGGCGGTCACAGCGGGCCATCCGCTGCTGCGCGCAAGGCGTTCGACGATTTATTCAAGAACTAGGCCTCGCCTACTTTTTTGCCGAACCGTTCAACCAATTCACCACGACCACCACAGGCCTGGTCAATTGGCGGTCGAGGACGGTCTTGAGCACCAGCAGCCGGCCGTCAGGAAACACGTCGTAGTACGGCGAACCGGGGCCGCCTCTGCCAATCGTCACGTCGCCCGTATCGACTGGCCGCACCGGTCCGGGCCGGCCGTCGGCCGCAATCGGCGCGACGACGAGCTGTCCGGATGAACAGATTGGCGGGCTTGAGGTCGCGGTGCACGATGCCCTTGGCGTGCGCCGCCGCGAGCCCGTCGGCAACCTGGGCGGCGTACTTGACGGCCTGTCGCGACGGCATTGGGCCATGTGCGAGACGGTCGCGAAGGGTCACGCCGTCGAGCAACTCGGATACGACAAACGTGACGCCGTCGTGATTGCCCACGTCGTAGACCGCGAGAATGCTGGGATGACTGAGCGCGGCCGTGGCGAGCGCCTCGCGCTCGAAGCGTTTCAATCGATCGGCGTCACCGGCGAATTGTGCGAGCAAGACACTTGATGGCGACATCGCGGCGGAGCGTGGCGTCATGCGCCCGATAGACTTCGCCCATGCCACCCTCGCCAAGGGTCGCGACGATTTCATAGCGCCCGAGCCGGGTGCCGGGAAGCAATGCCATGACCGCGGCATTATGCCCGAACGAGCTCGGCTGTTGCCCTCCGGCCCGTACCTGGGCGTAAACTACGCCCCATGATCCGCACCGCCATGCTCACGGCCGTGGCCGCCTCGGCCGTCGCACTCACACTCACGGCGCAGGCGCCGGCGGCGCGGCCCGCGGCCGCCACCGCTGCACCGTTCTCGGTCGTCGAAGCGACGATTCCCGGCATGCAGGCGGCGCTGGCGTCCGGCCGCATCACATCGGTCGGACTGGTCCAGCAGTATCTGCAGCGCATCGCTACCTACGAGGACCGGCTGAACGCGGTCATCGCCGTGAATCCGAATGCGCTCGACGAAGCGAAGGCGCTCGATGCCGAACGCGCCGGCAAGAAGATCCGCGGTCCGCTGCACGGCATTCCAGTTGCGCTCAAGGACAATATCCACACGATGAACATGCCGACGACCGGCGGCGCGCTGGCGTTCGATGGTCTCGTGCCACCCTACGAAGCGACGCTCACGAAAAATCTTCGCGCCGCAGGCGCCATCATCATCGCGAAGACCGGAATGACGGAGCTGGCCAACTGGGTCGCCGTCGGCATGCCGGGCAACTACAACGGGCTCACCGGCTACGGCTTCAATCCGTACGATCCCCGCCGCGATCCGCGGGATGCGACGTTTGATGGACGCCCGGTCCTCGGCACCGGCGGTTCGAGTTCCGGCATCGGCACGGCTGCGAGTTTCTGGGCCGCGAACGTCGGCACGGAAACGTCGGGCTCAGTGTTGAGTCCGTCGAACCAGAACATGCTCGCCGGCATCAAGCCCACCGTCGGACGCATCAGTCGCCACGGCGTGATTCCGATCACCGCGGATCAGGACACGCCCGGTCCCATGGCGCGCACCGTGACCGACGCCGCGATCATGCTCGGCGCGCTCGAAGGCGCCGCGCCAGATCCCGACGACGCGGCGACGCGCACGTGTCAGGCGCCGGCGAACCGCGACTACCGGCCGTTCCTACGCACCGATGGTCTGAGGGGCGCGCGCATCGGGATCCCGCGCGCGTTTTTCTACGATCGCGTCAGTGCTCCGGGCGAGACGACAACGCGCGGCGGGCTGAATGCGGATCAAGCCAGGGCGATGGCGGAAGCGATCGAGATTCTCAAAGCTCAAGGCGCGATCATCGTCGACCCCGCCGACATCCCGAGCATCGTCGCCAAGAACGCCGGCGACAATTTTCTACTGTGGCCAGTTTGCGGAGGCATCGCGGACACGAAGGGCAAGGACTCCGGTTGCTCAGTCGATTTCAAGTACGGGATGAAGCGCGACTTCAACGCATGGCTCACCTCGCTCGGTGCTTCGGCGCCGGTCAAAACCCTTACGGAGCTTCGCGAGTGGAACACCGCGCACCAGAAAGCCGGCGCCATCAAGTACGGCCAAGCGCTGCTCGACATCTCGGATGAAATGGACGTGTACGCAGACCGCGCGCGATATGACGCCGATCGCGCGAAGGATCTCCGGCTGGCCGGCGCAGAAGGACTGGATGCGGTGATGAAGCAGCATCAACTCGACGCGGTACTCTTCCCCGGAGCGAGCGGCGCGGCGATCTCCGCGAAGCCGGGATATCCGACAGTAATCGTGCCGTTCGCGATGATTCCAAATGCGCCGACGCCGGCGATACCGGCCGCGTTTGCGGCGAAGCCTGCGCCCTATGGCGTCAGCTTTGCCGGACTCGCCTGTAGTGAACCAAAACTACTGACGCTCGCCTACGCGTTCGAACAAGCGACGAAAAGGCGCGTGCCGCCGGTGCTCCGATGACGTCCGCCATGTTCTGCTCGAAGTGCGGGGCGCAACTCGTTCCCGGCGCGGCGTTCTGCTCGACATGCGGCTCGGCCGTCGCCTCGCCGCCGACGCCAGCTCAACCTGTCCCGCCGCCACCTCCCACGCTTCATCCGCGATTGATTCCGCCGGATCCGGCACAGTCGCCGTCGAGTGCCCCGCCCACACTCTTCGCGACGCCGAGCGCCGCCAGCGCCGCCTTCGTTATCAAGCGCCCCGTCATCGTCACCGTACTGGCCGTGCTTCAGTTCATCGGCGCCACGTTCTGGGTGCTCGTGGGTGCCGGCAGCCTGGCCGCCAACACAACCGGTCCGGAGATGGGCGCCGCGCTGTTTGTCGCCACGCTATTCATCGCCATTGGTATCGCGCAAGTGTTCTGCGGTCTCGGCTTGCTGCGCCTGCGGCCGTACGGCCGGACGATACAGCTGGCGTTCGCGTGGATCGGCCTGCTCGCGATTCCCGTCGGCACGATCATCTCGGTGCTGATCCTGCTCTACTTTTTCAAGCCCGGCATCAAGCTGATATTCGCAGGACGTCCAGGGGACGATTTTACCGACCAGGAGCTGGCCGAAATCAACAACGACACGGCCACGTCTCCCGGGATGGTCGCCGTCATCGCAGTGGTAGGCGTATTACTCATCATCATGATCGTCGGCATCGTCGCGGCGATCTCCGTTCCCGCATTGCTCCGCGCCAGAACCGCGGGCAACGAGGCGTCGGCCATGGCGTCGCTCCGGGCCATCAACCAGGCCCAGATCCACTACTCGGCCAGCTGCGCGCAAGGCGGATTCGCGGTGTCGCTCGAAGACCTCGCCAGGCCGCCGGCAGGAACGAACGCGCCGTTCGTCAGCGCGGATCTCGCGCGTAACGATATTGAAAAGAGCGGCTACATCTTCAACGTCACACGGGATCAGTCGCCAATTGCGAGCGACGTCGGCACTGCGGCCGCCACCTGCAACGGCTCGTCAGGTCAGCCCGCAAGCTCGTACTTCGCGACCGCTGAACCCGTCAATCCGGGCTCTACGGGGACCCGCTATTTCGCCATCGATGACCGGGGCGTTCTGTACGAGAGCACCCACCCGATCTCGAACCCGATCATGAATTCGACGAGCGTCGTGCCGGTCCTCCGCTAAGGACGATTCACGACATCGAAGGCAAGCAGCCGCCGGTACTCGGGGCCGACCTCGGCGTCGGGCTGGGAACAGCGCAATCTCCTTCTCCCCGTGCAACAGCCCGAGCACGCCGGGATCGTAATCCCAGTGCAGGTGCGTCTTGTCGCCCGCCGCCTGCAGCCACAGGTTCGTCGAGACCACCCGATCCGCCGGAACAAACGCCGGGGTGCCCACATTCTCGGCGGCCCACGGAATGTCGTGCTCGAGATTCAGCTGCGGCCCGCTGATTTTCCGCTGCCCCGGCGCGCGGCCAAGCGCGGCGTCGATCAGCTCGGCGAAGGGAACGTCTTCGCGCTCACTCGCGTGGTCCCACTCCCCGTCCGGCGTGACCCAGGCGAGTACCGTTCGACTGCCCCACCGCCGCCGTAGCTCGTCGAAGGTCCAGCGCGCTGATCCCGCCCACGCCGCCAACTCGTCCGTGATGACGACGGGCGGAGCGTGCTCGAGAAAGCGAGTCGAGAGTTCCGCCCGGTTTAGCCGCGGGATGCGCTCAATGCGGCGCATTTGGCGTTATGCTAGCCCTCTTTCACTCAGGAGGAAACGTCATGAAGAAATTGGCAAAGGGTCTCACCGCGCTGGTGTTCGTCGGGCTGGTATTCGGCGGCAGCGCCGCCGCATTCGAGGAAACAACGGTGTTGGGCAAGCTGAAGGACATCAAGTGCGCCACCGACGGCAAGGTTGACGACGCGGGCGGCGACAGCGACGCGTGCGCGACGGCCTGCGCCAAGCGCGGCGAAGCCATGGCGATTGTCGCGAAGGACGGCGTTTACATCATCACGGGCAAGTACGCCGCCGACAAGAACGAGAAGGTCATCCCGTTCATCGGCAAGCAGCTCGAAGTGAAGGGCGTCGTCACAGAGAAAGACGGCAAAAAGATGATCGACATCACGTCGATCGCCGAAGCCAAGAAATAGCCGTCTACCTGTCGATCGTCAGCGGCGGTTTTCCGAACCGCGCGCGCAGTCGATTGATGCCGGAAAACATGAGCGGCTGCCCGATGAGTTTCGCTTCGAGCAGCCGCTTTTTCGGAAAGTCCATCAGCGATATTCCCACCAGGATCGTCAGCACGCCCTGCCCCGGAAGCACGAGCATCGCAATGCCGGCCAACAGGAAAACGAGGCCCAGGATGTTCTTGAGAACGAGCACCACCCACCGCAGGGCGGGATGGCGGCCTTCGAGGAACGGCCGGGCCTCTACCCGCACATCAAAGTAGTCGGCGCGGAGCCGCACCAATATCCAGGGGATCGCAATCAGCGACCCGACGAAAGCGACGACAGAAAAAATCGCTAACTGGATCAACAGCGACGAACTCGGCATCCAGCTCAAAAGCGAGCAGTCTAATAAACGAACGCGCCGAGCCCCTTCAGCTGGTAACTCTTGCCGAAGGCGTCAGCTTTGCCGCCCGTCGGCTTCTGCTCCGACGCGGCTTCGTTGCCTTCTTTGTCGCCGGCGGCGATCTTCTCGAAGACGCCTTCCGCTGAGACTTTCTTGCCTTTGGCCGCAGCGGGAAACGCGATGTTCGCCTCGTGATCGACTTTCAGCCGAACGATCATCCCCTTCTCCTGTTCGGAGGCAATGGCCAGCCAGCAGCCCATCTTGGTGCAGACATCGACGACGACGCCGTCGACGCGGATGGTTTTGCCGGTGAATTTTTCAGGTGTCGCGTAGAGGTCGCCGATGGCGACCGCATCTTTCAGGGTCACGCCGGCGCCGAACTTCTGGGGCTGCGCGGCGTCCTGCGCGGCGGTGGCGCCGATGGACATCGCGAGCAGCGCTGCAGTCAATACGAGCTTCTTCATTCTTGGAACTCCTCCTCCCGACTATACCGCCTCGCCGCCGGGCGGTGATAGTCTGTCTGCTTGCCGATGTTGCCCGCGCTCTCGGTTCTGATCGAACTCCAGGCGCTCGATTCTGCAATTGATGCCGCGCGCAAGCGGCTGGCCGACATTCCCGCTCTCGACAAGGCCGGGGCGCAGCACGTCACGTCCGCAACGGCGGCGCTCGACGTCGCGAAGGCCGCGGCGAACGATTCCGCGGCCGCGCGCAAGCTCGTCGAGAAAGACGTCGCCGCCATCGACACGCGGCTTTCGAAGTTCGAAGACCACAAGGCGGCGGTCAAAACCAACGACGAGTTTCATGCCCTGCAGCGCGAAGTGGCCGCGAGTCAGGAGCAAAAAGGCGTGCTCGAAGAAAAAGTCCTCGAGTTCATGATGGAAGCCGACACCCTCGCCGCCAAGGTGAAGGATGCCGAGGGCGTGCTGGCGTCTGCGAAGAAAGAGCTCGCGGGAATGCGAGCCACTCACGCGACCGAGAAGGCCGCGCTCGAAGCCAGAGTCGCCGACCTTGTCGCGGAGCGCACGAACGTCGCAACCGGGCTCGACAAGCTGACGTTCTCGAAATACGAACAGTTATTGAAGGGCCGCCGCGGCGTGGCCGTCGCGCGCATGGAAGGCGAGCTCTGCATGGCGTGTCACATCGCGATGCGCCCGGCCGTCGCCGCGAAGGTGCGCAAGAACGAAGAACTGCTGACCTGCGACAACTGTCAGCGCATTCTGTATTACGTGCCGCCTCCGCCGGCCGAGTCGCCTGACGCGCCCGCGGCGTCGTGATGACCGACGCGCCGGCCGCGTCGCGATATTTGCCGCGTCGTTACAGCCGAATCGCCGCCACCATGCGTCCGGCATTCGTGCCGTCGCCGCGATAGGACCAGCACTGGTCGTTGTTGTGCTTGGTGCATACGCTCATCATGTGAATGTTTTCTGCGGGCACACCTGCGGCGGTGAGTTGGTCGGCGTTGGCCTTCCAAAGATCGAGCTTCCAGTGGCCGATCCCGTCTTCGGCGAACCACTCCACGGCATCCGGCGTCATGCCGAGAAACGTTGATCGCACCTTGTCATCGACCTGATAACAGCAGCCGCCCATGCTCGGGCCGATGGTCGCGACGAGCGCTGACGCGGAGATTCCCAACTCATCGATGGCTTCGATCGTCGCCGTCGCGATTCCCGCGCAGCTTCCGCGCCAGCCGGCGTGAACCGCCGCGACAACGCGATGCGATGTGTCGGCGATGAGAATCGGCACGCAGTCTGCGACGCGGACAGCAATCGCGAGCGCCGGATCCGTGCAGACGATCGCGTCGGCCTCAGCAGGTTTATCAAGACCTACCCGATGGCCCTCCACGGCCCTCCAAGGTGATCGCTCTTGATCTATGACCATGACTTTTCTGCCGTGCACTTGTGAGACGCGCACGATCCTCTCCGGCAGAATATTCAACCGGCGCCCGAGCGCCGCCCAGTCTTCGGCGATGGTCTCGTGACGAAACCGCAGCGCTCGCGTGGTGAACGCATGTCGCGGCGCAGTGGTGCCGAGCGGTCCCGAAGTTGTCGCCGGAAAGAACGGCTCCATGTGGTCAGACCCAGCCTGTAACACCAACGTCTCTGAAATCAATAACTTCGGCCGGCCGACGACAGCGCCCAGTTTCTGGCGCGGCGATTGCTCATGAGAGCGCCAGGAGAACACACATGACGATCAAATTCGTTCCCAACGACAAAGGCACCCCTCCAGGAAAACTGGCCGACGCAGAGCTGCTCTTTGCAGGCGGACCGCTCGACGGGCTGAAGCTGGTGGGGTTCGCCGTCTGGGAGCGCAAAGGCGGCGGACGCCAGGTCACCTTCCCGTCGCGCCAGTACTCGGTCAACGGCGAGCGGCGGTCATTCTCGCTGCTCCGCCCGATTGTCGATGCTGTCGGCCAGGACCGGCTGCGCGATGAGCTGCTCGCCGCGTTCAAGGAATTCGAAGCGCAGCTCGCCGTCGCCAGCTAGCGGCCGGCGAACGTCATTTCCGCGCGAAGGCTCTTGTCCATCTCCGAGCGGAAGAACGTCTGCTTCATGCCGCCGTCGATGATCTGCCACGGCAAAAACGCGTCGCCGCTCTTGTCGCGGTAGAGATACGCGTCGGCGTCGACGCCCGATTCGGTCACGGCGGCGCGCCACTGGCCGCCGTTGCGCTCAGCGATTTCGATGACGTCGGCGACACGCCGATCACCCAGGGACAAAAGCCCCTGGTAGAAAGAGTGCCGCTCGGACTTGATGTTGAAGTAGACGTTGTCGACGTCGGAGACGAGGCGCCGGAGACGGTCGATCTTGCGTTCGATGATCGACGTGTCGGTCATCGGCAGCCACTGGTACGTGGTTCCCGGTTTCGGCACGAGCGGGTTGACGCTCGCGACGATCCGGCCGAGCGCGCCGCGGTCCTTCGAATGGACCATCATCCGATCGCGAATCGCGAGTGTCAGATCGCGGATTGCGACGAGATCCTCATCGGTCTCTGTGGGGAGGCCGATCATGTAGTAGAGCTTCAGGTTCTCGATGCCGCTCTTGAAGATCAGCTCGGCCTTGTCGAGGATCTGCTCGTTCGTCACCGTTTTGTTGATGACGGCGCGCAGCCTGTCGGAACCCGTCTCGGGCGCGATCGTGATCGATCGCTCCCCGCTCTCGCGCAACATCCGGACGATGGGCTCGGTGAGGTCGTCGAGCCGCAGCGAGGCCGGGCTGATCCCGTAACCCATGTCGAGCAGCGACTTGAGGATGAATTCGATGTCCGGGTGGTCGCAGAGCGCGATGGAAACCAGGCCCACGCGGTTGGCATGCGGCCGCGCGGCAGCCGCCAGCTCGAGGATGCGCGCGGTCGGAAACGGCCGGACCGGAAGGTAGTTGTAGCCGGCCCAGCAGAAACGGCAGAGGTTCGCGCAGCCGCGGACGACTTCGATCAGGAACCGTGAGCCAAACTCGGTGTCGGGCGTGAAAATCTGCGTCGCCGGCGGATCGAGCGCGTCAGTGGTTTTCACTGCCGCCTTTTGGACGACAGGTTGTGCTCCGCTGCCCGCTTTGGGCGTGATCGCGGCGACTTTGCCCGGCCCGTCGTACTCGACGTCGTACCGGCTCGGCACATAGAAGCCGCGCCGCCTGGACAAGCTCGTGAGCAGTGATTCGCGGTCGTCGGTTTCCGACAGGGCCTCGAGCAGGCCGGGCACGAGAATCTCACCCTCGCCCGCCGCGATGACATCCGCGAACGGCGCGAGAGGCTCCGGGTTGACGAATGTCACGGCACCGCCAATCACAATGAGCGGATCGTGATGGGTGCGATCCGCCGCGCGCGGCTTGAGGCCGGCCATGCGGAGCATCGAAACCACGTTTGTGTAGTCCCACTCGAAGGAGACGGAGAACGCGAAGATGTCGAACTCGGAAACCGGCGTCTGCGACTCGATCGTGACAAGCGGCTGTTTCGACGCCATTCGCGCCGCGAGCTCCTGCTTCGCGGGCAGAAACACGCGCTCGCAGACCACGCGCTCGTGCGCGTTGAAGAGGCGGTAGACGGTTTGGAGACCCAGGTTCGACATTCCCACGAAATAGGTATTCGGGAATGCGAGAGCCACGCGCAGCTTCCCGGCGTGGTTCTTCACAATGGCGCCGCGCTCGCGTTCGAGAGTGGCGCGAGGATCGACGCCGAGCCCTCCGCCAAATCGGCGGGGGGCCGCGGCGCGGCGGTCGGGCTTGGGGCTCATTTCAGCGTGGTGCGCACGCCCCGGCTGCGAAGGCGCAAAGCCGGAGCGGGCGTGTATCGATTGTACGTCCTCAGTCCACGCGTCGGAGGCCGGAGCAAACCGCGGGCTGCTAGCCGTCCTTCCGCCGCAGGAACGCCGGCACATCCAGCGGCGACGCATCATCCAGGCTCTCAAGCGAGAAATCCAGCTTGTCGTTCGTCGCCTGCAGCGCAGGCTCCGCCGCGCTGAACGCCGGGGAAGCGACCGCGGTAGCCGCACCCGCTCCCGAGGTGCCAGCCGCACTGGACGCGCCGAACAAGCCTGACCCGAATGACCCCGACCCCATCTCGATGACGGGGCGACGGACGATGATGCTGGAGCCGTTGGCGACGCGGCGCTCGACTTCTTCGACCTGCGTGCGGGCTTGGGTATACGCGCGCATGTCCACAGGTGTCGGCATCAGCGACTGCGTCGACGGCGCCAGCGCGTTGCGAACCGGGTCGAATCCCGTCGCGATCACCGTGATCTTGATCTTCCCTTCCATCTGCGGGTTCACGACGGCACCGAAGATGATGTTGGCGTCTTCGTGCGCCGCGTCGTGAATGATCTCGCTCGCTTCGCTGACTTCGGCGAGCGTGAGATCCGGACCGCCCGTGATGTTGATGATCACGCCGCGCGCGCCCTGCACATTCGCGTCTTCGAGCAGCGGGCTCGAGATCGCGGCCGTCGCCGCGAGCCGCGCGCGGTCCTGGCCGGACGCGATGCCCGTGCCCATGATCGCGATGCCCATGCGCGACATGATCGTCTTCACGTCGGCATAGTCGAGGTTGATCATGCCGGGCACGAGGATCAGGTCCGAAATACCCTGAATCGCCTGCCGCAGCACATCGTCAGCCACGGCGAACGCGTCGGACATGCTCGTCGCCTTGTCGACGGTTGAGAGCAGTCGCTCGTTCGGGATCGTGATCATCGTGTCCACGGCGTCCTTCAGCTCCTGCAGCCCGCGCTCGGCCTGCGAGGCCCGGCGCTTGCCTTCGAACTTGAACGGCTTGGTGACCACCGCGACGGTCAGTGCTCCGATCTCGCTCGCGAGGCTGGCGATCACCGGCGCGGCGCCCGTGCCGGTGCCGCCGCCGAGACCCGTGGTGACGAAGACCATGTCGGCGCCCTGCAGCGCTTCGAGAATCTTCTCCGTATCCTCGAGCGCGGCGTTCTTGCCAACGTTCGGGTCGGCGCCGGCGCCAAGGCCTTTGGTCAGCTTCGCGCCGATCTGCAGCTTGACCGACGCCGCGTTGGCCATCAGGGCCTGCCGGTCGGTGTTGGCGACGATGAATTCGACGCCGGTGAGGCCGGATTGCACCATCCGGTTGACAGCGTTGCTGCCGCCGCCGCCGACGCCGATCACCTTGATCCGTGCGCCATGCTTCACGTCGTCTTCATCGAGCAGAATGCGGAGCTTTTCCATGTGTGTCTCTCTCCTGTTAGAACAGCCCTGTTAAATAAACGACATCGGGTGTCGTTTCCGAAAAAACGACACCCGATGTCGTTTTCAAAAAAAGTCCTTGAACAGTGTCCGAAGCCGGCCGGTGAGTCTCCCGATCGCGCCGGCTCCGACGCGCGCGGGCTCCAGTTGCGAATTGCGGTGGGCATACATCACGAGGCCCACCGAAGTAGCGAACGCCGGGCTCTGCACGTGATCGGCGAGCCCGCCGATGCCGTCCGGCGATGCGCGCCGCACGGGCAGATCGAAGATCTGCTCGGCGATCTCGGCCATGCCGTCGAGCATCGCGCCGCCGCCGGTGAGGACGATGCCGGAGTTGAGGGAGCGCTCGAAGCCGGCCTTACGGATCTCGTCCCAGAGCAGATGGCAGACTTCTTCAGCGCGCGGCTGCAGGATCTCCGACAGCACGCGGCGCGGCATCACGCGCGAGCGGCGGCCGGCCATGCTCGCGACTTCCATCGTGTCGTCCTCGGCCACCATCGACGAGAGCGCGCAGCCCGAGCGGCGCTTGAGCTTCTCCGCTTCAGGAATCGGCATCCGCAGGCCTACAGCGATGTCATTCGTGAAGTGATCGCCGCCGACGGCGAGCACGCCGGTGTGCCAGAGGCTGCCGCGCTCGAATACGGCAAAGTCCGTCGTGCCGCCGCCGATGTCGACGAGGCACACACCGAGCTCCTTCTCGTCCTGACTCAGCACGGACTCGCTCGCCGCGAGCTGTTCCAGCACCGTCTCGGCAACTTCGACGCCCGCGCGATTGACGCACGCGACCATGTTCTGCATCGACGACGAGCTGCCGGTGACGACGTGAACGTTCACTTCGAGGCGACTGCCTGTCATGCCGACCGGCACGGCGATGCCGTCCTGGTCGTCGATGACGAAATCCTGCGGAAGCACGTGCAGGATTTCGCGGCCGCTCGGCAGCGCGACGGCGCGCGCCGCGTCGATGGCGCGCTTGACGTCTTCGCGCGTGATCTCCCGATTGCGTCCAGCCACCGCGACGACGCCGCGGCTGTTGAAGGCCTTGACGTGCGCGCCGGAGAGCGCGAGATAGACCGTGTCGATCTCGACGCCAGCCGTGAGCTCGGCTTCGTCGAGCGCTTTCTTGATGGTCTCGGCCGCGGTGTCCACGTTGTTCACCACGCCGCGCCGGATGCCTTTCGAATCCGCGAGGCCGATGCCGATGATGTCGACGGTGCCGTCTTCCATCATCTCGCCGACAATCGCGGCGACCTTCGAGGTGCCGACGTCGAGCCCGACCACGTAGCGTTCTCTGCGTGCCATCAGTGTTTTCCCTTGGCTGCGCCCGCGGCCGCGCGCGACGCCAGTGTGGCGGCGGGCTTACGACTCACGGGAATTCGTTCATCAAAGCGAAGATCAACGGCGTCGATCTCCTGGATCTGTTCCTTCAGCGACGGCGCGAGTTCGAGGTACCGCTGGAGCCGCGCCGCGAAATCGCGATCACCCAGCCGAAGCGCGACCGGATCCTGGTCGAGAATCGCGACCAGGTTGTGCGCGTCCGTGACGTCGATCTGCGAGATGTGCTGGCGGATCGCGGGGAGCGCCGCGATCGCGTCGACGAACCGCGCGACGAGGCGCGCGCGCTCGGGGTCAACACCCGGCGCGCCGTTTGACGGCGACGTCACGAGCCCGTCGACAATCGGCAGGTCGTACTGCGAATACTGAGGGCCGTACTCGTCGATGACCATGCCCGACGAATCCACGAGAAACAGCAGCTCGCCCAGTCGCCCGACGGCGATCGGGGTGCGCTCGATCACGCGCACGTCGATCGTCGACGGCAGCACTCGCCGCATCGTGGCGTCGGCGACCCACGGCGACGCGAGCAGGCGCGCGCGGTAGCGTCCGAGATCCGCGGAGAAAACGCTCTCGCCTTCGAGCCCATCGATCAGCATCAGCACCTCGCCGGTCGACAGCCGCGAGTTGCCTCGCACGAGCACGCGGTCAACCAGGAAGACGCCGAGCCTCGTGAGCTGCATGAATCCCGCC
Source organism: Vicinamibacterales bacterium (assembly GCA_046598935.1). Classification (GTDB taxonomy): domain Bacteria; phylum Acidobacteriota; class Vicinamibacteria; order Vicinamibacterales; family SCN-69-37; genus SCUN01. The sequence continues at coordinate 26,581 of JBKJHW010000039.1, read as the reverse complement.
GCGATCACCGCGACGAGGAGCGCAGCGGCCACGCCCCGGCGAAGGACGCGCGACCGCATCCAGCTGGCGCCGCCGCGGCCCGGGCGGTTTTCGGCCCGGCGGAAACGCTTGTCTGCCGGCGCAGCGACACCGGCTGACGGGAGTGTGCGTGGCGCCCGGCTCATGACACCACGCTGCCCCTCTCACGCGCGTGCGCATGTCTCAGCGCGGCGAGGATCTGGTCGCCGATGGCGCCGATCGAGCCGGCGCCGAGCGTGATCACGACGTCGCCGTCTTTCGCGAGTGCCGCGACGTGCTTCGGCAACGCTTCGAGCGGAATCACGGCCTCGACGCCGCCGCGATCCTGCTTGCGGATTTCATCGGCGATGGCCGCCGAGAGGATGCCGGGAATGGCCGCTTCGCCGGCCGGATAGATATCGGTCAGCACGGTGATGTCGGCCTCAGCTAGCGCCGCGCCAAACTCGGTCAGCAGGTCCCGCGTTCGTGAGTAGCGATGCGGCTGAAACACCGCGATGATCCGGTTCGGCGACCCCGCGCGCGCGGCCCCGAGCACCGCCGCAATCTCCGTGGGGTGATGGCCGTAGTCGTCAATAACCGTAACGCCGCCGACGGTCCCCTTGATCTGGTAACGGCGGTCGGCGCCGCGAAATTCCGCGAGAGCGGCTGCCATCTTGTCGAACGGCACGCCGAGCTCAACGCCGACGGCGACAGCGGCGAGCACATTCTGCAGATTGTGCATGCCGGGCACACTGACGCCGATCTCACCGGTGCCCGCGCCGTCCGGGTGGCCGGGGACCTGGTACGCGACGCGGCAGCGGCCGATCCGGCCGTCGGTCGTCGCGTCGAAGCCGCGCACGTCGGCGTCGTCGGAGAATCCGTACGTGATCACACGGCGCGAGAGGCGCGGCAGAATCGCGCGCACGTTCGGATCGTCTACGCAGGCCACAACCGCGCCGTAGAACGGCACTTTGTCCGCGAAAGCCACGAACGCATCGAGCACGCGATCGAACGTGCCGTAGGCTTCCATGTGCTCGCGATCGATGTTTGTGATCACCGCGATCGACGGCGATAGCGTGAGGAACGATCGGTCGCTCTCGTCCGCCTCGACCACCATGAAAGGGCCGGCGCCAAGACGCGCGTTGCTGCCAAACGCGCTGAGGCGGCCGCCGATCACGGCCGTCGGATCCAGGCCCGCGCGCTCGAGCATCCAGGCCACCATCGATGTCGTGGTCGTCTTGCCGTGCGCGCCAGCGATCGCAATGCCGAATCGCAACCGCATCAGCTCGGCAAGCATCTCCGCGCGCGGGATCACCGGCGTGTGGCGGGCGCGCGCCGCGAGCACTTCCGGATTGTCCGCCTTCACCGCCGACGACACGACAACAACGTCGGCGTCACCGATGTTTTCGGCTGCGTGGCCCATGGCGATGCGCGCGCCGAGCGACTTGAGCCGCTCGGTGATTTCACTGGTCTTTGAATCGGATCCGCTGACCTGGTAGCCAAGGTTCACAAGCAATTCGGCGATGCCGCTCATGCCAATGCCGCCGACGCCGACGAAGTGAATTCCGCGCGCGCGTCCGAACATCGCCATCACGCGGCCGCCAGTTCGAGAACGCGGTCGACGATACGCGCCGCCGCGTCCGGACGGGCCAGAGTCTTCATCGCTTCGCTCATTCGCGCGCGCCGGTCGGCGTCGCCCAGGAGCTCCGCCGCCACTCGCGCGAGACTGTCAGCGCTCAAATCCTTTTCCAGTAACATCACCGCCGCGCCGGCGTTCACGAGCACCTCCGCGTTCTTCCGCTGATGGTCGTCTGCCGCGGTCGGCAACGGCACAAGCACCGCGGGGCGCCCGACGGCGGCGAGTTCAGCCAGCGTCGTTGCGCCCGCGCGGCAGATCAGCAGATCCGCGGCCGCTATTTCACCGGCCACCCCGTCCAGAAAGGATTCCGTCCGCGCGCCAACCCCGGCGCGCTCGTAACCCTCACGAACGGCGGCCAGTTCTCTTTGGCCGGTTTGGTGCACCACTTCGAGGCCGGGATGGCGCCGGACCAACTCTGGCGCCGCCGCCACACAGGCCACGTTGAGCGCGTGCGAGCCCTGGGAGCCGCCAAGGACTAGGACCCTGAGCTCATGGGGAATCGATAATTTCGCATTGATAATTTGGGTGAAGAACTCAGGGCGAACAGGGTTTCCTGTGACAAAGGCTTTCCTCCCGAAGTAGTTGTTCACGTCGTCGTAGGTCAACGCCGCTGCGCGGACGACGCGCGCGAGACGGCGGTTGGTGAGACCGGGAACGGAGTTTTGTTCGAGCAGCATCGTCGGGATGCCGCGCAGCGCGGCCACCATGACGACGGGCCCCGAGCTGTAACCGCCGAGACCGATGACGATGTTGGGACGGCGGCGAGACAGCAACGCCCACGCATCGGCAAAACTCACGGGCATCAGCGCCAGCCCGCGCGTCACCGCTGCGATCGAACGTCCTTTCAGTCCCGCGCTCCGAATCACGTCCAGCTCGAATCCTTCCTTGGGCACGAGCGTGGCCTCGAGGCCGCGCGCCGTCCCTGCAAACGTCACTTGCGCGTCCGGCTGGCGCACAAGCAGCTCTCGCGCAACCGCCACACCCGGGTACAAATGTCCGCCGGTTCCTCCGCCGGCGATCACCACACGAATCAAGTCCACTTCACCCGCTTACCTTCGTACGCCCCGGACCCATTACGCTTCCCGCCTGATGACTGACAGCGCGTCCGGATCAACGCCGGTTTTCACAGCCGCCACGGTCGACGCCTGTTGCGAGATGTTCAGGAGGATGCCCATCCCGAGCAGATTGATCACGAGCGATGAGCCGCCGTTGCTGACAAACGGCAGCGGCATTCCCTTGTTCGGAAACAGTCCCGTCACGACACTCAGGTTGATGAACGCCTGGACGGCGATCATCGTGGTCAGGCCGATGCCGAGCAGCGCGCCGAAGCGATCCGGCGCGAGCACGGCCGCGCGCAGTCCGCGCCAGGCGATGACCAGAAACGCAATGATCAGAAGCGTGATGCCGATGAGCCCGATTTCTTCGGCAATCACCGACGCGATGAAGTCGGTGTGCGGCTCCGGGAGGAATGACTGCTTCGCCACGCTGCCCATCAGCCCGCGCCCGAAAATGCCGCCCGACCCAATCGCGATCATCGACTGCACGACCTGGTATCCGTCACCGAGCTGATCGGCCCACGGGTCGAGAAAGCTCGTGAGGCGGCGCATGCGATAGTCGGCCGACATCGCGTAGATCGCGAGCGGCGGCAGGATGAGCACTAGTCCGCCGAGGAGATATTTGTAGGCCAATCCCGCGCTGAAGATCATGGCGCCCACGATGATGAGGATCGCGACTGACGTGCCGAAATCCGGCTCCTTCAACACGAGGCCGACCACAACCAAGGTCGCGATCAGGATCGGGCCGAGCGCATACTTCACGTCCGCGATGCGATGCATGCGGCGCTCGAGCAGCGCGGCCGTGAAGATGATCAATGCGATTTTCGCGAACTCCGACGGCTGCACGGTCATCGAGCCGATGCCAAACCATCGGGTCGTGCCGTTGCGCGCCGGCATGAACAACACGGCGACGAGCGCAATAACTACGGCGATCATCCCGAACCAGATCACCGCCGGCTGCCGGTACACGCGATAATCGAGCTTCATCGCCGCTGCGAGCACCACGAGCCCGATCGTCGCCCAGGCGAGCTGCTTGAACAGGAAGTAGTACGGGTTCTGGTACTTCGTCATCGCCAGAAACGACGACGCGCTATAAACCATGAGGATGCTGGTGCCGACAAGCAGCAGCGTAGCGATAAACAGCAACTTGTCGGACTTCAGCGTTCGCGCCATCTATTCCTCACCTATTCCCGGTCGAGCCAACTGCCGAAACACTCCGCGAGCAGTTATCAGTTGGGCCTGGGACCCTGACACCGGCCTCATCGGCAGAATTGCCGATGTTCCCAGCGGACGGTTCAAGACCGCCAAGGCCCAACTGATGACTGCGCGCCTTGCAAACTCTTCACAGCGGCCTTGAACTGCCGCCCACGGTCCGCGTAGTCGCGGAACATGTCGAAACTCGCGCACGCGGGCGCGAGCAGCACGACGCCGTCGCGCTGCGCCCGCGCCGCCGCCTTGCGCACGGCGTCGTCCATCGACGCGGCGTCTTCCACGGGCAACACCGCGTCGAGCGCCGCGTGGATCTGCGGCCGCGATTCACCGATGGCGATCACCCCGTCGGCGCGCTGTTTGAGAAGCGGCGCCAGATCGCCGAAGTCGCCGCCCTTGAACTTGCCGCCGAGGATCACGACGACACCGCGTTCGAAGCTCTCGATGGCGCGCGACGCGGCCGCGATGTTGGTGGCTTTGGAATCGTTGACGAACTGGACGCCGTCAATCACGGCGACGCGCTCGAGCGCGTGCTCCAGGCCCTCGAATGTCTCGACAGCACGCTGCATGGCGTCTGCGGGCACGCCGGCGAGGCAGCACACCGCCGTGGCTGCAAGAACGTCGCTCAGAATGTGGCGTCCCGGGATTCTGACCGACGCGACAGGCAGCAGCGGCGCGGCCTCGCCTTTCGAGCGGCGCACGATCGTCCCGCGCTCCACGGTGACGCCTTCGGCCACCGGCGCGTCGAGCGCAAAATCGAATCGGCGGGACAGGATGTTGGCGCGGCGCGCCAGCGTCGTCGCGCCGTCGTCGTCAAGATTCACCACGGCCCAGTCGTTTTCCGTCTGATTTCTGAAGATGCGCGCCTTCGCGTCCGCGTAGGCGTCGAAAGTTGGATGACGATCCAGATGATCTGCGGAGAGATTCAGCAGGACCGCGATCCAGGGATGGAACGCGTCGGTTCCCTCGAGCTGGAAACTGCTCGTTTCGACGACATGCAGCGTGTCATTCGTCGAGGCGCCGACCTGGCCCGAAAGGGCCGTGCCGATATTGCCGCCGGCCGGCGCGTCAAAACCGGCCTCCGCGAGCATCCGCGCGGTCAGCGTCGTCGTCGTCGACTTTCCTTTGGTGCCGGTGATCGCGATGACCCGGCCTTTGAGCCAGCGCGAGGCCAGCTCGAGCTCGCCGATGACCGGCACGCCGCGCTCGCGTGCGGATGCGAACATCGGTTGCGCGGGATCGACGCCGGGGCTGAGCACCACGAGATCGGCGCCATCGAGGAGCCCGGCGCGGTGCGCGCCAAGCTCGACCGACACGCCCTCGGCGCGCAACTCCGCTTCGTGCGCGATTGCCGGCGCCGAATCGGCGAGGGTCACGGCCGCGCCGCGCTCACGCAGCAGCCTGGCCGCCGGCACGCCGCTGCGGCCGGCGCCGACGACGACGGTGTGCTTGCCCGCGACGTTGAAGGCCATCGTCATCTCAACTTCAACGTGACAAGGCTCATGAGTGCGAAGAGGATCGCGAGAATGAGAAATCTCGTGATCACCGTCGGCTCCTGCCAGCCGATTTTTTCGAAGTGGTGGTGAAGCGGCGCCATCTTGAACACGCGCTTGCCGCGCAGCTTGAACGATCCGACCTGGATGATGACCGAGAGGCCCTCGAGCACGAAGACGCCGCCGACGATCGGAAGCAGCAGTTCCTGCTTGATCAGTACTGCGACGGTGCCGAGCGCGCCGCCGAGCGCGAGCGAACCGACGTCACCCATGAAGACCTGGGCCGGGTGCGCGTTCCACCAGAGGAAGCCCAGGCTGGCGCCGACGAGCGAGCCGCAGAAGATGGTGAGCTCGCCGACAGGCAGCCGGAGCAGCAACAGGTAGTCTGCGAATTTCGCGTGGCCGGTCACGTAGACAAACGCCGTGAAGGTCGCCGCCGCGACGGCGAACGTGCTGATCGCCAGGCCGTCGAGTCCGTCGGTCAGGTTGACGGTGTTCGAGCAGGCGACCAATACCAGCATGGTCAGCGGGATGTACCAGAGGCCCAGATCGGGTGTGAAGTTCTTCAAGAACGGCACGACGAGCTTCGTGCTGTAGAGCGACGGTTCGTATCGAGCGAGCACGACGACGGCGACACCGACGGCGAAGGCCACGCCGAGCTGCGCGGCCATCTTGTGGCGCGCGAAGAGTCCGTAACTGTTCTTGCGCGACACCTTCAGGTAGTCATCCGCAAAGCCGATCGCGCCAAATCCGGCGGTCGAGGCCACAGCGATCCAGATGAACGGATCGGTCAGGTTCGCCCAGAGCAGCGTCGGGATGAACACGGCGGCGAGAATGAGCAGCCCACCCATCGTCGGCGTGCCGGCTTTGGACTTGTGAGTTTCCGGGCCGTCGGTCCGGACCACCTGTCCGACCTGTTTCTGGCGGAGACGCCGGATGAGCCACGGTCCGAGGAACAAGCTGATCGCGAAAGCCGTCATGCTCGCGATGGCCGTGCGGAACGTGATGTAGTGCACGACGTTCAGCACGGTGTACTCGTCGGCGAATCGATCCAGCAGATGCAGGAGCATCAGGCGCCGCCCTTCAGCCGGTCGGCCACGATGTCCGTGCGAGTGCCGCGCGATCCTTTGACAAGGATGAGATCGCCGGCCCGGACGAGCGCCGGCAGCGCGTCGGCGGCAGCGGAACTGTCAGAAAAACGAAGAATGCTCTTCCCCGCGAGCCCCGCGTGAGCCGCCCCGTCCGCAAGAGCGTCGGCATCGGCGCCGCCGATTGCGATCAGCATGTCAGCCGCAGCCTCCGCCGCAACGCCGCACTCGAAATGAAGATCGTGAGAAAGCGAGCCAAGCTCGCGCATTTCGCCCAGAACAGCGACGCGCCGGGAGGCCGGTGTGGCTTTGAGCGAGCTCAGCGCGAGCTGCATGGCTGCGGGGCTCGCGTTGTACGAATCGTCGACGATGCGCGCGCCACTGGCCAGTGCGATCACGGCGCCGCGGCGAGCCACGGCGCGCATTTCGCTGATGCGGGAAGCCGTGTCCTCGATGCCGACGCCGCAGGAGGAAGCGGCGGCAATCGCCGCGAGCGCATTCATCAGATTCGCGTGTCCCGGCAGCGGCACGCGGAGGCTGACACTCACTCCGCCGATCGACAGATCCGAGCGCGTTCCGTCGAATCCGTGATCGCTGACGTTCGTCGCGCGCACGTCCGCGCGGTCCGACAAGCCAAATGTGATGGTGCGACCGGGGAACTGCCGCGTCCGTGCCGCGACCAGCGTATCGTCGGCATTGGCGATCAGCAGCGTCGAGGCGGTCGCCTGATCGAGGATCTCGCTTTTTGCGTCGGCGATGGCGTCGCGCGAACCGAAGTGGCCGATGTGCGCGTCGCCAACGTTTAGCCACATCCGCACGTCCGGCTCGCTGATGGCCACCAGGCTACGGATCTCGTCAGCGTGATTCATTCCGAGCTCAAGCACTGCAATGTCCGCGCCGAGGCGAAGCTCGAGCAGCGACAACGGCACGCCGATGTGGTTGTTGAGGTTGCCCGCGTTCCGCAAGACATTGAACTTTGCGGCGAGAAGGTCCGCGGTCATTTCTTTCGTGGTGGTTTTCCCGGCGCTGCCCGTAATCGCGATGACTTTGGCGCCGGACGCACGGCGAACCGAGCGCGCGATCTTCTGCAATGCGCGGAGCGTGTCGTCGACGCGGATCACGGCCGTCGCGCTGCCCTCCGGCACCGCTGACGTCGTCAACACGCCGGCAACCCCGCCCGTCACGAGCTCTGGCACGAACATCTCGCCGTCGAAGTTCGGGCCCTTCAGGGCGACAAACAGCGCGCCTTTCCGGGCGTCGCCCGCCAACGCCCGGCTGTCGGTCGACACGGTGTCGAACACCCGTGTCGGATCGCCGCAGACCAGGCGGCCGCCGGACGCTTCGGCAACATAGCCTGCGGTCAGCGCGATCTCAACGGGGGCGGCCACGAGAGTCGTCACACCTGGGCTGTCGAGCGCCGCTGCAGTGCGGCGCGCGCGACTTCAACGTCGTCGAACGGAATGGAACGCCCGCCGATGATCTGTGTTTTTTCGTGGCCCTTGCCCGCTACGAGCACGAGGTCGCCCGCGTTGGCGGACTTGACGGCGTGTTCGATGGCCAGCCGCCTGTCGGCAATCGCGATGAACGCCGTCGCTTCGCGCGCCGGCGCGCCCGGGTCGCGCGGCGGCACGATGCCGCGCTTAATCTCCTCGATGATTTTCAGTGGATCCTCGGAGCGCGGGTTGTCGGACGTAATCACGACGAGGTCGCTCAGCCGCGCCGCAACGGCGCCCATCAGCGGCCGCTTGCTGCGATCGCGGTCACCGCCGCAGCCGAATACCGTGATCACACGTCCCGTCGCGAGCGGCCGCGCCGTCTCAAGAAGGTTTTTCAGCGCATCGTCGGTGTGCGCGTAGTCGACGACGACACGAACGTCGTCCGTTGAGGTCGAGACCATCTGGAACCGACCGGGCACGCGGTCGAGCCGAGCCAGGCCCGCTTCGATCGCGGCCAGCGGCAGACCAAGCGCCTCGGCGACGCCGACCGATCCGAGGATGTTGTAGACATTCGGGCGGCCGACGAGCGGCGATCGCACATCGATGCGACCGCGCGGCGTCTCGACGCCAAATGCGAGCCCGTCGAGCGTCGAATGAATATCGATCGGCCGGATGTCCGCAGGCTGGTCGATCCCGTAGGTCATCACGTTCGACAGCGTCTTCGAGAGCTCGATGCCGCGCGGATCGTCGACGTTGACAACCGACGGCGCGCCGGCGGGCAGCATCTCGAACAACCGGCGTTTGGCTTCGAAGTACTGCTGCATATCGCCATGGAAATCGAGATGATCGCGGGTGAGGTTGGTAAAGAGCGCGGCTTTGAATGTGAGGTAGGCGGCGCGCTCAAGGACGAGAGCATGCGACGAGACTTCCATCGCGCAGGCGCGGTCGCCCTGCGACACCATCTCGCGCAGCAACCGCTGCAGTTCCGACGCTTCGGGCGTGGTATGCGACGCTTCTTTTTCTGTTCCGCCGACTTTTACGGACACCGTGCCGATCCGACCGCACTGCATTTCCGCGGCTTCGAAGATCGCCGCGAGCAGATACGTGCAGGTGGTCTTGCCGTTGGTACCGGTGACGCCGACGAGCGTCAGATCTTCGCTCGGGTTTCTGTAGAAAATCGACGAGAGCTCCGCGAGAGTCTTCCGCGCGTCAGCCGTCTCGAGCCACGGCATCGTCACGCCGGCCGGCGCCGGTCCCTCAGCGACCACGGCCACGGCGCCCCGCGATGCCGCTTGTTCGACGAAAATCGTACCGTCGGCTTTCTGGCCTTTCACGGCGACGAAGACGCCGCCCGACGATGCCGACCGCGAGTCGTGGACAACGCCGCTCACGCGGCGCCCGCCGACGCCGAGCCGGTCGATCAGCTCGCGAGCGCCGGCGGCAAGCGTCGTCGCCTTGGCCGCGAGTTCACCCAGGGTCATTTCTGGTCCTCGCGGCGGTCGCCGGGGCGCTCCTCCCGGCGGTCGCCGGGATCCTGAACGTGGCGTGTGAGTTGCAGCGTGATCGAGGCTCCGCGTTCGAGCGGCGAGCCGGCTTCGGGCATCTGCGCCAACACGACGCCGGAGCCGCTGACGCGCGTGGACAGGCCCGCGCGGCTCAGCAGCCGAAGCGCTTCGCGCGCGCTGAGTCCTCGAACGTCGGGCACGACTGCCATGCCGCCGACTTCGCTGACCATCGGGACGACGGGCGCGTTGACGAGCGGCACGTCGATCGCCGACGCGGCCGTGCGGATGAGAAGCGGCGGAATCGGATTGATCGTGCGCGGCACGCCGAGCTGGCGCAGCGTCGCTTCCGCGATGTTCTTCCAGATCGGCGCGGCGACCGATCCGCCGTACGGCGAACCGTTGCGCGGCGTGTCGATCATCACGAGGATCGCCAGGCGCGGATTGCGGGAGGGCACGAAACCGGCGAAAGAAACGTTGTAGTCGGTTTTCGAGTACTGGCCGTCGACCAGCTTCGCCGCCGTGCCGGTCTTGCCGGCGACCAGGTATCCGTCAATCTGGGCGAGGTTGCCGGTGCCGATATCGTCCGACACCACCCGCTCCATGATGGTCGTCAACTCGGCCGCCGTATTTTCGTTGATCGATCGGCGCACGATTTTCGGCTGCGTCACTCTGCGCACGCCGTTCTGGATCGAGGCCCTGATCACGTGAGGCTGATAGAGCGTACCGCCGTTGGCCACCGCGCTCACGGCCGCCGCCATCTGCAACGGCGTGACGCTGATTTGGTAGCCCATCGACATCGACGCGAGCGAACTCTGATCGCGCGGCGGAAGGGCGACGCCGGCCGACTCGCCCGCGATTTCCCTGCTGCTCAGCTGGCCGAAGCCGAACCGGCGGATGTATCGCTCCATCCGCTCGGCGCCGACCTTGTAGCCGATCTTGATCGCGCCAACGTTGCTCGACTCGACCAGCACGTCCTCGAACGTGAGAACTCCATGGTTCTTGCCCTTGGCTTCGGTAATCGGCTTGCTGCGGCCGGGAACGTGGAGAATGCCCGGATTCGTGTCGACTAATTCGCCCGGCTTGAACACGCCTTCTTCAATCGCCGCCGAGACCGTCACGATCTTGAATGTCGAGCCCGGCTCGTACACGTTCTCGATGGCGCGGTTCCTTCTCTCGTCAGGACCAGCCAGACCCGCGAAGTTCGGATTGAACGTCGGGTAATTCGCCGCGGCCAGGATCTCACCGTTGCTCGGATCCATGACGACAACGGATCCGCCCTTCGCGTTGAACTTCGCGATGCCCGCCGCAAGCTCGCGCTCGGCGATGTACTGCACGTACTGATCGATCGTCAGCTCGACCGTGCCGCCGGGTACCGACGCTCGCGTGACCCGGCTCTGAACGGTCTGTTGTCGCGCGTCGATCTGGATGACCGACATGCCGTCAATGCCGCCGATGGCCTTGTTCCTCGCGCGCTCGACGCCGCCAAGTCCGACGCTGTCGATGTTCACGAAGCCGACGACGTGCGCGGCCAGTTCCTTCTTGGGATAAAACCGTTTCGTCTCGGGCTTGAGCGCAATGCCGGCGAGCTTGAGATTGCGTACTTTGGCCGCTTCGTCGGGCGAGACGTGACGACGCACGTACGCGAACGCCCTGCCGGATGTGAACGCCTTGAGCATCCCCGCGCGGAACTCCGGCGTGCACTCGTTCAGCACGCGGCAGAGCGTGTCGGCGGTCTCGCCGGGCTTTTTGATCGCCGTGGGGATCGCAAACACGGTGTCGGCTTCCACCGAATACGCGAGAATCTGCCCGTTCCGGTCGACGATCTCGCCGCGCTTCGCGAAGTCGTTGATCGACCGTTGCTGCCGGTTCTCGGCCTCCTTCACCAGCCGCTCGTGGTCGATGACCTGCAGATAGAAAAATTTCGCTTCGACGGCCGTCGCCCAGAGACCCAGCACACACACGACGGCGATGACGCGGCGCTTGACGCCGGCGCGCCAGGCGTCCTCGAACGCCTCGCCGGGCCGTTCCGCGGCGGAGAACACGTCGAGCGATTTCTTGATGTTCATCGCCGAGGCCCGATGCGCACATCCGCGCGCGCAACAATGGCCTTGTCGGCCGACGCGGGCGCCACGCGCTCGATCACGAGCGTGCTCGACGAGAGCGGCACGATCATCCGCAGTTCGCCGGTCGCAATCCGCTCGATGCGTTCCGGCGAGCGCAGCGTTTCAATCTGCAGGCGCAGCCGGCGGTTGATCGCTTCTTCTTCCGCCTTGTCCTGCAGGACCTTTTCAATCTCGTAGCCGTGGCGAATGACTTCGAAGTGCTGCCACGCGGCGAACAGCCCCATCGCGAGGATCAGCGCCCACACGCCGGCCGTCCGGATGAAGTCGTGGCCCTGCCGGCGGTCCGCTTCGCGCACGATCGGGTTGTTCCGCACGTCTTTTCTGATCGCGTATTCGACATCGATCTGATTCATGCGACCTTCTCCAACGCGCGCAGCTTCGCGCTGCGTGACCGTGGGTTCTCTTCGCGTTCGGCGTCGGTCGGCTCGAGCGGCTTCTTGGTCAGAATGGTTCCGGTCGCCGTCGTCCCGTCCATCGGCCGCGCCATCGCGCGAAAGGTCTGCTTGACGACACGGTCCTCGAGCGAGTGAAACGAAATCACGACGAGGCGGCCGCCGACGCTGAGCGTCGCCACCGTGGAACGAAGGAAGTCGTCGAGCCCGTCGAGCTCGCCGTTGATCCAGATGCGGAGCGCCTGGAACGTGCGTGTCGCGGGATCGATCCGCTGCCAGGTACCGCCGCCGGCTGCGCGGCGCACGACGCTCGCAAGCTCCGCGGTGCGTTCGATCGGCTGGCGCGAGCGCGCGGTCACGATCGCCCGGGCGATACGGCGCGCGTGGCGCTCCTCGCCGAATTGATAGATGACATCGGCGAGGGTGCCTTCATCAACGGTTGCCAGGCGCGCAGCGAGCGCTTCGCCGGCGCTTCGGTCCATGCGCATATCGAGCGGGCCGTCGTTTCTGAAGCTGAATCCGCGCTCCGCGTCGTCAATCTGCATGGACGACACGCCGAGATCGGCGAGCGCGCCGTCAATCGTGTCGATCTGCCGCGACTTGAGCACATGCGGGAGCGTTCGGTAGTCGGCGTGCACGAGCTCGACGCGCGCGGCGTACCCGGCCAGCCGCGCGCGCGCATGCGAGAGCGCGCGTTCGTCGCGGTCGAGACCGATCACCCGGCCGGCGCCGGCGTGGAGCAGTGCTTCAGTGTGACCGCCGAGGCCGGCGGTGCAATCGACGTAGAGGCCGGTTTCCCTCGGCGAAATGAGCGACAGCACTTCGGCGGGCATCACCGGAGCGTGTCGAGGCGCGTCGATGGTCATGGGCGCCCCTAGATGCCGAACTCCGACAACGCCTTGGCGTCATCGTCGCTGAAGGGTTCAGCCTTCAGCTTGGCCACGAACCGTTCGTGGTTCCATACGTCGAGATAGTCGATCTGGCCCAGCACGTCCACGTCGCCGTTCATGCCGGCGACCTCACGCAACTGCCACGGGATGATCACGCGGCCCTGCGCGTCGAACTCGACGGCCTGGCCGTAATAACTTGTGCGCGCGAGAAACTTCACGCGCGCGGGATGCGTGCTCGGCATTTTTTCGAGGCGCGCTTCGAGCGCTCGCCACACGGGCATCGGGTAGATGCGGACGGATTCGCCGGTGAGGCTGGTGATGTACAGGCCTGTGCCGTGCGCGTCCTCGACGAGCGCGCGGAACGACGCAGGCAGCTTGATGCGGCCTTTGTCGTCAATTCGGGCGGGATGGTTACCGCGCAGCACAGCCAAACTCCGGACTACTCACCACTTTGCTCCACAAAACTCCACGTGGATGGTAAGTCTGCACAGGAGGGGTGTCAACGGGAAACTCCGTCAACTTATGGTGAAATTGGCACTTGCGCGTAATTTTCGCCCTGTTTGGCGAAGGCGAATAACCAGCGAAAACATAACCCCGTGATACGATTTTCGGTCCCGCCCACCCAAATGGCCTCAGCCGACCAGGTCACCGTGATCATTCCCGCCTTCAACGAGGCTGGCGCCATCGGGCGCGTCGTCTCTGCTCTTGGGCCGGCCGCGAACTGGCGCGAGATCATCGTGATCGACGATGGCTCCACGGACGGCACGGCCGCGGCGGCCGCAGCGGCGGGAGCCACAGTTCTCCGGCATCCGTACAACAAAGGCAACGGCGCAGCGGTGAAAACGGGTTTGCGCGCCGCGCGCAGCGAGTTCATCCTGATTCTCGACGCCGACGGCCAGCATCGCCCGTCGGACGCAGACCGGCTGATCGCGCCTCTTGGAGACTACGACCTTGTCATCGGCGCCAGGTCACGCGGCATGCAAGCCAGCTGGCAGCGCAACATCGGTAACCGTTTTCTCAACTGGCTGGCGAGTTATCTCACCGGCCGCGAGATCCCGGATCTGACGTCCGGCATGCGCGCCGGCAGGCTCGCGTGCTTCATGGAATTCATTCACCTGATGCCGAACGGATTTTCCACGCCAACCACGACAACGCTCGCGTTCATCAAGGCGGGATACAACGTCCGCTTCGAGCCGATCTCCGTCGAATCGCGCGTCGGCACCTCGAAGATCAAGCTCGCTCGCGACGGCAGTAAATTCATTCTTATCGTGATTCGCGTGATGACGATTTTCAGTCCGCTCAGGGTGTTCCTCCCGGTCGCCGGCGCATCGTTTCTCATCGGCGCGGCGTACGCGGCGTGGACGATAGCCACGCAACAGCACGTGACGAACTCGTCGGTGTTGCTCATCGTGCTGGCCGTGCTGTTGTTCGCCGTCGGCCTTGTGTCGGAGCAGATCGCCACGCTCCGGTTTGACGGGCGGAAGTAGTAATCTCGGCCCGGATGGACAGCGTGGACTTTTATCGCGGCCGACCCGTCATGATCACCGGCGGCCTGGGATTCATCGGCTCGAACCTCGCCGCTCGCCTCGTCGCGCTCGGCGCCGATGTCCTGATCGTCGATTCGCTGATTGCTGGCTACGGCGGCAATCGCTTCAACATCGCCGGCATCGAATCGAGCGTCACGGTGAGTACGACCGACATCCGCGACGCCGACGCGATGAACCGCCTGGTCGTAGGCCGAGACGTGATCTTCACCCTCGCCGGCCAGGTCAGCCACATCGACAGCATGCACGACCCGCACACCGATCTCGACATCAACTGCCGCAGCCAGTTGACGATGCTCGAGGCGTGCAGGCGCCACAATCCGTCGACGAAAGTGGTCTACGCGGGGACGCGGCAGATCTACGGCAAACCCGACCGGCTGCCGGTGGATGAATCGCATCTGGTGCGGCCGACCGACATCAACGGCATCAACAAGGCCGCCGGCGAGCAATATCACCTCGTCTACAACAACGTCTTCGGTGTGCGCGCGTGCTCGCTCCGCTTGACGAATGTTTACGGCCCGCGCCAGTTGATCCGCCACAACCGCCAGGGCTTCATCGGCTGGTTCATCCGCCTCGCCGTCGAGGGCGGCGAAATCCAGATCTACGGCGACGGCTCTCAGCTGCGCGATTTTGTGTACGTGGACGATGTCGTCGACGCGTTTGTGCGCGCGGGTGCGACCGACGCGGTCAACGGCCAGGCGTTCAACGTTGGCAGCCCCGATGCCGTCAGCCACCGCGATCTGGTCGGAATTCTTCTGGACGAGGCCGGACACGGCTCGATGAAGTTTGTCGAATGGCCGGAAGAAAAGCGCCGAATCGACATCGGCTCGTTCGTGTCGGACTCATCGTTGTTTACAAGAACCACGGGATGGTCGCGGGATGTGACGCTGCGCGACGGCCTGCGACAGACGCTCGATTTTTACCGCGCGAATTTCGCGCGCTACGTGGAGCCGCAATGAGCAGCCGTGTGCCTTTTCTCAACCTGCGTCTGGCAGAAGACGCGCCGGCCGTGCAGGCCGGCATTCAGCGCGTGATCGAGCGCGGCTGGTTCGTCCTCGGCCCCGAACTCAGCGCGTTCGAAGAGGAATTCGCCGCGGCGTCGGGCGCGAAGTTTTCCGTGGGCGTCGGCACCGGAACTGATGCCATCGCGCTGCTGCTCCGCGCGCTCGGTGTGGGGCCGGGCGATGAGGTGATCACGGCGCCTGTATCGGCCGCCTACTCGGCGCTCGCGATTCAAATGGCCGGCGCCACGCCGGTGTTCGCCGACCTCGACAACGAGCGCATGACACTCGATCCGCGCGCGGCGGACGCGGCGATCACGTCGCGCACGAAAGCGATCCTTCCGGTGCAGTTGTACGGCCAGCCGGCGGATATGCCCGCGCTTGCGGCGCTCTGCGAGAAGCGCCATCTGTTGCTCGTCGAAGACGCGTGCCAGGCGCACCTGGCGACGTCGGCGGGAAGGCCTGTCGGCAGTTTCGGAGCCGGCGCGGCGTTCAGCTTTTACCCCACCAAAAATCTCGGCGCACTCGGCGACGGCGGCGCCATCACCACCAACGACGCCGCGCTCGCGGACCGGCTGAAGCGCCTCCGCAACGGCGGCCAGGCCGATCGGTATCTCCATCAGGAGTTCGGCGTGAACTCACGGCTCGATGAAATGCAGGCCGCAATTCTTCGCGCGCGGCTCCCGTTCCTCCCGGCGTGGACCGCCCGGCGGCGCGCGCTCGCCGCGCGGTACCGCGCCGCGCTCGGCATGCTGCCGGACGCCGTCGCGACCGTGCCGCCCGAATGCGAACCGGGCCACGTCTATCACCTGTTTCCTGTGCGCTCCGCCAATCGCGAGAGCGTGCGCGCGGCTCTCGCAGAGCGCGGCGTCGAAACCCTCATCCACTACCCCATCGCGCTGCCCGCACAGCCTGCGTTCGCAGCGCTCAGTCCAGCCGCGTGCCCGAAGGGGGCCCGGCTGGCAAATGAAGTATTCTCGTTACCGCTGCATCCGCAGTTGAGCGACGAACACGTCGACGTCGTCGCGGCCGCGCTCTGCGGCGCCGGCGCGCGATAAAAAAGCGCTCGCAAGCTCTATTGGAGACGATACGCATGAGATTTTTGTTGACCGGTGGCGCTGGATTTGTGGGTTCACATCTTGCGGACGCGCTCATCGCAGAAGGTCATTCCGTCACCGTCCTCGATAATCTCTCGACCGGGTCGATCGACAACATCGCTCATCTGAAAGGTCACAAGAACTTCGAGTACGTCATCGACGCGGTTGAAAACACACAGTTGGTGGCCGAGCTGGTCGATCGCGCCGACGTGATCTATCACCTGGCCGCGGCCGTCGGCGTGAAGCTCATTGTCGAAGAGCCGGTCCGCACGATCGAAACCAACGTTCACGGCACCGAAATCGTCCTGAAGCACGCGGCGAAGAAGGGCAAGCTCGTGTTTGTCTTCTCGACGTCGGAGGTTTACGGCAAGAGCACCGCAGTACCGTTCTCCGAAGACGCGGACCTCGTGATGGGCGCCACGATGAAACATCGGTGGGCCTACGCGTGCAGCAAGATGCTCGACGAGTTCCTCGCGCTCGCCTACTGGAAGAAATACGGCCTGCCGGTCATCGTCGTCCGGCTGTTCAACACCGTTGGCCCGCGCCAGACGGGCCGCTACGGCATGGTCATCCCGAACTTCGTGCGGCAGGCGCTTTCGGGCGCACCGATCACGGTCTTCGGCGACGGCCAGCAGACGCGCTCGTTTACATTTGTCGGCGACGTCGTCGGGGCGCTCGTGACGTTGAAGGATCAGTCCGCAGCCGTGGGCCAGGTCTTCAATATCGGAAACGCCGAGGAAGTGAGCATCATGGAATTGGCCCTGCGGGTGAAGAAGCTTGCGGGCAGTTCCTCGGATATTGTCCTCATCCCCTATGACCAGGCCTACGAAGAGGGCTTCGAGGACATGCCACGGAGGGTGCCGAACCTGGCAAAACTGGCGAAATTGGTGGGCTATGCCCCCCAGGTGAAGCTCGACGAGATTCTCAAGCGGGTCCTCGATCACGAACGCAAGTAGGCGGCCCGCGGGGCCTGTCCGGCGTCTATACTGGTAGTCATGCGACGCTTCAGTTCGACGCTCGCACTGTCCATCGCGCTGGTCGCCGGCGCGATGACGACAACGGTCTGGGCCCAATCCGGCCCGCCAGCTCGCACGCTCGAAATCAGCTTCGCCGACGGCCGCGTGACGCTCGTCGCCAGTGGCGTCACCCTCGCGGAAATCCTCGCGGAGTGGCAGCGCAAGGGCGGCAGCAAAATCGTCAATGGCGACCGCCTGATGGGCGACCCGCTGACCTACGAATTCCGCAACGTTCCTGAAACCGCAGTGATGGCCTCGCTCCTCCGTCATGCCGCCGGCGTCATCGTCGCGCCGCGTCGCGCGGGCGGGCCGACCGGCCCGTCGCAGATCGAACAGGTGATCGTCCTTCCGACAAGCCGGCCGACAACGGGCGCGGCGACGGTGGTGACGATGCCGTCGAATCAGAATGCGAACCCGGTGCCCATCGTCGGTCAGCCGGGCGACGACATTCCGCCCGCCACGCAGATTGCGAATAGTCCGCCGCGCGGACCGGGATCGCAGCCGCCCTGGCCGCAGCCGGCAGCCGCAAGCAACCAGCCGTCAGTGGGAATGGCCGGAACGTCTGCAACACCCGGCGTGATCATCGCGCCGGTCAAGCCAGGCACGCCGGTTCCCGCCGGCACGATCATCAAATAAGCTGAGCGGCATCACTTCCGCCTCCGCTCCCCTCGGTTCGCGCACGCTACTCGTCAATCCGCCGCCAGTAGACGGCGTGAGCTTCACGCGCCAGGGCCGCTGCCAGGAGCGCGACGACGTCCTCGGGACGACGAAGCCGCCTCTGTCGTTGGCGTGGATAGCGAACGTCCTTCGCGCCGATGGACATCAGGCGCTCGTCGTCGATCTCACAGTCGCGGATCCGGCAGCCGCGGCACGGCGCATCGACGCGTTCGCGCCGACGCTGATCGTTTTCGCGAGCTGTTTTCCCACATGGGACGCCGACGCGCGCGCGATGAGCGCGCTTAAACGAAAGACCGGCGCGCCGATTGTGAGCTTCGGTCCACACGCGTCGTCTGCGCCGATGGCTGCGATGTCGCGGGACAGCGCGCTGGATGTCGACGCCGTGATCGTCGGTGAGCCGGAAGATGCAGTCCGACAGCTCGCAAACATGACAGAGGCCGGAGAGTGGTCGGCCATCGACGCGATGTGTTTCCGGAACAACGGCGCGGTCGTCGCGCACCGCGCGGCCGGTCGCTTCAGCGGATTCGCCGGTGCCGCCGGGCCCGACTGGGAGGGGACGAGTTTTTCGCAATACCGGTTGCCCCTGGTCAATGCGCCATACGCGCTGGTCGAGACGTCGCGCGGTTGTCCGTACACGTGCGACTTCTGCGTCGCGCCGCTGCAGCAGGGCCATCAGTTTCGCGAGCGTCCGGCGGCGGCCGTCGTCGACGAAATCGAGCGCCTGCACGGCACGCACGGTCTGCAGTATTTCTACCTGTGGGGCGACACCGTCACGCTCCACCAGAAGTCGATCGGCGCGATCGCCGACGAGCTCGTGCGGCGCCGCCTCGCCATTCACTGGATCGCCAACGCGCGGGCCGACAATCTCACCGACCGCGCGTTTGTCGAACGTCTGCGCGCGTCCGGCTGCTGGATGCTCTCGTTCGGGATCGAAGCCTCATCGCCGGAGCGGCGAGACGAAATGCACAAGCGCCTTCAGGAACCGGCGATTGTCGCGGCCATTGCCAATCTGCGCCGCTCAGGCATCAAGTCATTTGCGTTTTTCATTCTTGGCTATCCCGGCGAGACGCGCCGATCGATGTCGCTCACGAGCGACTACGCGTGCGGTCTGGACATCGACTTCGCGGGTTTCTATCCGGCGGTACCGTATCCGGGCACGGAACTCGGCGAGCGCGCAGCCGCCGCCGGCTGGGTGCAGAACGCCGGCGACTGGAGCCGGCTCGAGTATTCGCACTACACCATGCATTGCGGGGAGCTCGACGAGCGCTCAGTCCAGGACGCGATCGGCCGCGCGCGCCGCCGATTCTATCTCCGCCCGCGTTACCTTGCGCGCCACGCGTGGGATCTCGCGCGCGTCGCCTTCACGAAGCCTGCGATCACCGTGAGAGTGCTGTTCAAATAATCTGTTGATAGTGCTTGATCCGGTGCGACGGGTTTTTCAGACGCAGCCAATACAAGTCGCGCAGTTGGATGAGATAGCCGGCGGCCTCGCGCAAGCTCATCTTGCTTTCCCCCAGCTCGCGGTCATCGAAGCGATACGGGAGTTCGACCACGCGATTCGGCGCGCCGCGCACGAGCAGCTCCAGGCATATCTTGAAACCGCCGGCCTGGATGCGGACGGTTCTCGCCAGGTCGGCGCGGATCAGGAAAAACCCCGAAGCGGCGTCGCGGATCGGCGCGATCGGACGCGCCAAGAGGCACCCCACGCGGGACAGCAGCCGGCGCGACCACGGCCAATTGGGAGTCGAACCGCCCGGCACGTACCGGCTTCCGACAACGACGTCCGCGTTCGTCGACGTCATCGCGGCAAACAACACAGGCACGAGCGCCGGCGGATGGCTGAAATCGGCGTCCATCACGCCGACGACTGGCGCTGTCGCTACGGCAAACCCGGCCACGACGGCCGTGCCAAGCCCGAGTTTTCCGGCGCGCCGGACAACCCGCATCGGCCGGGTTTTCGCGAGCTCATCGGCTAGAACGCCGGTGCCGTCCGGCGAGTTGTCGTCGACGATGACAATCTCGACGGCCAGGCCGGCGGTCGTGCCTGCAGCGATGACGGCATCGACCAGCTCCGCCAGTCGCTCACGCTCGTTGTACGTCGGCACGACGATCGACAGATCAGGCGGCACCGCTTGACTATAATTCATGGGAATCCCAGATGGCCGAGATCGACCGTTACCGACCCGACGATCAGCGCGCAACTCAATCGCTGTATCGCCGCGTCTTCGGGCAGGACGCGGCCGACGCAAGCAAGCTGCGATGGGACTGGCAGTACCACCGCAATCCCAACACGCCATCTGACGGCCCGTTGATCTGGGTCGCGCGCGAAGCGCAGACGATCGTCGGGCAGTACGCGGCGATTCCGGTACGCCTTGGTGTGAACGGCACCGAGATCGACGCCGCGTGGGGCGCGGACGTCATGGTCACGCCCGAGCGTCAGCGGCAAGGGCTTGGCGAGATTCTCGTGCGTACATGGGAGCGCAACGTTGGCGCTCCGCTCGGTCTCGGTTTATCCGAGTCGTCATCGGGCCTGTTTCGCAAGCTGCGCTTTCCGTCGTTCGGCGTGGTCCCCTGCCTCGTCAAGCCGCTCAGCCGGCGCGCGCTGCGGCGGCCCAACTGGCCGGTGCCGATCAACCGGCTCGTATCGGCGCTCACGTTTCCGTTCGTGCGCGCGGTCGCGCAACTCAAACCGATGCAGGGCGAAGTGAAGATCATTCGCAACTTCGATGAGGGATTCACGCGCCTCTGGGAGCGCGCGGGCCCGAAGTTTGCCGGCGCGGTTCGCCGCGACGCGAAGTATCTGAACTGGCGCTACATCCAGCCGCCGCATGTGCGCTACACGGCCGCCGCGCTCTATCGCAACGACGGCGCCGCGGGCTACGTGGTGTACCGGCACTGCCAGGAACCGCGCGGCCGCGCCACGCGCCTGATCGACTTTTTTGTGGATCCGCATGACGAGGACGCGCTCGTCACGCTGCTCCGCTTTGTCGATCGTGAAGCGCGCGCCGCTGATTCCGACAAGATCCGAGTCTTCGCCACACACGCCGGCTTCCGGCGCCTGTTGAGAAAATCCGGTTACTACCCGTGGCGGTCGACAATGGAGTTTGTCGCCAGAATCAATGCCGTGAAGGTGGACGCGGCTTTTTACGCGTCGGCGGATGGATGGCACATCACCGCCGGCGACTCAGACCAGGATCACTGACATGGCGAATCTCTTCGAGACAATCACGAAAGACATCGGCGACGCGATGAAGCGGCGCGACATGAGCGAGTTGTCAGCCCTGCGGATGCTGAAAGCCGCGCTCATGAACAAAGAGGTCGAAAAAAACCGCGCGCTCGACGCAGCGGAGTCGCTGCAGGTCGTGTCGTCGCTCATCAAGCAGCGGCGCGATTCGATCGAGCAGTTCCGCGCGGGGAACCGCGGCGAACTGGCCGACAAGGAACAGGCCGAGATCCTGGTGCTCGAGCGGTATCAGCCGCCGGCGGCCGGGGACGCCGAAATCGCCGCCGCGATCGAGGCGGCGATGACCGAAACCGGCGCGACGTCGGCGAAGGAAATGGGGAAAGTGATCGCCGCGGCCAAGATCAAGCTCACGGGACTGACCGTTGATGGGAAAGCGCTGAGCGACGCCGTGAAAAACAGGCTGACTGCCCGCTAGTGAGACAAACTTTCTCCCGCGAACTTCAGTCTAATCGGTTGAGAGCGCTGGCAGGCGACTCTCAATCCATCCTCCGGGCAAGAGGGCGCATCCGCAGGGGGTGCGCCCTCTTTCTTACCGTTTCGCGAGTCCCCTCGCCGCCGTATTAACGGATGAGCCGGAGTCTCACCAAATCCGCGGGATTCATCAGCGCCGCGACGATGGCAAGCCGGCTGCTCGGTCTGGTCCGCGATCAGATCTCCGGCGCGTTCTTTGGAACAACGCTCGCGATGGACGCATTCAACATCGCGACGCGCATCCCGACGCTTCTGCGCGATCTGTTTGCGGAAGGCGCAATGAGTGCCGCGTTCGTGCCGACCGTGACGCGCTATCTCACAACGGACGGCAAACCCGCGGCGTTCAGGCTCGGCTCGAATGTCATCAACGCACTGCTCGTGGTCACCGGCGCGCTGGTGGTGCTCGGCGTCGTGTTCGCGGAACAGCTGACCTGGCTGTTTACGAAAGACGAGTTCCGCGCGCTGCCCGGCGCGGCGTCGCTCACGGTCCTGCTCACGCGCGTCAACATGCCCTTTCTCCTGCTCATCGCCGTCGCCGCGGCGTGCATGGGCATCCTGAATGCGATGCGCAGGTTCTTCACGCCCTCGCTCGCCCCGGCCATGTACAACGTCGTCTTTATTCTCTGCGCGGTCGCCGGCGTGCCGCTCTTCACTTCCCTCGGGTGGCCGCCGATCATGGCGCTGTCGTGCGGGATGCTGGCGGGCGGTGTGGCGCAGATCGTCACGCAGATTCCCGCGTTGCGCCGCGAAGGGTACCGCCACACCTGGACGCTCGATCCGAACGATCCTGGACTGCGTGAAGTCCTGCTGCTGATGGGCCCGGGATCGCTTGGCGCGGCGGCCGCGCAGGTCAACGTCCTTGTCAGCACCATTCTCGCGACCGGCATTGTCGGCGCACCGACGGCCCTCACCTTCGCGTTTCGATTCATGTATATGCCCGTGGGAATTTTCGGCGTCGCGATCGCCACGGCGGCGATTCCCGACCTGGCGAAGCAGGCTGCACTCGGGTCTCACGCCGACATGCGCAAGACGCTGTCGTGGGGCATGCGCCTGATGCTCGCGTTGAGCGTACCGGCCACCGTGGGCCTGATGGTGCTCGCGCTGCCCGTTACGCAGCTGATTTTCGAGCACGGTAATTTCACAGCTCAATCGTCGGTCATGGTCTCGCAGGCGCTCATCTTCTACGCGCCGGGCATCGTCGGCTACTCCCTCGTCAAGATTCTCTCGCCGAGTTTCTATTCGCTGAATGACGCGCGCACGCCGGTCATCGCAAGCGTGGTGACCGTGCTCGCAAACGCGGTCCTGAGCGTCGCGTTGTACGGGGTGCTCGGCATTCGCGGCCTGGCCCTGGCCACGGCGATCGCGGCGACCGTGAATGCCGGGTTGCTCTTCTGGCTGTTAGCGCGGCGCATCGGCGGTCTTGACGCAGGCCACATCGCGATCGTGTTTCTGAAAATGCTGGTGGCGTCGGCCCTCATGGGCCTGGCCGCGTACTTTGCGGAGGCCCAGTTGCATGCGCTGTTTCCGGGGCCGGCGCTCGTCGGCAAGACGATTCGAGTCGCCGGCGGCATCGGCGCCGGGCTCGTCACGCTCGTGATCGCGGCGCATTGGCTCCACATCGAAGAGTTCCGGCAGGCGACCGACCGCGTGCTCAAGAAAGTGCGGGGCTGATTCATGAGCCGGTTTGCGACAGGAGGCTCCACAACGCAGTTCGGCCCGGGACCGATCACCTACGCAGTGCGCGCGCTGATCATCGCGAACGTCGCGGTGTTTCTGCCGACGTTTTTCGCGCAGGCCGTCTTCTTCGATTACTTCGGCCTCGTGCCGGAGCTGGTCCTGACGCGCGGCCGGATCTGGCAAGTGGCGACGTACGCGTTCCTGCACGCCGACGCCATCCACATCCTGTTCAACATGCTGATCGTCTGGATGTTCGGCGTGGACCTGGAGCGCCGATGGGGCGCGGCCGGTTTCACGAAGTACTACATGGTGTGCGCCATCGGCGCGGCGGCGACGGTCGTCGCCGTGTCACTCCTGCCATACGACGGCACGCGCGCGATGTACGCCGCCGCGACGGTCGGCGCCTCGGGCGCGTGTTACGGATTACTGCTGGCGTGGGGCGTGCTGTTTCCAACGCGCCAACTCCTGCTGTTCTTCGTCTTCCCGGTTCAGGCCCGCTACGCCGTCATGATCTTCGGCGCGATGGCGTTCTTCTCGAGCCTCAGCTCGAGCGGCGGCATCGTCTCGCACTTCGCGCACCTCGGCGGGCTCGTCGTCGGCTACCTCTATTTAAAGGGTGTAAGGGGCGTGCGCTATTCGATGCAGTCGGCGGCCACGCGCTTTCGATTCATGCGCGCCCGCCGAAAGTTCAAAGTGCACGAGGGTGGCAAGGGCCCAACAGTTCATTAAAGGCTGAAGCTCGAAATCACCAGCGAGTCTTCCAGCACGGTCACCTGGTGTTTTGCGCCAGGGGGAATGACGAGTACGTCGCCGGCGCGCAGCACGACGTCCTCACCGTCGACGCCGTAGCGCAAGGCGCCGTCGAGCACGTAGGTAATCTGCTCGCCATCGTGCGCGTGCCGGGCGACCAGCGCGCCGCGCTTGAGCCAGAACTGCGCGAGGGTCTGCCGCGCGCCGGCAATGACCTTGCGCGACACCATTTCATTGATGCGCTCCAGAGACATTTCGTCCCATCGGCTGAGGGAAACGCGGCGAGCCACGGATGCACCCGAGTATAATTTGGTCCGTATGAAGACCGCCACAATGGCCACGTCGGCGACGACGGCAGTGTCCGGCCCGTCCAATCTGGATCTCAAGGCCATCTACAGAACGATGCTGCTCTCCCGGCGCATCGATGACAAAGAAATCCAGCTCAAGAACCAGAGCCTGATCTTTTTCCAGATCAGCGGCGCCGGGCACGAAGCCATCATGGTGGCGGCCGGCCTCGCCCTCAAATCGAGTTACGACTGGTTCTTCCCGTACTACCGGGATCGCGCGCTCTGCCTGCAACTCGGCATGACGGCGCACGAGATGTTTCTGAGCGGCGTGGGCGCGGCGGACGACCCGAACAGCGGCGGCCGACAGATGCCGTCGCACTGGGGCCACAAGAAGCTCAACATCGTCTCGCAGTCCAGCCCCACCGGCACGCAGTGCCTGCACGCGGTCGGCTGCGCCGAGGCCGGCATTCTCTACACGCGCAACGCCGAAATGCGCGGCGACGACCAGGCGTTCAAGAAGGACGAAGTCGTCTACGCGTCGATCGGCGACGGCACGTCGAGCGAAGGCGAATTCTGGGAATCGCTGAACACCGCGTGCGTGCGCAAGCTGCCCGTGATCTTCATGATCGAAGACAACGGCTACGCCATCTCGGTGCCGGTGGAAGTCCAGGTACCCGGCGGCGAGCTGTCCGCAGTCGTGTCCGGATTCCCTGGACTGAAGATCCTCAAGTGCGATGGCACGGATGTCGCCGAGAGCTACCGGGCCATGACCGAAGCCGTGGCGTACTGCCGCGCGCGCAAAGGCCCCGCGCTGGTGCACGCCAAGGTGGTGCGGCCGTATTCGCATTCCCTGTCCGACGACGAGAAGCTGTACAAGACGTCGGCCGAACGAATCGAAGAGGCCCGGCGCGATCCCATCACAAAGCTCGCCGATCGCATGAAAGCGGAAGGGCTCGTCACCGACGCCGATCTGGCCGCCATTCTCGCCGACGTCGACAAGGAAGTGAACGAGGCCGCCGACGCCGCGGTGAAAGCGGCCAAGCCGGCGAAAAGCACGGCGATGGACTTCGTGTATTCGCCGGATGTCGATCCCTCCTCCGCTGCGTTTGATACGCCCGCAGCTCCGGAGGGCAAGCCCGACACGATGGTCGCCGCGATCAATCGCACGATGAAAGACGAGATGGCGCGCAACCATCGCATCGTGATGTTCGGCGAGGACGTCGCCGACGCGACGCGGGAGATCAACCTCAAGGAAGTGCAGGGCAAGGGCGGCGTCTTCAAAGTCACGCACGGCCTTCAGAGGGCCTACGGCAGCGATCGCGTGTTCAACGCGCCGCTGGCCGAAGCCAACATCATCGGCCGCGCCGTCGGCATGGCCACGCGCGGCATCAAGCCGGTCGTCGAGATCCAGTTCTTCGATTACATCTGGCCCGCGATGATGCAGCTGCGCGACGAGATGTCGATGATGCGGTACCGCTCGAACAACGAGTTCTCGTGCCCGATGGTCGTGCGCACGGCGATCGGCGGGTATCTGCGCGGCGGCGCGCCGTACCACAGCCAGTCCGGCGAGAGCATCTTCGCGCACTGCCCCGGCATCCTCATCGCGTATCCGTCAAACGCACAGGACGCGGCCGGCCTGCTCCGCACGGCGATCCGGTGCGACGACCCGGTGCTGTTTCTCGAGCACAAACATCTGTACCGCCAGACGTACAACAAGGCCGAGTATCCCGGCGACAACTACATGATTCCGTTCGGCAAAGCCGCAACGAAACGTGAGGGCACGGACGTGACGGTTGTGACCTGGGGCGCGCTCGTGCAGCGCTCGCTCCTCGCCGCGCAACAGGCGGAAAAGGACGGCATCAGCGTCATGGTGGTCGACATGCGGACGATCATGCCGTTCGACTGGGACGCGATCGTCACCGCGGTCAAGAAGACCAACCGGGTGATCGTCGCGCACGAGGATCAGCTCACCTGCGGCTTCGGCGCCGA
>JBKJHW010000077.1:0-19469 GCA_046598935.1 Vicinamibacterales bacterium | reverse complement strand
ATCGGCGTGCGCAAAGCGCTTGGCGCGCGGCGCGTCGAGGTGCTGTGGCAGTTCCTCTTCGAAGCGGCGTTCCTCACGTCGATCGGCGGCCTGATCGGCATCATGTTCGGCACCTCGATCGGCTACACCATCCACTGGCTGACGAAGTTCCCGATCTCGCTCCCCTGGTGGGCCTTCGCGATCGGCATCGGCTTCTCGGCGAGTGTCGGCATTTTCTTCGGCATGATTCCGGCGATTCGGGCCTCCAAGCTCGACCCCATCGAAGCGCTGCGGTACGAATAGCCCGATTCCCACATTTGCAATGCCCTGCCCGCAGGAATAACGTGGCAGTAGGAATGTGAGGGTATCGCTATGAAGGTCTACGATGCTGCAGCACTCCGGAATGTCGCGGTCGTCGGACATTCCGGTTCGGGTAAGACCCAGCTCGTCTCCGCCCTGCTCTTCGACGCCGGCGCACAGAAACGATTCGGGAAAGTCGACGACGGCACCACCCTCACCGATTACGACGACGAAGAGATCTACCGCAAGCACACCCTCTCAGCTGCACTGGCCCACTTCGAGTGGCGCAAAAACAAGATCAACCTGATTGATACGCCCGGCATGGGCAACTTCCTGGGCGACGCCCGCGCGGCGCTCCGCGCCGCCGACGGCGCACTCGTGGTTGTCGATGCGGTGAGCGGCGTGCAGGTGACGACCGAGAAAGAGTGGGCCGCGGCCGAAGCCACCGGCCTGCCGCGCATGATCGTCGTGAACCGGCTCGACCGCGATCGCGCCAATCTCGGGCGCGCGCTCGAGTCGATCCACGATCATCTGGGCCGCCAGTGCGTGGCGATCCATCTGCCGATCGGCGAGGAAAACGGCTTCAAAGGCGTGATCGACCTCGTGACGATGCGCTCGTTCACATTCGCCGACGATGACAGTGGCAAGTCAACCGAAGGCGGCATCCCAAACGGCATGGCCGCGGCGGCCAGCGAGGCGCGCGAAGTGATGCTCGAAGCGGTAGCGGAAGCCGACGAAGCGTTGATGGAGAGGTTCTTCGCCAACGGCACGCTCACACAGGAGGAACTGACGACCGGCCTCACGCGCGCCGTGCGCAACGGCACGCTATTCCCGGTGCTGTGCGCGTCGGGTCTGCACAACATCGGCGCTCAGCCCCTGGCGGACGCGATTCTCAGCTACCTGCCGTCGCCCGCCGATCGTCCGTTCCCGGGCCTCGACTCGAAGGGCGACGCGGCCACGCTCTCAGCCGACAACACGTCGCCGGCCATCGCGTGGGTCTGGAAATCGATCGCCGATCCATTTGCTGGACGCATCACGCTGTTCCGCGTCATCTCCGGCGTCTTCAAGAGCGACACGACGACGCTGAATCTCTCGCGGGATGCACAGGAGCGGCTCGGGCATCTGCTGTTGCTTGAAGGCAAGACGCAGACCGAGGTGCCGGAAGTGCACGCCGGTGATCTGGGGGCGGTCGCCAAACTGAAGGACACTCACACGGGCGACACGATCGGCGATAAAAAAGCGTCGTTTACCGTGCCGCCGATCGGTTTCCCCGAGGCGGTGCTCTCCTACGCGATCGTGCCGAAGACGCGCGCCGACGAAGACAAACTCGGGCAATCGATGCATCGGCTGATCGAAGAAGACCCGTCGATCAGCTGGACGCGCGACGCGCAGACACACGATCTCCTGCTGTCGGGCCAGGGACAACTCCACATCGAGGTCACGGTCGCGAAGCTGCGCCGCAGGTTCGGCGTAGAGGTGTCCCTCAAACCGCCGCACATTCCGTATCGCGAAACGATCACGGCGAAGACGGAAGCGCACGGCCGCCACAAGAAGCAGACCGGCGGGCACGGCCAGTTCGGCGACTGCAAGATCCGCGTCGAGCCGCTGCCGCGCGGATCGGATTTCGAGTTTGTCGACGATATCTTCGGCGGCTCGATCCCGCGGCAGTTCATCCCGGCTGTGGAAAAAGGCATCCAGGAAACGCGCGTGCGCGGCGTCCTCGCCGGATACCCGATGGTCGACTTACGGGTGACGGTGTTCGACGGCTCGTACCACGACGTCGATTCCAACGAGCTGTCATTTAAGAATGCCGGACGGCTGGCCTTCCGCGACGCGATGACACGCGCGCGTCCGACGCTCCTCGAGCCGGTGATGAACGTTGAGGTCTACGCGCCGTCAGAACACGCCGGCGACCTGATGGGTGATCTCAACAGCCGGCGCGGCAAGATCGCCGGCATGGACGCCAAGGGCACTGCGACCGTGATCAAGGCGCAGGTGCCGATGGCCGAGATGCTGACCTACGAACAGCAGCTCACCTCGCACACCGGCGGCCGCGGCGCATACCACATGGAGTTCTCGCATTACGACGAAGTGCCGCCGCACCTGCACTCGAAGATCATCGCGGCCTCGAAAGCCGAACGAGGAGAGATAAAAGCTGAGGAAGAATAGAGCATGCGCTTTGTCGTCGTAGTGCTGCTGGCGATCGTCCCGCTGGCCGCACAGACTCCCCAGGTCTCCTTCGAAGACTTTCTCGCCGGCCTCCGCGCGGAAGCCGCGTCGAAAGGCATCAGCCAAGCCACGATCGACGCTGCGCTGGCCGGCGTCGAGCTGTTGCCAGTGGCCATCGAGCGTGACCGCACCCAGCCGGAAACCGTCGTCAGTCTCGACACCTACGTGTCGCGCCGCGTGACGGCGAGGGTCATCAGGAACGCCAACGCCGCCGCCGACGAGCACGCTGCGGTGCTTCGCCAGATCGCGCTCGGCTACGGCGTGCCGCCGAGCATCCTGATCGCTGTCTGGGCCGTCGAGTCGAACTTCGGCGCCTTCACGGGCACGCGGCCAACGATCGCTGCCCTGGCCACGCTCGCCTACGACGGCCGCCGCGCGCTCTTTCGCAGTGAGCTCTTCGACGCCCTCCGCATCCTCGACGCCGGCCACATCACGGTGGACCAGCTCAAGGGCTCCTGGGCCGGAGCGATGGGCCAGCCGCAGTTCATGCCGTCGAGTTATCTCAAATACGCCGTCGACTTCGACAGGGATGGCAAGGCCGATATCTGGTCGACGCGGGCGGACGTCTTCGCGTCGATCGGAAACTATCTCAAGCAATACGGCTGGGTGCCGAGGGAGCGCTGGGGCCGCGAAGTCAAGCTGACCAAGGCCGCGCGCGCCAAGGTCGATCACACGGTGCCGATGCGCACGAGCAATTGTAAAGCCATGCGCGAAATGACGGTCGCGCGCCCGCTCCGAGACTGGGCGCGCCTGGGCGTCACACTTCCGAGCGGCGCCGCGTTACCCAAGGCCAACATGAACGCCGCCCTCGTCCGCGGCGACAAACGATTCTTCCTGGTCTACAGCAACTACGACGCCCTGCTCGGCTACAACTGCGCGAATTCCTACGCCGTCAGCATCGGGCTGCTCTCAGATCGCATTAAATAAAGTCGGGAGTTAATTACGTGATCTGACGTAATTAACTCCCGACTTTATTTAAATCGCCGCAGCGACGCGGGCGATTTGTTCCTTCGTTATTTCGGGAAACATGGGCAGCGACAGGATCCGCGGCGCGATGCGTTCCGAGACCGGAAACGCGCCTTCCTTGTAACCGAGGTCCGCCATCGCAGGCTGGCGGTGGATCGGAATCGGATAGTGAATGCCGTGCTGCGCGCCGGCGGCGTCGAGCGCCTTCTGCACGCCTTCCCGATTGTCGGTATCGATCACATACAAATGGAATACATGTGTCGTGTTCGGCGCGATTTTCGGCAGGCCGATGCTCTTACCCGCGAGCACCTTGCCGTATTCAGCCGCCGCGTTCGCGCGGCCGGTGTTCCAGTCATCGAGATGGCGCAGCTTCACGCGCAGCACTGCCGCCTGCACCGTGTCGAGACGGCTGTTGCCGCCGCGGACGTCGTGGTGGTACTTCACGCGCTGGCCGTAGTTGCGCAGCAACTTCACACGCTCGGCCAGATCCGCGCGATTGGTCGTGATCCCGCCGCCGTCGCCGTACGCGCCGAGATTCTTGCCCGGGTAGAAACTGAACGCCGCGATATCGCCGATCGAGCCGGCGCGCTTGCCCGGCCCGCCAGGGCCTTGAGAGAAGTATCTCGCGCCGTGCGACTGGCACGCGTCTTCAATCACGACCAGGCCATGTTTCTGAGCAATCGCCATGATCGGGTCCATGTCCGCGCACTGCCCGTAGAGATGCACCGGCAGGATCGCCTTGGTCCTCGGCGTGATCGCCGCCTCGATCTTCGAGACATCGATCAGGTAGTAATCCGGATCGCAATCCACGAGCACCGGCGTCGCGCCGCACTCCGTGATCGCCAGCGTCGTCGCGATGAACGTGTGCGCGGCGCTGATGACCTCGTCGCCCGGCCCGATGCCGCACGCCTGGAGCGCGAGTTTCAGCGCGTCCGTGCCGTTGGCCACGCCGAGGCAATGCGACGTCTCGCAGTACGCCGCGAACTCCTGCTCGAAGGCCGTGACGTCCTGCCCGAGGATGAAATCTCCGCGCTCGAAGACGCGCAGCACGGCCGCGTCCGCCTCGGCCTTGATGGAACGGTATTGAGTCGCGAGATCAACAAACGGAATCTTGTCCATATCAGCCCTTGAAGTCATTTCTTGATAAAGAGGCCAAGCAGCACGATCGGCCGCAGGATGCTCCACCATCCCGTGATCGGTTTCATCTTCGTGTAGCCCTGCTCGTGCGGCGGATAAATCTTGGTCACGGGCACTTCGACCACGTGGTAACCAAGCCGGATCGCCTTGAAGAAAATGTACGGCTCGAGCTCGTAATTGTCGAGCCAGAGCTGATCCAGGTCGATGCGCCTATCGTCAAACAACGACACCCGGAACGCGCGAAACCCGTTCGTGCTGTCCGTAATCCGGCGCATCGTCACGAGCGAGAACAGCAGTGGATGCACGAACTGCGTGGCGAGGCGGCGATAGAACGGCATGTTGCCGAAATCACCGCCGCGGAGGTAACGCGATCCCTGCACGAAATCCGCCTCGCCGGCGACAATCGGCGCGAGCAGCCGCGGAATCTCCTGCGGCCGGTCCTTGTCGTTGCCGGCCATGATGACGACGACGTCGAATTTTTCGCGCTGGGCGATGCGAATGGTGGCGCGAATAGCCGCGCCGACGCCGGCCTGCCGCTCGTGCCGCTCGACGCGAAATCCGCGGCTGCGGACAGCCTCCGCCGTCCCGTCCGTCGAGCCGTCGTCGAACACCATGAACTCGCAGACGTCAGCGACTTTATTCAGGTCGGCATCCCCGCACCGGACGCGCTCGATGACTCTCAGGATTTTTTGAGATTCGTTGAACGCAATCGAGCAGGCCAGCACGCGCATCGTCTTATGAGCGCACAACGCGGCCGCGGCGTTTCGCGACCCGGGAGACGCGTGCGCGGCTTGTGACGAAGCGTGTCCCGCACGCTTTGCAGCGCGCCTTGTCGTCCGTGAACGAGAGTTTCTCGCCGCATTCGCAGACGTGACCGGCAAGCTTGCCTGGGACACCCAGCCACAGCGCGTGCGGCGGCACGTTGCGAGACACGACCGCGCCGGCCCCGATCATCGCGAATTCGCCGATCGTGACGCCGCAGACGATCGTGGCGTTCGCGCCGATGCTGGCGCCGCGCTTCACACGCGTCCTGCCGAGCCATGACTTGTCCGCGTACCGAACCTTGCCGCCGGGAAACCGCGGTGACCGCGGCCGAAGGTCGTTGGTGAAGACGGCGTTCGGACCGGCGAACGTAAAGTCTTCGAGCGTCACGCCTTCCCACACGGCAACGCCGTTCTTGATCGTGACGCCGTTACCAATCCGGGCGCCGGATTCCACGAACGCATGGTCGCCGATGTTGCAGTCCTGCCCGATCTTCGCGCCCTTCATCACATGCGCAAAGGCCCACACGCGCGTGCCTTTGCCGATCGACGTGCTTTCGACGAGTGCGAGCGGGTGCTGATAGTGAACGGGCGCCTTCGCTTTCATCAGACCTCCACCGGCGCGCCGCCCGCTTTGAGCGACTTCTCGATCGCCGACAGCACCTTCACAACGCCCACCGAGAAAGGGCCGTCGGAGAAGTCGATCCTGCCGGCGCGGATGCAGTCGAGAAAGCGCTGGTTCTGCACCTTGAGCGGCTCCTGCGGCTGCACGCGCGGGATCGTCAGATCCCCTTCCTTGGCGAGCAACTGAAACGTGCCGAAGGTGTCGTAGTCCTGCTTGACGATCGTCTTGTCGTAGATCGAGACAGGGCCGGCCGGTGCAAGCTCATCCCACACGATCATCTTCTTGTCGCCCACCACGACGATCTCGCGCAGTTTCTTCGGATCGAGCCAGCTGACCTGGATGTTGGCGATGACGCCGTTCGGATACTTCAACGACACGAAGGCGACGTCCTCGATGCCTTCCTGGAGAAACGCGGCCCCAACGGCCGAGACGCTGACCGGCTCGGCGTCGAGGAGGAAGTTGAAGATCGCGATGTCGTGCGACGCGAGGTCGTACACGCTGTTGACGTCGCGGCGGATCGGGCCAAGATTCGTGCGAAGCGCGCGCAGGTAATACACGCGGCCGGGCTCGCCCGCGGTGAGCAGAGCGCGGACTTTCAGGATACCGGGATTGAAGAGAAACACATGCCCGGTCATCAGGATGAGACCACGCTCGGCGGCGATGCGATCGAGCTCCTGTGCCTCAGCGACGTCTGCCGTCAGCGGCTTCTCGCAGAGCACATGCTTCCCCGCTTCGAGCGCGGCCTTCGCGACCTCGTAGTGACGGCGCGTCGGCACGCAGATCGCGACGGCGTCGATCCTGGCCGTGGCGAGCAGTTCCTTGTAGTCGGCAAATGCGGCCGCGTCAGGAAACTGCGCGCTGATCGCGGACAGGCGCTTCGGATCCGGGTCGGCGAACGCGGTGACGACCGAGTCTTTGAGCTGGGAGAACACGCGCACGTGGTTGGGGCCCCAATGACCACAACCAAGAACACCGATAGCGATTGCATGCTGGGGGTTGACCGACAAAGCTGAGGGATTTTATCAGTTCCAGCGAAGACCGCGGAGTTGATCGAGATTCACGTTGCCGCCGCTCAGGACGCACACCACACGGGAGCCTCGCGGCACCTTGATCAGGTTCTGCAGCAGCGCCCCGACCGCCGCCGCCGCCGCGCCCTCGGGCACCACCTTCACGTATTGCATCAGCCACACCACAGCCTCGAAGATCTGCTCGTCCGGCAGAATTACGATTTCGTCGACGAACCGGCTCACGACCTCGTGCGTCTGCTCGCCGACGCGCTTCACGCGCAGGCCGTCGATGATGCAGTCGACCGCGTCGAGCGTGACGACGTGGCCGGCTTCGACGCTCTTCTTCATCCCGGGGGCGCCCGCTGACTCGACGCCGATCACCCGGATCTTGGGATTGAATGACTTCACGGCCATCGATACGCCAGAAATCAGCCCGCCGCCGCCGATCGGCACGACCACCACATCCACTTCCGGCCAGTCGCGCACGATCTCGAGACCAACGGTCCCCTGACCATTGATCAGCTGCATGTCGTCGAACGGATGAATGTAGGTGTAACCGCGCTCGGCGACGAGTTCCTTCGCTTTGTCGTTGGCTTCGTCCCAGATTGACCCGTGGAGCACGACCTCGGCGCCGTAGGCGCGGGTGGCTTCGATCTTGGAGGGCGTCGCGTTGGCGGCCATGCAGACGACGGCTTTGATGCCGTGGATCCTGGCGGCCAGCGCGACGCCCTGCGCGTGGTTGCCGGCCGACGAGCAGACCACCCCGCGCGACTTTTCCTCCGCGCTGAGGAATGTGAACTTATTGAGGGGTCCGCGGATCTTGTACGAGCCGGTCTTCTGAAAAAGCTCAGCCTTGAGCCGCACATCAAAGCCCGTGCGTTCGCTGAGGTTTTGAGACGTCAGCAGCGGCGTGTGGTGAATGTGGCTGCCCATGCGTGCACGGGCGGCCTCGAAATCAGCGAGACTGAGCGGAATCACCGAGACATTGTAAGTGCATCAACATAGCCCTCACCCCCCCGAGAGGAGACGTCTGGCGTCGGCGATGGCGTGATCCACATCCGCCGGGAACGTGCCGTCGTAGACCCCGCGCAGTTTGCCGCTGGCGTCGACCAGGATCAATTTCTCCGTATGGAGAAACGCTTCCGGGTCAGCCAGCGTCTTCGACAGCACTTCATCAGTCGCAAAGTACGACTCGCGCGCGAGACGGAAGATCTCGGCCTTTTCTCCAGTTGCGAGAATCCACCGCGACGGATCGATGCCGCGCGCCGAGCCGAATGCGGCAAGCACAGCGGGCGGATCGAGGTCGGGCGTGACGCTGTACGACACGATTCGAAACCGATCGTCCACGACGGCGCGATCGACGCGGCGGAGGCTCGTGACGAGCGCCGGGCAGATCGCCGAGCACCGCGTATAGATGAAGCTCGCGAGGTGCACGCGGCCGCGAAGCTGACGATCGGTGAAGCGGCCACCCGTTTGGTCAAGGAGCGAGAATTCGCCCACGCGGTGCGACGCGCCCCGCCACCTCGGCGTGAACTCGGAATCCGCGTAGAACGGCAGCCCCTCAGCCGGTCTCGCCAGCGCCAGAAACGTCGTCGCGCCCAACGACGCAATCGCGATCGCCCAGGCAGACACTGACACCAATCGCGACCTCATCGCAGTACCCTCGCCGCTTCAAGGGAAGACATGCCGGCGTCATCCGCCGGCAGGCACGGCTTCGCATTCACCATGCCGTATCGGCGCCCGTCCCTGACCTCATAGTTGAGATACAGCCGCCCGTTCTCGTCCCACGCCTGCTGCAGCCCGTCTTCGCGGCCGTCGGCGAAGTGCTTCAGCTCATACGGCTTGCCGTCGATCGTCCATGTGCGGTACTCACCGTGGCGCACGTCCTTGCGCACGTCAAACGCGCGCCGGAGTGTCCCGTTCGGCCAGAACTCTTCGACGCGCTTCACAGGCTCCGAGGGGCCAATCGACAAACCGATGATCAACAGCAGGATCGCGGATCGCATGCGTCTACCCCACCGATCCGGCGGTGCCTTTGTAGCAACCGCTTAAGTACGGCACGGCCGTCGTCGCGTGGTAGTGATAGATCCCTGCCGCGGCGTCTGCCGTTGCGCGGGTGTGGCCGTTGCACGAATCGAGATTTGATGGCGTGCTGCCGTCCGAATCCTTCGGGCCGTAGACCGGAAAACCGTCGAGCAGCACGCCGATCAGGCTGGCGGCTCCGTTTGAGGCCGTCAGCCACAGCGGCTCGAGGTGATAGTGATACTGGCCTGACTGCTGCGGATGACCGTAGTAGCGGTCGAACGAGATGATCTCGCCAGTGAGCGGGCTGCGGCCGGCCGCGTACTGATTGAAGAGCGGCACGCCGTTGATCGCCATCCCCATCGGCCCCATCGGCGTGTCGGATGAGGCGGACGCCACCGCGGGGCTCGCCGGCACGCGCAACGTCAGAGTTTGCGCCACAATCAAATTCGGGTTCTGAACCATCCCGGAATGCGGCGCCTCGTACAGCGCGTTGGTCGTGCCCCAGTACGGGCTCTTGTGATCAGGCACGGCGTTGGATTTCAACACCACAGTCGCGCCGTCGACCGTGATCGTCACCGCGGCGGACGAGAACCGCTGATACATGGCCGGCGCGTTCGCGGCGATCGAACCTGTCGTAGTGATCGACGTTGTTGAGGTCGCGGCCGGCGTAGCCGGCGACGAACAGGCCAGCACGAGGACGACCGCGGCGGTGAACAAACTGAGATGCATGCGCATAAGCGCCTCCTGTTGAGAAACGGAGTGCGCGTTCGCGCCTCCTGTAAACCAGATTACGGAGGCCACCTTTCGCAAACCTTAAGCCCGCGGATCGCCTGTTAAGCTCTCGCTGACTCATGCGCATCCTGGTCGTGGAAGACGACGAAAAGCTCGGTCGGCAGGTGACGGAGAATCTCCGCGCCGCCGGCTTCGCGCCGACGCTCGTCACGCGGGGCGACGCGGCGATGGCCGAGGACGTCGCCGGGTACGCGCTCGTGATCCTCGACCTCATGCTGCCGGGCGCGCACGGGTTCGACGTTCTGAAATCGCTGCGCGCCGAGCAGCACCAGGTGCCCGTGCTCGTCCTGAGCGCGCGGCTCGACGCGGCCGACAAGGTCCGCGCGCTCGAGCTCGGCGCCGACGACTATCTGACGAAACCCTTCTGGCCTGACGAACTGCTGGCGCGGGTGCGCGCGCGGCTTCGCCGGCCGGCGCTCACAGGCGGCCGCCAGGTCATCGAGGCCGGCGCCCTCCGCATCGATCTTGACGCACGCGCCGTCAGCGTGGGCGGCGCCAGCATCGACCTCACGCGCGCCGAATTCGATTTCATGGCGGCGCTCGCCCGGCGTCCTGGCGCCGCCGTGTCGCGCGGCTGGCTTGCCGAGCACGTCCTCGATCCCGCGCGCGACGGCGACGAACGCACGCTGGACGTCCACGTCTCGCGGCTTCGAAAGAAACTCGGGGACGCCGGGGCGCTCATCGCAACCGTCTGGGGCGTCGGCTACCGCCTGAAAACCGACAAGGCGGACGCATGACATTACGCGTTCGCCTGCTGCTCACGAGCCTGCTCGTCGCCTTCCCGCTGGCGTTCGTGCTGTTCATCATCGACGACGGACTGCGCTTCCGAGAGATGTCCGACCGGCTCGATCAGTTCACGCGCACGGAGATCGCCTCCGGCGTGCGGGAGCGATGCATCGCAAGCGACGGCATCTTCGAAGACGGGCCTTCGCGCCCGTCGTTCAGGCCAGGCGCTCCGGAGGGCGAGCCCGGCGGCCCGCCTTTTGCTCAAGCCCCTCCACCGCGCCCTCCGCGTTCACCGCGTGAAAGACCGTATGACGTCGCAAGTTTTTCGTCGGACCTCTCTCCCGCGCGAATTTCCCTGCCGCCAATCAGCGAGGGCCTTCGCGCCGCGCTGGCCTCGTCCGATGCCGCGACGATCCCGTACAACGACGTCGGCGGCCGCGGGATCGAGCGCGGCGTGTGGCTCGATCGCGCCGCTCCCGCGTGCGCCCTCCTCGTCGTCCGCATGCGCGAGAGGCCGGGCGCGCGGCGCGACCAGTTCGCGACGCTCGCGCTGATCACGCTCTCGTCGATCGGCGCGGCCTGGTTCGCGGCCGGCCCGGTGATATCGCGCCTGCGCAAGCTGGCCGCCGACGTCCACGTTTCGGCTGACTCCAAATATGAAACGCCCGTGCCGGCCGCCGGCGGCGATGAAGTCGCCGCGCTCGCCGCCGCGTTCAACGAAGCCGGCGGACGCGTGCGAAAGCAGTTTGTCGAACTGCAAGCCCGCGAGGACGCGCTGAGGCAGTTCGTCGCCAACACCGCTCACGACATCGGCGTGCCGTTGACGGTGCTTCAAGGGCACCTGGCGGCGCTCGAACGCGCTGAATCAAATGACACTGTCCGCGCGGCCATCAACGAGGTTCATTACCTCGGTTCGCTGATTCGCAACCTCAACGCCGCGACGCGTCTCGACGCTGCCGACGTGCCGCTCGAGCGACACCCCGTCGATCTCAACGCGCTCGTCGAACGTGTCGCCGCGCGCCATCGAATGATCGCGGCGGCGTCGGGCATCGAGCTCAACTTCGCCGTTCCGGAAACGCCCATCGTCATCTCCGCGGAGGTGACGCTGCTGGAGCAGGCGCTCAGCAATCTCGTCGACAACGCGATCCGCTACGGCCGTACCGGCGGTCACGTGGCGATCGTGCTCGATTCAGGCTTTTTGCTGCGCGTCATCGATGACGGGCCCGGGGTGAGCGAACCGGAACTGCCGAAACTCACTGCGCGGCGCTTCAGGAGCGCGGAAGCGCGCACGCGCCGTCACGATGGCCAGGGGCTCGGCCTCGCAATCGCCGCCGAATCGCTCGAGCGCCTTGGATTCTCGCTGACGTTCGCGCGGCCGCCCGAGGGCGGCCTGGCCGCTGAAATACGCGGACGCGCGTAGCGAGACAGGCGATACGCGACCAGCGGTCCGGGGCGTTCTCCCCGGAGGATGCCCGCGGTGCTGAACGGGTACCGCGTCTGATATCTTCACGTGATGGCGAGTGCCCGTTTTGAGTGGAGCGACCCCTTCCTCCTCGATCAGCAGATCACCGGCGACGAACGCATGATCCGCGAGACGGCGAGATCGTACGCGAAGGACAAGCTGCTGCCGCGGGTGCTCGAATCCTTTCGACACGAGAAGACCGACGTCGCGATCTTCAGAGAACTCGGCGCGCTCGACATGCTCGGTATCGTCATTCCAGAGGAATACGGGGGCGCGGGCCTCGGCTATGTGGCGTATGGCCTCGTCGCGCGCGAGATCGAGCGTATCGATTCCGGGTTCCGCTCGATGATGAGCGTGCAGGGCTCGCTCGTGATGGTGCCGATCAACGAGTTCGCGACCGAAGCCGCGAAGACGAAGTTTTTACCGAAGCTCGCCACCGGCGAATGGATCGGATGCTTCGGTCTCACCGAGCCCAATCACGGTTCGGATCCAGGAGGCATGACGTCGCGCGCGACGAAAGTCGACGGCGGTTATTCGATCACCGGCACGAAGACCTGGATCACCAACAGCCCGATCGCCGACGTCTTCATCGTCTGGGCGAAAGACGAGTCGGCCGAGATCCGTGGCTTCATCCTTGAAAAAGGCATGACGGGGCTGAGCGCGCCTCCAATTCACGGCAAGGTTGGCCTTCGCACCAGCATCACCGGCGAAGTCGTCATGGACGGCGTTTTCTGCCCTGAAGAAAACGCATTTCCGGACGTGCGCGGTCTCAAGGGCCCGTTCACGTGCTTGAACAGCGCGCGCTACGGCATCGCGTGGGGCGCGCTCGGCGCCGCGGAGGATTGCTGGCTGCGCTCGCGGTCGTAC
Source organism: Vicinamibacterales bacterium (assembly GCA_046598935.1). Lineage (GTDB taxonomy): Bacteria > Acidobacteriota > Vicinamibacteria > Vicinamibacterales > SCN-69-37 > SCUN01. The sequence goes on along the minus strand of JBKJHW010000077.1, from coordinate 6,593 downwards.
GTGCTGGAGCGCAAGCAGTTCGGCCGGCCGCTCGCGGCCAATCAGCTGATTCAGAAGAAGCTCGCCGACATGCAGACGGAAATCGCGCTCGGCCTGCAAGGCTGTCTCCGCCTCGGCCGCATGAAGGAAGAAGGGACCGCCGCGGTCGAAATCACTTCACTGCTCAAACGAAATTCCTGCGGCAAGGCGCTCGACATCGCCCGCATGGCGCGCGACATGATGGGCGGCAACGGCATCACCGACGAGTTCGGCGTCATCCGCCATCTCGTGAATCTGGAAGTCGTGAACACCTACGAAGGCACCCACGACATTCATGCGTTGATCCTCGGCCGCGCGCAGACCGGGATCCAGGCGTTTTCGAACTAGCGCAGCGGCGTCTCTGAACTAACGCAGCTCCGCAACTCCGGCGGCCTTCAGCGCGGCGTTCACTGCCACGAGCTCGATCGTGGACAGCGTTCGCCATTTCGCCATTACTGCTGCCGCCGACGTTCGCGCCGCGCTGATCGCATTCATCTGAATAGCCGTCGGCTGCACGTCGGCGGCGCCCAGTGAATTGATCAGGCCGCCGAGCGAAGCCGCTGCGGCGCCAAGCGTATCCGTTGACGCCGCAGCGGCCGGGGCGCCACCGCCGCGACCGCCGCCGGCTGGCGCCGGGCCTGCGCCGGCGAGGGCCGCGAGTTTCTTGTCGAGCGCCTCGAGCGCGGTCTTTGCGGCGCCGGTCGCGCTCGGCAGTCGGTCCGCAATCTGCGCTCGAAGCGCGCGTACGCGTTCCGCCGCCGCGCGCGCGTCCATCGCGCCGAAATACACCGCCGACGTCGCCGCGTACGCCTGCTGCATCACGAGGGCCGGCGTTTTCACGCGCGGATCCTGCTTCACTGTGATCGGTTCCAAGTAGCTGGCGCCATTTACCGTGAGCGTTACGTGGTACGTACCCGGCGCCACGAGGGGTGTGCCGGGCGCGGGCCCGCTGTTGTACGGAATGGCCTGAATAGACGGGCCGCCGCCGCGCCCGCCACCGCCGCCGTCAGCCGGCTGGTAACGCAAATCCCAATAGAACCGATGCGCGCCCGCAGACGTTCCGAGCCCGCGCGGAAGGCGATACCAGTGAATCGGCACGGTCGCAGTGGTCGCGTCCGGCACCGGCGCGAGTGCATCCGCGCTCGAGTAGCGGCGAACCAGTTTTCCATCCGGCGTCGAAATCTCCAACGTCACGGGTCCGGCCGCGGCATCCTTCAGGAAATAATTGATCGGCGTTCCCTCCGGTGGATTCGGCAGCGTCGCCTCGTCTTTGGGCCACGGCATGTCCGTGCTCGTATTCCACCGCACGCGCCACGCCGTCGCGGGCTTGAACAGCACGGCGTTCTTCGTCGTCGTGTTCGCATCCATCTGCCGCAGCGGCGTTACGTCGTCGAGAATCCAGAAACCGCGGCCGTGCGTCGCCACCGCGACGTCGTCATCCTTCACGATCAGGTCGCGGACCGACGATGCGGGGAGATTCAGGCGGAGTGATTGCCAGCGCGCGCCATCGTCGAACGAAACGTAGACGCCTTTTTCGGTGGCCGCGTAGAGCAGGCCCTTCCGTTTCGGATCCTCGCGGACGGCATTGACGGGGCCGGCGTCTTCCATGCCGGCCGTGATCGGCGTCCAGGTCTTCCCCGCGTCATGCGTTTTGTAGATGTACGGCCGCATCTCGTCGACCCGCAGGGTGTTCACCGCGGCGTAGGCCGTGCGGGCATCGAATCGCCCCGCATCGATCATGAACACTTTCCAGTAGGTGCCGAGCTGCGGCGGCGTCGCGTCGCTCCACGTCTTGCCGCCGTCAGCCGTCGTTTTGATCACGCCGTCGTCGGTGCCGATCCAAATGCGGTTCACATCGATCGGCGATGGGCCGATCGTGTAGATCACGCGGGCGCTGTTGTTCTCCAGCTGCGTTTGCGCCTGGGTCGTGTACACGCCGATGCTCTTGTCGGCTGTGTGCGCTTTGCGCGTGGGGTCGTCGCTGATGCGGGTCCACGTAATTCCGCCGTCCATCGTTTTCCACAGATAGTTGTTCGCGAAAAACAGCGAGCGCTTGTCGGCTTCGGAGAAAACGACCGGCTGCGTGCGCACCTGGCGGAACGTGAGGGCGTTCGGCCCGGAGCCGCCGCCGCGTCCTGTTGGACTCACGTTGGCGGTCTGGCCCGTCCGGTAGTCAAACCGCGTCACGCTCCGCCCGCCGTAGACGAGGTGCGGATTCAAAGGATCGGGCGCCACGTACCCGTACTCGTCGACACCGACGGGCAACCAGTCGCGGATCGAGAGCGCGCCGTAGTTCCCGCGGCTCGCCACGCATGCGGATCCGCTCTCCTGTTGGCCGCTGCACAGCCGGTACGGAAAGTTGTAGTCGGCGGCAATGTGATACAGCTGCGCGGTCGGCTGATTGAACCACGAGCTCCACGTGGCGCCGCCATTGAGCGTGACCACAGCTCCCTGGTCCACGATCATCGCGATGATGTCGGGATTCGCGGGGTTGATCCACGCGCCCTGGTAATCCTCGCCGCCCGGCGCGCCCTTGAACGGCGCCCACGTCCGGCCGCCGTCGGTGGATTTGAACGTGACGATGTCACTGACGAGGACATGGTCGGGGTTGGCTGGATACACGATCACGTTTGACTCGGAGACGCGCTGATTGCCGGCGCGACTGTCCGACGTCGGCTTCGTCCACGTGTCCCCGCCGTCATCGGAGCGGTAGAACACTCCGCCGCCCGCGGCCCCGCCGCCGCCTCGGCCGCCGCCGGCGCCGCCGCCTGCGACAATCGCGTAGAGGCGTTTGGAATTACTCGGCGAAATGCTCAGCTCCGCGTGTTGAAACGCCGCGGGCAATCCGTTCGTGAGCTGTTTCCATGTCGCGCCGCCGTCGGTGGATTTGAAGAGACCGTTCGTCGTGCCGTTCCACGCGGCGTTTTCCCACGGGCCCTGCCGCGCTTCCCACAGAGAGGCGTAGACGACGTTCGGATCGGCGGGATCGATATCCACATCGCGCGCGCCGACATTCTCGCCGCGATTGAGCACGGACGTCAGCGTGCGGCCGCCGTCGGTCGATCGGTACACACCGCGTTCCGCATTCGGACCGTACGGGTGCCCGAGTACCGCGATGAAGATGCGTTTGGGATCCCGCGGGTCGACGGCGATCTCGGCGATTTGCTGCGCATCGCGCAGCCCGAGGTGCGTCCACGTCTTGCCGGCATCCGCCGAGCGATACAGGCCGTCGCCGACTGAAAGGTCGGGGCGATGCAATCCTTCGCCGCTGCCGACGTAGATGATGCTCGGGTCTGAGGGCGCCACCGCAACGGCGCCGATCGACTGGGTCGGCTGCTCGTCGAAGAGAGACGTCCACGTCGTGCCGGCGTCGTTCGTCTTCCACACGCCGCCGTTACAGACGCCAATATAGAAGGTGAAGGGCTGATCCTTGTGTCCGGACAGCGAGCAGGTCCGCCCGGCGCGCATCGGTCCAACCGGGCGCCACGTGAGCGGCGCGAACATCGCGGACGGGACGGCGGCGCCCTGCCGGGCTGTGATGTCGGGTGATAAACACGTCGCCGCGGCCGCAGCCGCGGCAAGTCCGACGAAGAGTTGACGGGACGTCATAAAGGCCTCCAAAGCAGGCTGAGTCTACCTGTTCTTGGTACTATGAGAAATGCGCAAGCTGTTACTCCTTGTTGTCGTCCTGATCGTTGGCGCGGGCGCCGCGTTCGTCGCCGCCGGTTTTCAAGCGCGGCCTGCCGTGACGCTCAGCAAACCAGGTGAATTTGCCGGCGCGGCGATTCCGATTGAGTTCCAGCTCGAGTCGCCAACGCCCGCCGACGTCGCGATTTACTTCGAACAGGACGGCACCCGAACACCGGTGGTCACTCCCCCGTCTGGATCGTCGTTCGTCAAGACGACCGTGAGCGCAGCGTCGGCGCCCGGCTTAAAGGTGCAGGCCGGCGCGGCGAAAGTCATCGTCACCGCCTCGCGCAAGGTCTGGGGCATGCGGACAGTGACGACTGAGACCGTGAAGGACATAACGATCCGGCTCGAGAAACCGCGTGTGTCCGTGGTCTCGTCCAAGCACTACATCAATCTTGGCGGGTCCGAGATGATCGTCTATCGCGCGACGCCTGAGGATGTCGTGTCGGGCGTCCGGGTTGGTGACATCGAGTACCCAGGCTTCCCATACAAGGACGGCATGCGGATCGCGTTTTTCGCGTTGCGCTACGACCAGGACGTCAACGTGCCGATGAAGCTGTTCGCGCGCGATCTTACGGGCGAAGAAGCGTCGAGCGACTTCGACCGCATGACGTTCACGAAGCCGTTCCCGAGGAGCACGATTCCTATCGAGGACAAGCTGCTCGATCGCGTTGTGCCGGCGATCATGGCGGGGACGACGGAGATTGCGCCGGCGGGGACGAATATCGAGAAGTTCATGGTAATCAACAACGAGCTTCGGCAGAAGAACAACGCGAAGATTCACTCAATGGCGGCGCAGACGGCGCCGGAAATGTTCTGGGGCGGCGCGGTGTTCCATCCGTTCACGAACACGAAAGCTGAAGCGCCGTTTGCGAGTTTCAGGACGTACACCTACCAGGGCAAGGAGGTCGATAAGCAGGTGCATCTCGGCTTCGACCTTGCCTCGTTCGCCAACACGGCGGTCGTCGCATCGAACCGCGGCAAGGTCCTCTTCGCCGCCGAGCTCGGTATCTACGGCAATTGCGTGATCATCGATCACGGCATGGGCGTGCAGTCGCTCTACGGGCACCTCTCCTCGATCGGCGTCAAGGTCGGCGACATGGTCGAGAAGAGTCAGGAACTCGGCAAGAGCGGCATGACGGGTCTCGCTGGCGGCGATCACCTGCACTTCACGATGCTCGTCAACGGTCAGATGGTGAATCCCATCGAGTGGTGGGATGCGCACTGGATCCAGGACCGGATCCTCAGAAAACTTCAGTAGTAAAATAGGGGTCGGGAGTTATTTCGAAATAACTCCCGACCCCTATTTCTTTGCCCTCGGCCGGCCTGCCGACCGGCCGGTCGGCAGGCCGAGAGATGTCGCAACCGCCTGGCTCCAGTTGGCATCTCCAAGCGGCCGGTTGCGCAACAGGGACCGTCGGATTTCGGTCAGTTCGGAGTCCGAGTGACGGTCGTTGACCAGCCCCATCCAATTGTCAGGTCGCACAATTGGCCATTCTGACAGCGGCACAATGTGGCAGTTTCTGCAACGCGCGCTCAGGCTCGACCACTGCCATTCCTCAGCGCGATTCACCAAGGCGGCCCGCAAGGCGTTGCCTTCAACGTAGCTGCACGCATTTAGGAAGTAAGAGTTGGTTTGGATCGGAAACGCCCGGTACCGCCCTTGATAGACGCATCCGCCGCCCTGGGATCCGCGTTGCCAATGCCACCTCACGCTGTGGGTGCCGGTCCCAAGTCTCATGAATTCAGCAAGTTGGCCATCCTCGCGGGGTCGGACGACCATGTGAAAGTGGTTTGGCATCAGGCAGTACGCAAACACATCCACCGGCGCCCGATCCTGCGCATCGGCGAACGCTTGAAGGAAGACCTCGTAGTCCCTGTCATGGTCGAACAACTGCAGACGCCGAGCGCCGCGGTTCATGACATGAAAAACAAGGCCACCAGTTCCTGACATCGGTCGTCTTGGCATGGGACCGACATGTTCAAGTTCCTTGCCAACATTACGAATACGAGAAGTGAGGAAATAGGGATCGGGAGTTATTTCGAAATAACTCCCGACCCCTATTTCGGAGACGCGAGACGCGTTACAGCGACAGCGGATTGAGCGGCAGGGTTCCGGCCGTGCGCGCGTCGTTGTTCAGCGTGCGGCGAAGGTAGTCCGCCTGGCCGAGATGAAAAGCCGCGTGCGAAGCCAGATGCATCAGGAACAACGACGTCCGCACTCTCACGCCTCCAACGGCTTCCGGGTATTCGCGCGCGAAGTCCGCGTCGGTCATCGCCGGCAGATACTTCGTCACGGCGTCGATCGCGGCCTGCAGATCCGCCATGATCTCGGCCCGCGTGCCTTCGCGCCGGCTGAACTCGTAGTCGCGGTTGCGCACGTAACCGCTCTTGCCGAGCACGGCGCCGATGAAATGCTGAACGTTGCCGGCGAGATGCGCGGCCAGATTCCCGACAGAATTCGTCACGCCAGGCTGCGTGTGCCACAGCGCGGCGTCGTCCGCGCACATCTCCACTTCGCGCTGAACGGTTTCGAGTTCGCGAACCAACAGCAGGACAAGATCGCTCGCAATCATCGGCTGGGCCCTCTCGACAGTCTGGTGGCGAGATGCCGCTTCACGTCCGGCCACTCGCACTGAAGAATGCTGAACATCCACGTATCGCGCGAACGCGTGACTCAACAGGAGGAGCTTGCACGCCGTATTGATGTGGCTCCGCTGCCGGCTCTTCGCGTACCAGGTATACCCGATCTCCACGCGGTCGATCGCGGCGTCGATGTCGTGATACCGCGTGCTGCCGATGACCCCGCCGGTCGCCAGATCGCGCATCCGCAGAGTGTAAGGGGGAAATAGGGGTCGGGAGTTATTTCGAAATAACTCCCGACC
>JBKJHW010000030.1:0-31569 GCA_046598935.1 Vicinamibacterales bacterium | reverse complement strand
AGAGCATCACGACTGGAGTAAGATAGTCAGGTTGTCGGGGCGTGGCTCAGCCTGGTAGAGCACTCCGTTCGGGACGGAGGGGTCGGAGGTTCAAATCCTCTCGCCCCGACCAACTTTAAAAAGTCAGAAGTCAAAAATCAAAAGTCACAAGTTCAAACTAACGGATTGTGACTCCCGCCGTAATCCATCGTCCCGGCATCGCCACGCCGGCGACCTCGTGGTATTTCCGATCCAGTAGATTCGACCCATCGACGAAGATCGTCGCGCGGCGCGAGCCGTGCGCAATCCGCGCGCCGAGGAGCGTGTATTTCTGGCCGTCGATTCGCCGGCGCATGTCGGCGTTAGCGCTGAGGGTGAGGCCCGTGCGTGCGATGGGCGCTGCGGCGGACACCGCGAACGAATCGCGCGCGTATTCCAAAACGTATTTCGAGAGCATGTCGAGCTTCGGCGCATCGACGTCGAGCCGCGTGTATGCCGCACGCACAAGTCCGCCGTTGAAACGCCGAGCCGCCGCGACTTCAACGCCGCGCGTCGTGACGTCGCGAACGTTCGCCGAGCGCCAGAGATCGGCCGTCGTCGGGCGGACCCAGTCGATGACGTTGTCGTCCCAGCGGGCGAACGGCGTCGCCGAGAATGTCCAGTCGCTTTTCGCAAAGTCGAGCCCGGCGTCGACGGTCCAGCCGCTTTCTGCCTCCAGGTCTCGGCTCGCCTGGTTGGCAGGGTCCTTGTAGTAAAGCTCGGTATACGTCGGCACGCGGAAGGCGCGGCCGCCCGATCCGCGAACGCGCCATCCGTTGCCGAGGTCGAACGCCGCTGCGGCTGAGGGACTGACGTTCGAGCCAAAAGTCGAATACCGATCAGCGCGAATCCCGAGCTGATACGTGGCCCGGCGCCGTGGATCCGGCGTCGTCAGTTCCGCGAACACGCCGGCGCGTTTGTAGTCGTGATCGCCGAGATTGTTCGATCGGACGACGTCTGTGCCGCCGGATGCGCCGAACGTGAGGTTTGCGACGCCCGCCAGCGTGCTGGCTTTTGCCGTGACGTCTGCCGAGTTCGTGCGGTGCCGGTTCTCTGCAAAGCCCGGCCGGTTGATATCCCATCGGAAGTGATCGCCATGATTCTTGTACGCGGCCGTCGCGTCCCAGTCCCACCGCGAAGCGCGGCCGAAGGTCACGAGCGATGCGATCGTCTGATCCGTCCATTCCCTGGACGGGGAATTCCCGTAAAACCCGTTGGCGCCGAATGCCCGGCGCGAATGCCGCACGTCGTAGCGGATCGAATTGTTTACGGCGCCGCGAACCAATCCGCCACCGACCCCGAAGTCGCGATCGAACATGAAACCATCGCTCCGCTGGTACCACGCGGCGACAGTTGGAGCGAGTGGTCTCGCGGCTCTGGCAGTTGCTGAAAAGCCAAAGAGGGCGTGTTCCCCCGCGAACCCCGCGACCTCCGCGTGAGTGTCTTTCCGCGTGACGATGTTGATGACGCCTCCGAGCGCATCGGCCCCGTGCGCCGAAGAACTCGCGCCGTTGACCACTTCGATGTGATCGATGGCGCTCACGGGAATCGGCAGCTCGCCGTTGTGATGCCCGCTCTGGCTGTCGTTGATGCGGATGCCGTCGACGAGCACCAGGTTCTGGCCGAACGTCGAGCCCCGTAGCGAGAAGTCCGCCTGCACGTCCATCGGGCCGCGCGAGCGCACATCAACACCCGGCAATAGACGAAGCGCGTCCACCGCCGAGCTGATCCCGAGCGTTTGCAGATCGGCCCGCGTGAAGATCGACGCCGGCCGCGGCAGCGCCTTGAGGTCGATGGGTGAGGTCGTGGCGGCGCCGACGACCGTCACATCGACGGTGATCGTTTGCGGCGGGGGCGGCTGTTGGCCGAGAAGCAGGGAGGTCAGGAGAGCGGCGTAGGTCGCGAGCATGGCCTGTGATTGTACGGGGAGCGAACGTAGTTGATGGAAGTTGCCCGGTCGGGTACGCTCGTCGGTCGGAGGCACGGCATGTCGAAGTGGTTACAACGCGCAGGTTTTGCTCTGATCTTCACGGTGGCGGCATTTGGGGTCTGGTCGCAGCCGATTACGGCGCAGCGGCCGACGGCCGATCCAGCCGCGATCACGGTCAGCCCCGATCTTCTCAGCGGCCTGGCCTACCGGCCGCTCATGAACTTCACCCGCGGCGGCCGCTCACACGCGGTGGCCGGCGTGCCGTCAGACACCAACGTCTATTACATGGCCGCGGCCAACGGCGGTCTCTTCAAGACCGTCGACGCCGGAACCACGTGGCTGCCGATCACCGACGGCCAGGTCGGCGTTGGCAGCACGGGCGCCGTCGCCGTCGCGGATTCCGATCCGAACGTCGTCTGGCTCGGCACCGGCGCGCCGGATCCGCGCGGCAACATTTCCAACGGCGACGGTGTCTACAAATCGACCGACGCCGGCAAGACCTGGACCCATATGGGCCTCGACAAGGCCGGCACCATCGGCCGGATCCGGATCGATCCCCGAAATCCGGACGTCGTGTTTGTCGCCGTCATCGGCAACATCTTCGGCGCCAACACGGAACGCGGCGTGTTCCGTACCAAGGACGGCGGCAGGACCTGGGATCACGTGCTCGCGATCAGCGACAAGACCGGCGCGGTCGATCTCACCATGGATCCGAAGAACCCGAACGTGCTGCTCGCCGGCATGTGGACGGTCAAGCGCGATCCGTGGTCGATCACCTCCGGCAGCATGGAAGGCGGCATTTACCGCACGCTTGACGGCGGCTCGACGTGGCAGAAGATCACGAGCGGTCTTCCGACCAAAGTGATGGTCGGCAAAGTCGCCGTGACGATTTCCGGGGCGGATTCCAAGCGCGTCTACGCGCTCCTTGAAGCCGCGAACGACGAGGGTGGCGTGTACCGGTCAGACGACGGCGGCACGACGTGGGCGCGCACGAACAGCTCGCGTAACCTGCAGCAGCGCGCGTTCTACTACAACCGCCTGATCGCTGATCCGGTCGACATCGACACGGTCTACGGCCTCAATGTCGGCATGTTCAAGTCGACCGACGGCGGCAAAACGTTCGTAGGTTTCCAGGGCACGCACAGCGACAACCACGACATCTGGATCAACCCAAAAAATAGCAAGTCGATCATCATTGCCAACGACGGCGGGGCGTCGATCACGCAGACCGGCGCCGCGCCGTGGACGGAGCAGGAAAACCAGCACACGGCCGAGATCTACCGCATCGAGCTCGATCGCCGGTGGCCGTACTGGGTGTATGGCGCGCAGCAGGACAACAACACTGTCGGCGTATCGACCGACGGCAGCACGCCCTTCATCAGCGTCCCCGGCGGCGGCGAATCCGGCTACGTCGCCGTCGACCCGCGCAATCCGAACATCGCCTACTCCGGTAACTACGGCGGATCGATCTCCCGCGCTGATCGCACCAGCGGCGTCACGGAGAGCGTTCGCATCTACCACGACAGCCAGACCGGTCAGCGCGCGCTGGAGATGAAATACCGGCAGCAGTGGAACTCGCCGATCCGCCTGTCGCCGCACAACGCGGACGTCGTCTATACGACCTCGCAGTTCGTGCATCGCAGCAAAGACGGCGGCCAGAACTGGGATGCGATCAGCCCGGATCTCACGCGCAACGACAAGACAAAACAGGATTTCTCCGGCGGCGCCGGCATCACGCGCGACAGCACAGGCGTCGAGGTGTATAGCACGGTGTTTTCGTTCGAAGAATCGCCGGCGACACCCAACCTCCTTTGGGCTGGGAGCGACGACGGGTTGCTGCACATCTCGCGCGACGCAGGCAAGGTCTGGTCGAATATCACGCCGACCGGCCTGCCCGAGTACTCGACCATCAACGCGATCGATCTCTCGCCGAAGGCGCCGGGCCGCGCCGTGGTGACGGCGTTCCGCCACATGCTGAACGACTACACGCCGTACGTGTTCCTCACGGCCGACTACGGCAAGACATGGAAGCGGATCGCCGACGGCAAGAACGGAATTCCGGTCGGCCATTCGGTGCGCGTCGTGCGTGCGGATCCGGATCATCCGAGCCTGATGTTTGCGGGCACGGAGTACGGGATGTATGTGACGTTCGACGAGGGCGCGCACTGGCAGAAATTCCAGCTCAACTTGCCCGTCACGCCGATCACGGACATGCGCATTTTCCGTAAGGAACTGGCGATCTCGACCGAAGGCCGCGGCTTCTGGGTGCTCGAAGGCCTCGGCGTGCTCGAGCAGATGAAGCCGGCGGTCGATCCAGGTCCGGCGGTGTTCTACAAGCCGAACGACGCGTATCGCGCCGGCGGGCCGCTGCCGACGTTTCAGTACTGGTTCAAAGAACAGCCCTCAGCGCCTGTGGAAGTCACGGTGAGCGATTCGAAGGGCATCGTGATGTGGACGTCGAAGGGCGAACCCGGCGCAGCGCCAGCCGTGGCGCCGGCGCCAGTCGTCGGCCGTGGCGGCCGGGCCGGAGGCGGTGGCGGCGGCGGCGGTGGTGGACGCTTCGGCGGCGGTGGCGGCCGCGGCCCGACGAACCAGGTTTTCGCGAAGGCCGGCTTGAACAAAGTGCAGTGGAACGCGTCAACGGGCATCTCGCCGTACACGACGCCCGCGGGCGTTGTGAGCTGGGCGCACGGCCCGGGCAATGCGGCTCCGCTCAAGGCCGCTCCCGGTCTCTATACCGTGAAGGTCACGTCGGGCGCTTGGACAGAGACGCACACCTTCCGCCTCGACACGGATCCTCGGCTCGGCAAGATGACCGACCTCGAAGGCCAGCAGCAGCTCACGATGGCCAAGGAAGTCGGCGCGTGGCAGAAGGGTCTGTACGACTCGGTCGCGAAGTTGCGTGACATCAAAGCCCAGGCGAAGGCGATCGCCGAGAAGGCCGGCGCGTCGAGCCCGGTCGCCGCGGCAGCCAGGACGCTCATCGATAAAGCAACGGCCGTCGAGGGCGACATGACGCAGCTCCAGGGAACGTCAGGGAGCCAGGACTCGTTGAATTTCCCCACGCGTCTCGATGGCCAGATCGCTTTGCTCTACAGCAGTATCGCGGGCAACGAGCGCAAGCTGCCGCGCGGCATGACAGAGCGATACGCGGACCTGAAAGATCAGGTCAACCCGATCATGGGGCGCACCGCAACCGTTCTCGGCGCGGAAGTTGCCGCGTTCAATGCCGTGTCCGGCCCGGCTGGTTTCGGCACGATCGTCGTCAAGTAGGATCGAAGCCGAGTGATTGAGGAGGAACTGAAAAAACGCATTCGACATGTGCCGGACTTTCCGAAGCCCGGCATTTTGTTCTACGACGTGACGACGCTGCTCAAGGACGCCGTCGGCTTTCAGATGGCGATCGAGGAGATGGCGAGACCCTGGGCGGGCAAAGCCATCGATGTCGTCGTCGGCATCGAAAGCCGCGGTTTCATCTTTGGCGCCGCGATCGCCGATCGTCTGAAGTCGGGATTCTCGCCGGTGCGCAAGCCCGGCAAGCTGCCGCACAAAACGCAGCGCGCGTCGTACGCCCTCGAATACGGCGGCGATGCGCTCGAGATTCACGAGGATGCGGCGCTGCCGGGGCAGCGGGTGCTGATTGTGGACGACTTGCTGGCCACAGGCGGCACCGCGGCGGCGACCGTGGGGCTGGTCAGATCGCTCGGCGCCGACGTCGTCGGCGTGCAGGTGTTGATCGAATTGACCGCTCTCGATGGGCGCTCGAAGCTGGCCGGCGAAACTGTCGGGACTGTGTTGAAATACTAGCGCGACGGTTTCGCGCCCGTAGCTCAGTTGGATAGAGCGGTGACCTCCTAAGTCACAGGTCGCAGGTTCAATTCCTGCCGGGCGCACCATACAATAAGGAATTCATGAAGACCACTGAACGGCATCATCTGAAGCACAACGAGTTTGCGTCCGGCGTCGCGTCGGTGGCCGGTTGGTGCCGGCAGAACCGGGACAAGGTGACGCTCATTGTCGTCGGCGTCCTCGCGGTCGTGGTGCTGACCGCCGGGTATTTCTGGTGGCAGAAACGTTCCGCGGAACAGGGCGGCGCATTGATGGGCGTTGCGATGACGATCTACGGCGCGCCGATCGTGCCGCCGTCGTCGGTGCCCGGCGCTGTGCAGCAGCCGGGGTCGTATCCGAGCGAGACGGCGCGTTATGAAGCCGCGCTCAAAGCGTTCCAGGATGTCGCGAACACCTACGGCTCTTCGCCGTCGGGTATCGCCGCGCGATATCACTCAGCCGAAACTCTCTTCAGCCTCGGCCGGCTCAGCGAAGCGCACCAGGCCTACCAAACCGTCATCGACAAGGGCGGGAGCAACGTTTACGCATCGATGGCGAAGCTTGGTCTGGCATCGACGATGCTCGCCGAAGGCCAGAACGACGCGGCGCTCAAGACCTACGAGGATCTGGCCGCTGTGCGCGACAGCATCGTCCCGGTTGACGGCGTGCTGATGCAGCTCGCGAAGGCTTACGAAAAACTGGGCAAGAAGTCCGAAGCGCGCACCACCTACAAGCGCGTCGTCGATGAATTCCCGGAATCGCCGTACGTGCAGTCGGCACGTCAGCAGATGACGCTGCTCGACTAGCGATACACGTCCTTCATAAAACTGAAATCCGCGATCGGGCTGAGCTTCACACCGTGAAGCTCAGCCCGGTACACGGCCACGTTTGTTTTCGTCCACAGGCTCACGTACGGCGCGTCGAGCGCGATCGTGCGCTGCGCATCGCCGTAGAGCTGTTTGCGCTCCGCTTCGGTCGGGGCAGCGGCCGCGGCCTCGATGAGCCGGTCGACCTCAGGGTTCTTGTAGAAACCGCGGTTGAAACCGGCGGGAGGCGTTTGAGCGGAGTGGAACACGCGCCGCAGCATATCGGGGTCCGTCACGCCGACCCATTGCAGCGTGTAGAGCTGCACGTTTCCTTTCAGGACATCGGCAAAGAGCGTCGCGAATTCGTACGAGCGCACATCGACGGCGATGCCGGCCTCCGCAAGGCTCTGCTGAATCACCGCGGCCTGGAGCCGGTACGCTTCGGCTGTCGACGTCTTCAGACTGAGCCGAACGCGCGGCCTCGGTCCGTCGCCGTCCGGGTCAGGAAAGCCTGCCTCGTCGAGAAGGGTCTTCGCCTTCGCGGTGTCGTGCGTGAACTGGAAAGCATCGGCTGCGAAGGCCCAGGACATCGGCGGAATGACGCCGACAGCCGGCTGCGCGAGCCCGCGGCGCAGGAAGTTTACAATTCCGGGACGGTCGATCGCGTATCCGATCGCCTGTCGGAGCTTCACGTTCTTCAGCAACGGATCGCGCATATTGAAGCCCAAATACGCGTAGTCCGTGCCGAGCGCTGTGGTGACGCCGAGGTCTTTCTCTTTGCGGAGCGTGTCGACGATATCGGGCGTGAGGTCGTTGACGACGATGTCGACGGCGCCGTTCCTGAGTTCGAGCCCGCGCATCGTGTCGTCGGGGACAACGCGGAAGATGAGGGCCGAATTCTTCGGCGCCCCGGCGAAGTAGCCGGGGAAGGCGTTGAGCGTGACGTGATCGTCAGCCGCAAACTCGGCGATCTGGTATGGGCCGCTGCCAACGGGCCGGCGCGCCGCCTCGGGGCCCGTTCCCGCCGGCACGATGCCCATCACGAGGTTGATCGGAAATGATCCCGACGCTTCATTCAGGCGAAACGTGACCGTGTAGCGATCGGTCACGTCCACGCTCTTGATCATCCGGTAAGCGCCCTTGCGGCCAGACACAAACTTCGGGTCGAGAAATCTCCGGAACGTGTACGCGACGTCGTCGGCCGTCAGCTCGCGCCCGTCGTGGAACTTCACGCCGTGACGCACTTCAGCGACATACGTGGTCGGGTCGGGTTGCTCGAATCGAATTGCGAGATCCGGGACCACGCGCAGGTCGTCGCTCAGCTTGACGAGCGAGCTGTAGATCAGCTGATGCAGTTTCTGCGACGCTTCGTCCAGCCCGATTCCGGGGTCGAGGTTCGTCGGCCCGTTCGTCATGGCGACGACAATCGCTCCGGGCGGGCGCTTCGCGCCGCCGCAGGTTGCGAAGAGCAGCAGCGCGACGAGAAGACCCAGGCGCTTCACTGGTCGGCCTCGCGTTTCAGCTCAGCGAGCAGGTTGAGGGCCTCGATGGGCGAGAGGCGATCGACGTCGAGCGCGCGCAGGCGATCGAGGACGGGATTCGACTCGGCGGTCTGGAAGAGCCCCATTTGCTGCTGCGCCTTCGGCGCCGCGCCGCTCAAGCTCGGCCGTCCGCCGCGCTGCATCTCGTCCTGCTCGAGGGATTTGAGAATCTCAGTCGCGCGCCGGACGACGGCGGCGGGCAGGCCCGCGAGCCGCGCGACCTGGATACCGTAGCTGCGGTCGGAGCGGCCTTCGACGACCTTGTGCAGGAATACGATGTCGTCCTTGAACTCGCGCGCCGCCACGTGGAAGTTCGCGACGTTCGGCAGCGCGTCGGCGAGGTCGGTGAGCTCGTGGTAGTGCGTTGCGAAAATCGTCTTGGGGCGTGCGCGGTCGTTGGTGGCGAGATGCTCGGCGACGGCCCACGCGAGACTCAGGCCGTCGAACGTCGCCGTGCCTCTGCCGATCTCGTCGAGGATGACAAGGCTGCGCGAGGTCGCCGTGTGAAGGATCGCCGCCGTTTCCTGCATTTCGACCATGAACGTCGACTGGCCGCGCGCGATGTTGTCGGACGCGCCGACGCGCGCAAAGATTCGGTCGACCATCGGCAGCTTCGCGTTCTTCGCCGGCACGAATGAGCCGGCCTGCGCCAGAACCGACAGCAGCGCCGTCTGGCGGAGGAACGTCGACTTGCCGCCCATGTTCGGGCCCGTGAGAATCACCAGCTGCCGGCCGGCGTCATCGAGAAGCACGTCGTTTGGCACGAACGCCGCCTGCACATGCCGCTCGACGATCGGATGGCGCACATCCACCGCCGAAAACTCGGTGCCCGCATGCATCGCCGGCTTCGTAAAATTCGACGCGGCCGCCGTATCCGCCAGGCTCGCGAGCGTGTCCAGCTGCGCGAGGGCGCGGGCCGAGTCGAGTATCCTTCCCGACTCGGCAATGACCCGCTGCCGCAGCGATTCGTAAAGCTCCAGCTCGCGCGTGACGATGCGCTCGTCGGCGGTGAGGACCTTGTCTTCGTATTCCTTGAGCGCCGGCGTGATGAATCGCTCGCCGCCGACAACGGTCTGCTTCCGGATGTAGTCGGCAGGCACGTGTCCGAGGTTCGACTTCGAGATCTCGATGTAATAGCCGAAGACGCGGTTGTAGCGAACCTTGAGCGACGAAATGCCGGTCCGCTCGCGCTCCGCTTCTTCCATCGCCGCGATCGAGCTCTTGCCGCCGCGGCTGATCGTGCGCAGGTCGTCGAGTTCCGCGTCCAGGCCGTCGCGAATCATGCCGCCGTCCCGCGCGATCGCGGGAAGCGCTTCGAGATCGACGAGCGACGAGTCGATGTCTCCGCGCACGTCGGCCAGATCGTCAAGCTCCGCGACCAGGCTGCGGACGAGCGGCGCCGACAGATCGGACAGCAGCATGCGGACGCGGGGAATCAGCGACAGCGACTGACCGAGCGCGCCGAGCTCGCGCGGTCCGCCGGTGCCGAGCGTCACGCGCGCCATGATGCGCTCGACGTCGTGCAGGCTCTTCAGCGCGTCGCGAAGTTTTACCCGTTCCGACGTGCGGAACGCGAAGTCTTCGACCGCGTCGAGGCGATCCTGGATGCGCTCGAGCGCGACCAGCGGCCGGAGCAGCCACGAGCGCAGCTGCCGGCCGCCCATCGCCGTGATCGTGCGGTCGATGGCGTCCAGGAGCGAGCCGTCGCGGCCGCCGTCGACGCCTTCGACGACGTTGAGATGGCGAAGTGTGACGGGATCGATCGCGAGCGAGTCCGTTGTCGCGCGCAGCGTGATGTCGCGCACGTGCGTGAGCGTCGCCTGTTGCGTGGATTTGACGTATTCCACGACAGCGCCGGCGGCGGCCGTCGCGAGGAGGGACTGTTCCATGCCAAAGCCGGTGAGCGAGTTCACGCGGAACTGTTCGAGGAGCGTCTCGCGGGCGCGCGCCGGATCGAGTGTCCAAGCCTCGATGCGCGTCGCGCGGACCGTCGCAAATGTCGGCAGCAGATCGCCCAGGTCGACATCGTCAGCCGCCAGCAATTCGCGCGGACGGATGACGGCCAGTTCGGCCGCGACGGCAGCCCGCGCGCCCGGACCGCTGAATTCCGCGACGCTGAACTCGCCGGTTGACGGATCGAGGAAGGCGAGGCCGATCAGCGGCGCGCCGCCGGTGTTCACGGCGACAGCGGCGAGGAACGACGGCTCCTTCGCATCGAGATAGCCCGCGTCGGTGAAGGTGCCCGGCGAGACGATGCGCGTGACTTCGCGCTTGACGAGACCTTTGGCTTTCTTCGGATCTTCGACCTGCTCGCAGATTGCGGCGCGATAGCCTTTCCTGATCAGCCGGCTCAGGTAGCCATCGAGCGCGTGGAAGGGCATGCCGCACATCGGAATGGCGGCGCCTGTCGCGTCCTTCGCGCGCGAGGTCAAGGTCAGCTCGAGCACGCGCGCGGCGGTGACGGCGTCTTCGTAAAACATCTCGTAAAAGTCGCCCATGCGAAACAGCACGATCGCGTCGCGATGCTGGCGCTTGATGTCGAGGTACTGGCGCATGACGGGAGTGGCCGTGGCCGGGGAGGGCCCGGTTGAACCTCCGGGTTGAGATGTCGAAGACGTCGACGTTGACACGTGGCGTATAGGATAGCTTGTGCCGATCTTCTGCCTCGACACATCCACGCGCGCGGGCTCCATGGCGCTTTGGCGCGCCGGATCGGCGGCCAGCGTCATCCACAGCGATTCGCGCTCACATGCCGAACGGCTTCCGCTCGAAGCGCTCGCGTGGCTGAGCGAGTGCGGCGTGCGGCTCGCGGATCTGGACGCGATCGCCGTCATCGCCGGCCCCGGGTCATTCACTGGCCTTCGCGTGGGCGTCGCGGCCGTGCAGGGCTGGGCGTTTGCCGCAGGAAAACCGGTGATCGGGATACCGACGCTCGACGCGGTTGCATCGGATCAGGCTGTCGTTGGACTCGAAGACGTGCTTGTGGTGCCGATGATTGACGGCCAGCGCAGCGAGATTTTTTATTCAGCGTGGCGAAACAGCGTGGAAGTGCTGCCCGCCGCATCGGCGCGGCCGGGCGACGCCGCTGATGCGATCGGCGCCGCATTTCCGGGCGCGGCGGTTATCGCTATCGGCGATGGCGTCACCAAATACAGGGCTGTGGTTGACGCGGCCGGCTGGTCATCCAAAGAGATGGCGGCACCGCTCGCGGAGTCCGCGGCGCGGCTGGCGGCTTCCGGCCGGTATCCGAGGACAACCCCGCATGCGATCCGGCCGATTTATGTGCGGCGGCCGGACGCGGAAGTCGCGCGGGAGAAGCGCGCCGCGCAGTGAACATCACCGTCACGCGTGTCACGCCGGACGCGATCGACGACGTCGACGCAATCTCCGTCCTGCAGTCTGAAACGTTCACGAATCCGTGGAGCGCGCAGTCGCTCCGGTGGGAGATCGCCAACACCGATGTCGCGCGTCTGTACGTCATGCGCGCCGACACGGTGTTGATCGGCTTCTGCGCCTGCTGGGTCATTCTTGACGAGCTGCACATCAACAGCGTGGCTGTCGGTGACGGCTGGCGCCGGCGGGGCCTCGCGAGCCGGCTGCTTCGCGATGTGTGCCGAGACGCCGCCGGGACCGGGGCCACGCAGGCGACGCTTGAAGTCCGGCGGTCGAACACCGCAGCGCTTGGACTCTACGAGCGGCTCGGGTTCACGTGCGAAGGGGTGCGAAAAGATTATTACCAGACCCCGCGCGAGGACGCGCTTGTCCTCTGGTGCCGCAATCTTGCCGCCGTGTAGCGGTTGTGCTCAGCTCGAAGAATGATCCAAATCGCCTGAGTTACACTCAGGTGTGCGCATCGATCGAGCGGCCTGGCCGTTTGTAGCAATTGCACTGCTGCCCGCCGTGATTGCCTGGGTGTGGCTGCCGATGCTGGCCATCGTGCTCCTGGTTGTGCCCGTCGGCGTCGCGCTGTTTTTCCGTGACCCGGACCGCGTCTCACCGAACGATCCGCAGTTGGTGCTGTCGCCGGCCGACGGCAAAGTGATGCACGCCGGCCTGGCGGATCCGAAGCACGCGCCGGTCGGGCAGTGGCAGCAGCTCATTATTTTTCTGTCTCCACTCGATGTGCACATCAACCGGTCACCGGTGTCCGGCACGGTGACGGACGTCTCGTACCGGCCGGGCTCATTCGCGAAGGCGTGGAGCCACGACGCGCACAACAACGAGCGGTCCGAGATCTGGATCGATCACGGCGGCGTGCCGATCGTGTTCCGGCAGGTCGTCGGCGCGATGGCGCGTCGCGTCGTGTGCCGGCTCATCACGGGCCAGCGCGTCGAAGCCGGGGATCGCGTGGGCTTGATGAAATTCGGTTCCCGCATGGACGTTTTCCTGCCGCTCTCCGCCACGATCATCGTGAAGCCCGGGGACCGGACTGTAGCGGGCGAGACAGTCGTCGCCCGGCTGCACGGGTAGAATCGGCTTATGGACCCACGCCGGCCCCGCCGCGGGATGTTTCTGCTCCCCAGCCTCATTACTGTGGGCAACATGTTCTGCGGCTACGCCGCGATCATGTATGCGATGCAAGGCAAGCTCGTTTACGCCGCGCCATTCATCGGCGTCGCCATCGTCCTCGACTTACTTGACGGCCGGATCGCGCGGATGACCGGCACGGCGAGCGAGTTCGGCGTGCAGCTCGATTCGCTCGCCGACGTCATCTCGTTCGGTGTCGCGCCGGCGATCCTGGCGTTTTCCTGGGGCCTCTCCGAGCTTGGCCGGTGGGGATGGGCCGTTGGCTTCGTCTATGTCACGGCGGCGGCCATGCGCCTGGCGCGTTTCAATATTCAAACCACCACGCAGGTCGACAAGCGGTATTTCATCGGCATGCCGAGCCCGCCGGCAGCCGGCGTCATCGCGGCCACCGTGTTTGCGTTTCCGCATGAGCTGACCGGATTACCGCAGCTGCTCGCCGCGGTCGCGGTCGTCGTCGTCCCGGCGATGTTGATGGTGAGCACGATCCGTTTCCGAAGCTTCAAGACGCTGAACTTCGGGTATCAGAAGAACTACATGCCGATCTTCTTCTTTGCGGTGTTCGTCGTGCTCATCGCGACAGAGCCGCAGTGGACGCTGCTCGTGCTGGCGTACACGTACCTGCTGTCGGCGTTTATTGGTCAGGCGTTGACGCGGATGCGCGGCCGTCGAAATCTGCCGCCACCGGCAGCCGCAGCCGCGCCGTAATCACTTCGGCCGCAGCCGAACGGTGATTGTCGTTCCGCGGCCTGGCGCGCTCTCGAGGGAAAGCGTTCCGCCGCACAATTCCACATTTCGTTTCGCATTCGGCAGTCCCAGGCCCGACCCCGCGGTCTTGGTCGAGAAGTACGGCTCGAATGCGCGCGCGCGCGCGACGTCGTCCATGCCGACGCCGGTGTCAGTGACCGTGATGCGGACCCAGCCGTCTTCATTGAACGCGCGCACCGCGAGGCGGCCGCCCGATGGCATCGCCTGCCGGCCGTTCTCGATGACGTTTGTCAGCGCGCGCGCGATCAGCGTGCGATCGGCCGCGACCGGCGGCAAACCGTCTGCGATGTCGAGCGATGTCGCGACCGTACCGCCGGCGACCTGGTACGGCTCGACGATCGCGGTGAGCAACTCCGCGACCGGGACGGCTGTGATCTGCGGCACGGGCGCGGCCGCGTAGTTCGAGAACTCGCCGGCGATCTGTCTCAACAGCCGCACCTGGCCGAGGATCGTGTCGAGGCATTGCTCGAAGACGCGGCCGAGCGGCTTGCCCTGATCGTCGTGGACGCGGCGAAGGTGCTCGGCTGACAGCTGGATCGGCGTCAGCGGATTCTTGATCTCGTGCGCGACCTGGCGCGCCATCTCCGCCCAGGCTTTCAACTGATTCGTGCGCGTCAGCTCATCGCGCTGCGATTCGAGCGTCGACGCCATCAGGTTGAAGTCATCGACAAGCCGGCGAAGCTCGTCGGCGGTGTCCGCGGCAATTCGCACGTCGAGCCGGCCCGCGGCAATCTGCCGCGTCGCGCGCGTCAGACGCGAGACCGGCGTCGAGACCCGGCCTGCGACGTACAGGCCGAGCGCCGCAACGAGTATGACGACCAGCGCGGCGCCGACGAGCACGCCGCGATTCAGTTCGTCGATCTGGCGCGCGATTTCCCGCTGCCGGAGCGCGAGCGGAATGCTCAGAATCGTCTCCCGCCCGCGGCCCGGCACCGGCGCGGCGGCGATGAGGTACGAGAACCCGCCGATGCGATCGTTGCCGGTGTAGCTCGGCAGGCGGTTGAGCGCGATGTTCCGATAGACCGACGCCGGCGTCCTGGTTGGCAGCATGCCCGAATCGAAGAGGTCGCGCTGACTCGTGGCGACCAGCTGCGATCCACTGAAGAGATTCACGTCCTGGTTGATCGCCTGCCCGATCCACACAAGCACGTCGTCGCTCGGCGCAGAGTCCTGAAGTGTCAGCAGTTCTTCGAAGACCCGCCGCGCCACGGTCACGACGTTCGTGGCTTCCGTTTCGACGCCGGCGCGAAGCTTGTCTCCCATGTAAGCGCCGAAGGAGAGCGCGAGCGCGATGACCGGACCGACAGCCGCGAAGACAAAGTAGAGGAAGAGCTTGCGATAGAAGCTCGTGCGGACCTCAGTGACGAGCACACGGAGCGGCGCGTCGCGGCGTTCGGTAAAGGGGCCGAAGACCGTCGCGCCCACCAGCAGCCCGACGAAGACGATGAGCAGCATGGTGGCCGCTTCGGCGAGTCGCGTGAGGTGCTCGAACAGCGAGGTGACGGGGTAGCCCAGAGCGTAGATGCCGCCGCGATCGTTCGAGAAGTGGACGTGATACCGGCGGTCGGCCGTCGTGAGATCGGCCCAGAACGGCTGGCGCGACGCTGTCAGCCGGTCGGCGAGCGCCGGCGTGATCGGCCAGGCGACGTTGCCCGACGCGAATGTCGGCAAGAGCCCCCATCCGTACACGGCGACTTGAAGATCGCCGATGCGCGAGCCGCGTTCGCTGACGCCTGGCCGCAGCACGTCGTAGTAGGGATCGTCAGAAGAGATAAACGGCAGCGCGCGATAGTCCGGCATCAGGTGCACGACGATCGCGCCGCGCGGGCCGGCCGGATCGCAGAGCGCGCGCTCGCCGCGCAGCATGCGGCGTTCTTCCGCGCCGAAGCGTCCCGCTTCACCGGATTGCGTCCACACACAGTTGCTGACCGGATCGCCGGCGGCCGGGGCGCCGTACTCCGGCACGTTCAGCGCGAACCGGCTGACGAGCACGCCCTCGTCATCGTACAGCTCGATCGCCGACGTGACCCGATTCCGGGCGAGTCGCGTCTGACTCCAGACCGTGTAAGCCGCTTGAGTCGGTGTCTGCGGCGCGCGGTTGATGATGTCGGCAAGCCCGGGGAATGCGTCGATCTCGGCTTGCGCTGCGCTGAGCTCGGCCTGGAGGTGCTGCGGCTGCGCGGCTCGCTGAACTTCGGTCGCGTAGTCGCGCTCGATAATGCGGCGCGCGGTCGCGTCCGCGAGTGACTGCAACGCCGGGTACGCCACGACGATCGGCAGAAACAGTCCGAGATAGAGCAACCCGAGACGCGCCGCCTGCGTCGTGTGCCGATAGTCGCGGCGCACCCGCGCGCCGACGACGCCGAACACCACAATGGCGGCTGCAAGTACCGCGAACCCGCCCGTTGAAACGGGATGCCCGGTCCAGCGCAGGTACCCGGCCGCAACGCCCAACACCGCCGACCAGATCACAACAGCGGCGATTGTGCCCGGCTGGGCGGATGGCCGGACGCGCCATCTCTCCGCCGCTACGGCAAGGAGCGCGGCGGCCGACCAGATGGCGGCGCCGGCGACGAGCAGGACGCCGGCAAAACCGAGCGCGCTCTGAAGGCGGAGCGGCAACAGAGGAAATTCGAACTGATCGAACGGCACAGCGCCGAGCCGCCGGCGGAGGAATTCGATCAGCGCCAGAAGGAGCGCGGCCGCGGCTCCGGCGGCGAGCGCTTGCTCGATCGCAAATACGGCGGGAGCGCCCGACGCGTCGCGGCAGCGGCGGCGGCGTAACCAGAGAGAGATTGGACCGGCCGCAGCGAGTGCGACCGCGACAAGGCTCGCGAGCAGGAGCGTGGCGTACGACGACACGCTGGCGAGGCTCGCCAACGCAGCGGCCGCTGCGCCGGCGCCGATAACGATGGCGGCGAGAACGGCGGACCACAGCGCGAAACCCGCGCGGTCGCGGCTCGCGCGCCGCCGATCGAGGGCGACGCCGGTGGTGAGCACCAGACAGAGCACCAGCGGGATCCCGGAGACGGCCCAGACAATTCGTCTGAACTCGCGGCGGCGGTCCGCGATGGCATCTGGGTTGTAGCGCGCTTCGACGAGCGGCGCGCCATTCGGCCCGGGCACCATGAACGAGTTCGGGTGCACGAGGTTGTCTCCTGCGCTCGACAGGGTTGGCAAAACGAGCGTGATGTCGCCGAACGGCGACGGAAACGCGAGGTGCCGCTCGGGCGAACCGCCGACGGCGAGCGAAAGCAGCGTTTCCGCGGCCACGGTGGCAACGAGCCGGTCCGTGCCGTCGGGCGGCGCAGACGGGAGCCTGAGTTGACGGGTGCGCACAAGGCGCAGGCCAAGCGTGCCTTCGGTGACGAACATCGAATCGCCGCCGCGCAATCGCTCCGGCGGCAAATCTTCAGCGGGCCCGTCGCTCCACGCCAGGGTTTTGTATTCAGGGGTGTAAAGGGTCAGCGACACCGTGCCGCGGGCCGAGCTCGTCAGTTCGACGAGCGTCAGGAAGACCTGCGGAAGGGCGTCGCGGTTCGCAATCGCCGTGCTGACTTCGCGGGTAAGTGTTGCGGCGCGATCTGTCAGGGCGGCCAGATCGTCCGCGCGCGTGACAAAGGCGTGCCGCACGAACGATTCGACCCGGCTCGACGTGGCGGTGGCCGTCGTGCCGAAACGCGCCGCTTCCCACGCAAAACCGCCCGCGGCAAGCGCGAGAGCCGGCAGCAGACCGGCGACGAGAAGGAAGTGAGGACGCGTGGGTGAAATGCGCACCGGGGTTCCGGGGCAGGGCGGCGTGTAAGAATAACACCGTTGTCCGCACTTCGCCTGCGTGTCGCGCTTCGCCGCGGAACTCTGATCACCGCCGCCAATTGGCCGCTCGTGGCCGTCGAGTTCGTCGCGGACTCCTTATACAAGGCCGCGCTCGGCGTGCCGATTGTCGGCGGCGCCGTCATGGTCGCGGCGCTGCTTGGCGACGATCTTGGCGTCCTCCTGTCGCTCGGGCTCCGCTCGGCGGCCGGCACGGTCGTCACGTCGTTGACAGCGGCGCCCGTCGCGCTTGCGGCATTTGCGGTCGCGCTCGCCGTCGTCGCTCTCGGCGGCGCAATCGTGATGTTCCTCGTGCAGGCGGGTTCGATCGCGGTTCTGGTCAAGGGCGAGCGCGGGGCGCCGGTCGAACTGAATTCGGGATCGATCCGGGCCGACGCGATGCGCCGGGCGAATCAGTCGAACCTCGAAGTCTTTCTTGACGGCGTCGGCCGGTTTGGCCGCAGGCTCACGCGGCTCGGCGGTTGGCTGGTGCTCGCGTACGTCCTGATATTTGCCGTGTACTTCGGCGGATTGCTCGGCGTGTACCGCGTGGCGGCTCGCGCAGAGTGGATATCGGCGTTCCCGCTGGCCGCGCTCGCTGCGACAAGCGCGCTGGTCGTCTGTGTCGCGGCGGTCAATTTCCTCTATCTCCTCACGCAAATCATTGTCGTCGCCGAAGACTGCAGCGTGCGCGAGGCCACCCGGTTGCTTCGCCGCTTTCTGTTGCACGACGCGCGGCAGGTAGCGGGCATATTCGGCGTGATCCTGATCTTCGTCGTCGTCGGCACAGCGGCGTCACTTGTGGCGACCGCCGGGCTCGGTTTGATCGCGTGGGTGCCGTTTGCCGGCCTCACCGTGCTGCCGCTGCAATTGGCCGCGTGGCTTGCGCGCGGTTTCGTATTTCAGTTCATTGACCTGACGGCGATGACGGCGTATCTCGCGCAGTATCGGCGCTTCAGGGAGCAGGAGTAATCCGTGGCATTCAATCCCGAATCGTTTCTCTCCGAGCAGGGCGCGGCGTTGCGCGAATCGGCGATCCGCAAGATGGGCGCGCTCCTGGCGCAGCCGAAGGACCTCGTGTCGTTTGCGCCCGGGTACCCGGACGAGGAGCTCTTTCCGTGGACGGACTTTCGCGAGATCGCCGACGAATTGCTGGCGAGTAAAGACGGTCGCGTACTGCAGTACGGGGCGACTCGCGGCTATCGGCCGCTCGTCGAGACAATCGTCGAGTTGATGCGGCAGCGGGATATCGCGACGACGGTCGAGCAGCTGGTCGTGACGTCCGGCTCGCAACAGGGCCTCGATCTCATCGGCCGCGTGCTGTGCACGCCCGGCGATGTACTACTGATGGAGTTGCCGTCGTACGTCGGAGCGATTTCCGCGTTCGAGAATCTGGGCGCCACTCTGGTCGGCGTGCCGCAGGAGACCGACGGCGTGGATCTCGCGGCGCTCGACCGCATTCTGAACGAGCAGCGCGCCGCGGGACGCACGGTGAAAGCGTTCTACACCGTCCCGAATTTTCAGAACCCCACCGGGCTGATGGTGAGCCTCGCGAAACGGCGCGCCTTGCTCGAGTGGGCACGTCGCGAGGACCTCCTCATCATCGAGGACGACCCGTACCGCGATCTCTATTTCGAAGACGTGACGACGGCCGCCGAGACGCGTCCCATCGCGGCCGACGACGCGGAAGGCCGCGTTATTTACTTGAGCAGCTTCTCCAAAACGCTCGCGCCCGGTTTCCGCACGGCGTGGATCCATGCGCCGGCCGCGTTGTCAACGCGCATCGAGCTCGCGAAGCAGTCCGCGGATCTCTGCACGGGCGCCTTCGATCAGCGGGTGATCAACGGCGCGTGCCGGCGCGGCGTCCTCGACGAGCACCTCCCGCGGCTGCGCGCGGCGTACCGGGCGAAGTGCGACGTGATGGTGAACGCGCTCACCACGCACCTCGGCGGCGTGCTTCAGTGGTCGATGCCGCGAGGCGGCTTTTTTCTCTGGACGCGTTTGCCGGAGGGCCTGACGGGCGAAGGTCTGCTGTCGGTCGCGCACAAGCGCGGCGTCATCTACGTCAGCGGGGAGGCGTTCTTCGTCGATGGGTCGGGCACGGAGTACATCCGCCTCGCATTTTCGGGTCCGACGCACGATCGGATCAACGAGGGCGTGCGGCGGCTGGCCGACGCGGTGCGCGACGCGCAGGCTGCGCTCGTTAACGGCCCGGCTCGGTCAACTTCAGCGCGAGGCCCGGAATCCGCGCCGGCCGCGCGGTAGGCGCAAGGCGCGCTCCGCTCGAGTGGCGCACGAGCGTCCATTTGCCGGCGTCGCCTAGGTCGTAGGAAATCGTCAGAATCGAAAGCGTCGAACCCCCGCCGGTGACAATCGGCGGCATCGGCAGCCGTGAGGTCGCGGCGCCGGGCGCCGGCAGCACGACGACGGCCTTGCCGTTATTCAAACGCACGTCGACCGCCCCCGTGCGCAGGGGCACGAACACCAGGTCGCCATCGACAGACGGCCCGTCGGACGCGCGCGTGGCGAGATTGCCGTACCAACGCTGCGCCCCGCTGCCGCGATCGAATGCGCGGACGACGCCATCCTGACCCACCGCGTAGAAGTTCTCATCGTCCAGCGTCGGCGCCCCCGTGACGTTACCGCCGGTGCGGGTTTCGAAGCGGACGCGGCCGGTGCGCGAATCGAGAATGAAGAGCCGGCCGTTTTCAGCGCCGACGGCGACGCGTCCGCCGCCGAGCCGCAACGCGCCGGGCTGCACGTCGAGGGTGACGGACCAGAGCGGCTTGCCGTTCGACAGGTCGAGCAGCGTGACGCTAGACGCGGTAGTCGCGATGGCGATCTGGTTGCCATTGATCGACGGTGCGCCGCTGAGCGCTTTGCCGCTGTCGAACGTCCATACTTCGAGCCCGTCGGCGGCCTGAAGCGCGCGGACGACTCCGGTTTTCGACGCGAGTATCACCCAGCCTTGACGCAGAACAAGGGCAGAGCCGGGCGGCGCGCTGAGCGCGCGCTGCCAGCTGACGGCGCGCCGCGCCAGATCGATGCCGCGAACACTCGTGTCGTCTGCGATGACGCAGAAGGCGGCTTCGCACGCGGCTCGCGTCGCCGGGATCGGGAGGCTCCAGTCCTTCTCGCCGGTTTCGAGCAGAAACATGTCGAAATGATCGGCCCATCCTGCCAGCAGATGGGTTGCGGCGGCAGCGGCGGCGATTGGCGCCGCGCCGTCCATGGTTCGTGACCAGGTTTTCGCGAGCGGCAGCGCGTCGATGCGCGCGACAGGGCGGTCCGCCGGGGCGGCCGCCCCGAGCGCCGCTGAGAGGATGATGCTGATTGCAACCACAGTCGAACGCACGTCGCTATAATAGTGACACTTCGCGTGACGCATCAGACTGTCGTTGTCCTTGATTTCGGCTCGCAATACACACAACTGATCGCGCGCCGGCTTCGTGAGCTCTCCGTTTATTCAGAGGTCGTGCCGTTCAGCACCCCGGTGGCGGAAATCGCCCGGCGGCGCCCGATCGGCATTATTTTCTCCGGGGGGCCTCGCAGCGTTTCGGAGCCTGACGCTCCGCGCGTAGACCCTGCCGTATTCGAGCTGGGCCAGCCGATCCTCGGCGTGTGCTACGGCATGCAGCTTCTGGCGGATGTGCTCGGCGGAGAGGTCGGCAAGTCAGGGCACCGGGAATTCGGTCACGCGCGTGTCAGCTCGTGCGGCAATGGCGCGCTCTTCGCCGGAACGCCCGACGCGTTTCGCGTGTGGGCGAGCCACGGCGACTTTGTGGCCTCGGTGCCGGCCGGATTCGAAATCACCGCGACGAGCGCGACGGCGCCCATCGTCGGGATGCAGGATCTCAGCCGCCGCATCTTCGGCATTCTGTTTCACCCCGAGGTCGTTCACACCGAGCACGGCGCGGACATTCTGCGCAACTTCGCGTTCGGCGTGTGCGGCGCTGCCGGCGATTGGACGATGGAATCGTTCGTCGATGAGAGCATCGCAAACATCCGCGCCACGGTTGGTGACGGCCGCGTGCTCTGCGGGCTCTCGGGCGGCGTGGATTCGACCGTCGCGGCGATGCTGATTCACAAGGCGATCGGTCCGCGGCTCACCTGCGTGTTGGTCGATAACGGGCTGCTGCGGCTGAACGAAGCGCAGCAGGTGCGTACACGCTTCGAGCGGCTCGGCCTGAATCTCGAGTTCGTCGACGCCACAGATCTGTTTCTCGACACGCTCGCGGACGTCACCGACCCGGAGACAAAACGCAAGATCATCGGCGGGCTTTTCATCGACGTCTTCGAGAAACGCGCCGGCGAGCTGGGCTCATTCGATTTTCTGGCGCAGGGCACGCTCTATCCCGACGTGATCGAGAGCGTCTCGGTGAAGGGCCCCTCCTCGGTGATCAAGAGCCATCACAACGTCGGCGGCCTGCCGGAACGAATGCGGTTCAAGCTCGTCGAGCCTCTCCGCGAGCTCTTCAAAGACGAAGTCCGTGCCGTGGGCGCGGTGCTCGGCCTCGACGATGAGTTCGTGTGGCGTCAGCCGTTTCCCGGTCCGGGGCTCGCCGTGCGCGTGCTCGGCGCGCTCACGCGCGAGAAGCTCGAGCTCTGCCGCCGCGCCGACGCGATCATCGCGGAGGAAATCCGGGCCGCGGGGCTCTACCGCAAGATCTGGCAGTCGTTTGCGGTGCTGTTGCCGGTGCAAAGCGTCGGCGTCATGGGCGACGAGCGCACCTACGAATTCACGGTCGCCATCCGCGCGGTGGAAAGCCGCGACGGCATGACCGCGGACTGGGCGCGCCTCCCGCACGATCTGCTTGCGACGATGTCATCGCGGATCGTCAACGAAGTACGCGGCATCAACCGCGTCGTGCTGGACATCAGCTCCAAGCCGCCTGCGACGATCGAGTGGGAGTAGATGTCAGACTTCGTCCACCTGCATCTCCATACTGAGTTCTCGCTCCTCGATGGAGCGTGCCGTATCGGGGAACTGCTGGACAAAGCGGCCGAGCTCAAGATGCCGGCTGTCGCGGTCACCGAGCACGGCAACATGTTCTCGTCAGTGATCTTTCACGACGCCGCCCGCAAGCGCGGCGTCAAGCCGATCCTCGGATGCGAGGTCTACGTCGCGCCAGGTGATCGGCGCGACAGGTCGGGCACGCCTGGTGAGACGGCGAATCATCTCGTGCTTCTTGCCGAAACGCAGGAGGGCTTCCACAACCTCATCAAGCTCGTGTCGTCGGGATACACGGAAGGGTTCTATTACAAGCCGCGTATCGACAAGGCCATCCTTGCCGAGCATGCCAAGGGATTGATCGGCTTGAGCAGTTGTCTCAAGGGCGAAGTGGCCACCGGCCTTCGCCGCGAGCAGATGCCGAAAGCCCTCGATGCCGCGGCGCAGTATCGCGACATTCTCGGCCGCGAGAACTTCTTCCTCGAGATGCAGTATCAGGGCATCGACGACCAGCGCGTCGTCAACACCGGCCTGGTGCCCATCTCCAGGGATCTCGATCTCAATCTCGTCGTGACCAACGACGTGCACTATCTCAAGCAGACGGACCAGCATCCGCACGACGTGTTGCTCTGCATCGGCACCGGCAAGAACGTCAGCGATGAGAAGCGGCTGAAGTATCACGGCGACCAGTTCTTTCTGAAGACCGGCGCCGAAATGGCGCAGGTGTTCGGCGATTTCCCCGAGGCCATCGCCAACACGCTGCGCATCGCAGAGCGGTGCAATGTGACGCTCGCGGAAGGGCAGGCGCACCTGCCGAAGTTCCAGGTGCCGCCCGGTTACACGATCGACACGTATTTCGAGCACGTCGCGCGCGAGGGCTTTGCCGATCGGCTGTTGCGCCTGCGGGTGGCCGAGGCCGCAGGCACGCTCCGGCGGCCGCTGGCCGACTACGAAGCGCGGCTCGCGTACGAGATCGAAATGATCAAGCGCATGGACTACCCCGGGTATTTCCTGATCGTCTGGGATTTCATCCGGTACGCCCGCGACCAGTCGATCCCGGTCGGCCCGGGCCGCGGCTCGGCGGCGGGCAGTCTCGTCGCGTATTGCATGCGCATCACGGACGTCGATCCTCTGCACTTTGACTTGTACTTCGAGCGTTTCCTCAATCCCGAGCGCGTCAGCCTCCCTGATATCGATATCGACTTCTGTGAGCGGCGGCGCGGGGAAGTCATCGCGTACGTGACGGAAAAGTACGGCCGCGAGAACGTCGCGCAAATCATCACCTTCGGCACGATGAAAGCCCGCGCCGTCGTCCGCGACGTTGGCCGCGTGATGGAGTTTCCGATCTCGGAAGTGGATCGTGTCGCTAAGCTGATTCCGGGCACCCTCGACATGACGCTCGACAAGGCGATCGAGGAAACGCCGGCGCTGGCGGAGCTCGAGAAAAACGACGAGCGCGTTCGGGAACTGCTGAAAGTAGCCCGGCGTCTCGAAGGCATGACGCGTCACGCGTCAATTCACGCCGCCGGCGTCGTGATCGCGCCCAAGCCGCTGGTCGAGTTCGTCCCGCTCTACAAAAGCCAGAAGGACGAAAACGAGATCACGACGCAGTGGTCGATGAAAGAAATCGAGCGCGTCGGCCTGCTCAAGATGGACTTTCTCGGGTTGAGCACCCTCACGCTGCTCGACGACGCCGTGAAGCACATCAAGGAGACGCTCGGCGTCACCGTCGATCTCGAGCTGCTGCCGCTCGACGACGCGAAGACGTATCAGCTGTTCGCGGCGGGGCAGACCCAGGGCGTGTTCCAGTTCGAAAGCTCGGGTATGCGCGACACGCTGCGCAAGGCGAAGCCGGCGCAGCTCGAGGACCTGATCGCGCTCAACGCGCTCTATCGCCCGGGTCCGCTGCGGGGAGGCGTCGTCGACGACTACATCAACAGGCGGCACGGCCGCGTCGAGGTGAAGTACGAGTTGCCGCAGATGGAAGCGGCGCTCAAGGAGAGCTACGGTGTCATCGCGTACCAGGAGCAGGTCATGCGCCTGGCCAGCGAACTCGCGGGCTTCACGCTCGGCGAAGCCGACCTTCTCCGCAAGGCCATGGGCAAGAAAGACGCACGCGTGATGCAGGCGCAGCGCGAGCGGTTCGTCTCCGGCGCCAAAGCGCGCGGCACCCCCGAGAAGAAGGCCTCCAAGGTCTTCGAGCTGATGGAGTTTTTCGCCGGGTACGGCTTCAACAAGTCGCACTCGACCGCGTACGCGCTGCTGGCGTACCAGACCGGTTACCTGAAAGCCAACTTTCCGCAGCATTTCATGGCGGCGCTGCTCACGATCGAGTCGCAGAACTCCGAGAAGATCGCGATGTATCTCGCCGAGTGCCGCGACCTCGGCGTCACGATGCTGCCGCCCGATATCAACAGAAGCGAGCTGCCGTTTACCGTGCAACCAGGCGGCGTGCGCTTCGGCCTCGGCGCCGTGAAGAATGTCGGCGAAGGCGCAATCCTGTCGATGATCGCGGCCCGCAAGACGCTCGGCGCGATCACGTCGCTCTTCGAAATCGTCGAGAACGTCGACATGCGGCTCGTGAACAAAAAAGTCTTCGACAGCCTCGCGAAAGCCGGCGCGTTCGACACGCTCGCGCCGTTGACGTCAAAGGGCCCGCTCTACTGGCGTGCGCGCATCGTCGCCAATCTCGACCGGCTCGTCGACCACGGCGGCCGGTTCCAGCGCGATCGCGACCAGGGTCAGACTGGGCTGTTCGGCGGCGACTTCGAGCCGGCGACCGCCGATCGGCACGCCGGCCTGGCCGAGTGCAAACCGTGGACCGAGACCGAGGCGCTCACGTTCGAGAAAGAGGCGCTCGGCCTCTTCATGAGCGGCCATCCGGTCGTGCGCTACGCGAGCGCGATTGCCGCGGTCGGCGCCAAACGGCTCGGCGAGATGACGCAGTCCGAGCCGGACGTGTCGACCGCCGGGATCGTGACCGGGACGCGGCAGCTCAAGACCAAGCGCGGCGACCGCATGGCGGTGTTCATGCTCGAAGACGAAGCCGGAAAGGTCGAGGTCGTCGTCTTTCCAGAGGCATACAATCGCTATGGCGGCTTGATCGCCGACGACGCGCTGCTGATGGTCCGCGGCAAGTTCGAGAAAGACGACGACACGTGCCGGATGGTGGCGGCCGAGCTGACGCCGCTCGACGTGATTCGCAACCGCGCGATCAGCGAAGTCGTGGTGACCGTGCCGGCGAAGCAGAGCAGCAGGGAATTCGCGAAGGCGCTCCAGGCGGTTTTCGAAAAACACCCGGGCGACCGGCGCGTGTCCATCCTGATCGAGACGGGCCAGGGTGACGGCCTGCGCGTGAAGACGCAGACGCAACGCCGCGTGCGGCCGAGCGACGGGTTCGTCGCTGACGTTGAGGCGCTCTGTGGCGCCGGCGCAGTTGACCTTAAGCAATAGGGGCGGTGTATGCGGGTTGAGCTTCTGGAATTCGAAACGCCGATCGCAGTGCTCGTCAAGGAAATCGAGGCGATGCGGCTGATGCCGCAGACGGCGGCGCGCGTGGCGTCGATTGCCGAGGTCGATGCGCGCATCAGCGAGATGCGCGCCGAAATATTCACCCGGCTCTCGCCGTGGCAGCGCGTGCTGGTCGCGCGGCACCCGCAGCGGCCCTGCATGCTCGATTACGTCGAGCTGATGTTCACTGACTTTCTCGAGATCCACGGCGACCGCCGGTTTGCCGACGACCATGCGATCGTGACCGGTTGCGCGCACTTTCGCGGAGCGCCGGTCTTCGTCATCGGGCACCAGAAGGGCCGCGAGACCAAGCAGAAGATCTTCCGGAATTTCGGATACGCGCGGCCGGAAGGGTATCGCAAGGCGCTCCGCGTGATGCGGATGGCGGAGAAATTCCGGCGGCCGGTCATCGTCTTCGTGGACACGCCGGCGGCGTATCCCGGCGCCGAATCCGAAGAACGCGGCGTCGCCGAAGCCATTGCGCTCAACCTGCGCGAGATGGCGCTTCTCGACACGCCCATCGTCGTCGTTGTCACCGGTGAAGGCGGGAGCGGCGGCGCGCTCGGCCTCGCGATCGGCGACCGCGTGATGATGCAGGAATACTCGATGTACAGCGTCATTCCGCCGGAGGGCTGCGCGTCGATTCTCTGGCGCGACTCGAAGCGGAAGGTCGAAGCGACCGAAGCGCTGAAGATCACGGCGCCGGACCTTCTGGCGCTGAAGGTGATCGACGAAATCATCCCCGAGCCGCTCGGCGGCGCGCATCACAACTATCAGATGGCGGCGACAATCCTCGGCGATGTCATCGAGCGGCACCTGGTCACGCTGAACAGGATGACGCCGGCCGATCTTCTCGACGCGCGCTACCAGAAGTTCCGGCAGATGGGCGACGTCGGGCTCGAAGCCGCGTCGCCGGCCTGATGCAACGCGTGATCTGGGAGAACCGTCGGGCGGACGCGACGGTCGTCGCCGCGCTCGCCGCGGCGCTCAGGATTCCGCCGGTCATCGCGCACCTGCTGGCGCAGCGCGGGCTCGTCACGCCGGAAGCCGCCCACGCATTTCTCAACCCCGCGCTGTCGCAGCTGCACGATCCGTTTCTTCTGGCGGGAATGGCGGAGGCGGCAGACCGCCTCCTCGCGGCAATCGCGCGCAACGAGCACATCGCGATCCACGGCGACTACGACGTCGACGGCATCACATCGACAGTGATGCTGCGCCGCGCGCTCGAGCTGCTCGGCGCTGACGTATCGCATTTCGTACCGGAGCGCATTCGCGACGGCTACGGGCTGCAGCCCTCGACCATCGAGCGGCTGCACGCGGCAGGCGCGAAAGTCATCGTGTCGGTTGACTGCGGCATCCGCGCGTCGGAAGCGGCGCGCAGAGCCCGCGAGTTGGGCGTGGACCTGATCATCACCGATCACCACGAGCCCGAGGATGCGCTGCCGGATGCCGTCGCCGTGATCAACCCCAAGCGGCGCGATTGCTCCTATCCGGACAAGAACCTCGCGGGCGTCGGCGTCGCGCTGAAGCTGGTGCAGGCGCTGCTGCAGAAGTCCGGGCGGCCGGCCGACAGCCTGCCGCACTTCATCAAGGTTGCCGCGATCGGCACGCTCGCTGACGTCGTACCGCTGATCGGCGAGAACCGCGTGATCGCGCGCGAGGGCCTGGCGCGCCTGAGCGCCGGCCCGAATTCCGCGGGCCTCGAAGCGCTCATCGAGGCGTGCGGCCTGACGGGCCGCACGCTCGATAGTTTCCACGTGTCGTTCATGATGGCGCCGCGGATCAACGCCGCGGGCCGCATGTCAACGCCGGAACTGGCGGCCGAACTGCTGTTGCTGCGCGGAAAAGATGAGGGCGTGCGCGGCCGCGCGCGCGTGCTGGCTCAGCAGCTGTGCGACGAAAACACACGCCGCCAGGAACAGGAAGCGACGATCGTCGCGCAGGCGAAAAAAAGTGTCGAGAAGGACCCGTCGGTCGGCGCCCACAACGTGCTGGTCGTTTCCGGCGACGGCTGGCATCGCGGCATCATCGGCATCGTCGCGTCAAAGCTCGTTGACGCGTTCTACAAGCCGGCCATCGTATTGTCGGTCGAAGACGGCGTCGCGCACGGGTCGTGCCGCAGCATCCCGTCGTTCGATCTGCTCGCCGCCCTCGAGACCATGCCCGAACTCTTTATCAAGTTTGGCGGGCACAAGCAGGCCGCCGGCGTGACGCTCGAAGCGGACCGCATTCCTGAATTCCGGCGCCGCATGGCGGATTACGGCGCAACCGCGCTCACGCATGATGACCTGCGTCCGCGCCTCAGGATCGATGCCGATCTCAACCTCCGGGACATCTCGAGTCAGGTGATCGAGGGCGTGATGCGAATGGGCCCGTTCGGCGCTGCGAACAGCAAGCCCGTGTTTCGCGCCTCGCCGATCGAGTTGATTGACCGGCCCAAGGTGCTGAAGGAGCGCCATTTGGCGCTGATGGTCCGTCAGGACGGGCGGGCGTTTCGCGCGATGGCGTGGCGGGCCTCCGAACGCGAAGAGTACCTGTTGGCGAACCGAACCGGCTTGGAACTCGCGTATTCCCTCGAACAGAATGAGTTCCGGGGAGAGACGCGGACGGAACTGACGGTGTCCGATATCCGTCTGCCGATACTGGAGCCGTCACAGACGGCTAAAGATTAAATGCGCTGGCAGAAAATCCTGCGGTGGCTGATTGCGGTGGCGGGCGTATCGTTCGCGGTATTCCTGTACGTCCGCTTCGAGCGCCGGCCGCCGGTCGTGCCGGCGCCGCTGCCGGCGCCGCTCCCGAAGGACGCCTCCTATCAATCCAAGATGAGCCCGGGCGGGCGACAGTGCCGTTTTGAAAACGGCAAGGAAGTCTCCTGCATCTCCTACACGCAGTTCACACATTTCACCGATGGCCGGCGGGTGATCGAGCAGCCGGTGTTCGAGGGCGACCGCAGCGGCAAGCCGTTCAGGATCAGCGCCGATCGCGGCGAGCTGCTCGCCGGCGCGCCCGATGCCGGCCCGAACGAGATCCCGGCCGAAACGCATCTCATCGGCCATGTGGTCATGCGCGAGCAGGACGGCATGGAGATCAAGACCGAAGACGCGACGTACAACGACGCGGCGGCGACATTGGCGATCCCTGGAGCGCTGACGTTCAAACGCGATCGTCTGAGCGGCGCCGGCAATGGCGCCTCGTACGATCGCAACGGCCAGTTGCTGCGAATCAATGGCAAGGCCACCGTGAAGCTTTCGCCGGATGAGAACGGGCAGGGCAAGCTCGATGGCCAGTCAACATCGATGGAGCTCAATCGCATGCTCCACTCCCTCATTTTGACTGGTGACGCCGTCATCGTCCGAGACGCGGAGACGATCCGCACGGACCTGGCCCAGATGCATCTCACCGAGACCGAGCAGGGCATCGCGGTGATGCAGATGCGCGGCCACGCGGGCATCGTCCCCCTCGTGGCCAACAGCAATACGCCGGAGATGCACGGCGATGACATCGACCTCGAGTTTCATCCGGACGGACGGACGATCAGCCGGGCCAATCTCATTCGCTCCGCAACGCTGGCGCTGGCGAGCCCGCAGGGGCGCCGCCAGATTTCGGCGGACCGTCTCGACGCGCAACTCGCGCCGGACGGACACACCGTGAAGGCTCTCACGGGCACCTCAACGCCGACAGGCGTGGTGCAGGTGACGCTGCCGGCAACTGCCGACGCGCCGAGGCGCGTGATCAAAGCCAAGATCCTCAACGCCGCCGGCACGGAGAAAGACGGGCTGACCTCCGCGACATTCCAGGACGCGGTGGACTTCGTCGAGCAGCGCGCCGCCAGCCGCGGACCCGCGCAGGCAGATCGCCGGATTCGGTCGCGCTCGCTGACGCTGTCGCTGAACGGCGGCGATCTCGGCGACATCAAAGACGCCAGGTTCCGCGACCAGGGCAACCAGGTCCGATTCGAAAACGGCGCCACGACCGGCCGCGCCGACGATGTGACGTACCTGGCAGCCGAAGGGAAGCTGGCACTCCGGCCCATGACGGCAACGAGCCGAGCGGAGGTGGACGCCGCCCGCATTAATGTCAAGGCCAGGACGATCGACATCACGCTCGAGAAAACCGGCATCGAAGCGACCGGGGACGTGCGCACCGAAACAAAGCCGGACAAAGACAGCAAGGCCAGCGGACTTTTCGACGAGACGAAGACCGTCAACGGCTCGGCCGCCAAGCTGACCTACGACGAAGCGAAGCATCTGGCCACGTACGACGGCTCGGCCTGGCTCCGGCAGGGCACGACGCGAATCCAGGCCGACAAGCTGACGATCGACGACACCGCCGGCGATCTCAGCGCCGACGGCAATGTCGTGACGTTTCTCCCGATCGACAACGTCGAGAGCGGCGGCGAGCCGCCGAAAGCCACGGCGGCGAAATTCCGATACGTCGACTCGGCGCACCGCGCCGTGTATTCGGGAACGGAAAAAGAGCTCGCGCAGTTCGCCGGCCCTGATGGACTCGTGAAGGCAGTGACGATCGATCTGACGCTCTCAGCTGAAGGCCGCGAGCTGGTGAAGATGGTCGCGGAGGGCGGCGTTGCGGCGCGAGTGTCGGCCGACCAGACGGCCCGCGGCCAGCATCTTGAATACGACGTGAAAGCCGGCCGCTATGTCCTCGACGGTGCGCCGAAGGGCGCGCCGGCGCGACTGATTCAAAAGAAGATCGAGAACGGCGCCGAGAGCTGCACAGAGACAATCGGCGTGACGATGGTCTTCACGAAGCCCGGCGATGGCCGCGGCAAGGAAATGACGATCGGCACGCCGGGGACCGGCACGCAGACCTCGAGCGTGAAGACGTGTCAGGATTGGACCATCAAGTAAATGCCGATTCTCAGAACTGAAGGACTGACGAAGTCCTACAACGGCCGTACGGTTGTCCGCGATGTCAGCCTCGAAGTGCGGGCCGGCGAAGTCGTCGGACTGCTGGGCGCAAACGGCGCAGGCAAGACGACGACCTTCAGCATGGTCGTCGGGCTGATCGGCGCCGATTCCGGCCGCGTGCTGCTCGACGACAAAGACGTGACCGGCGACCCGATGTACATACGCGCGCGCGCGGGCATCGGATACCTGCCGCAGGAGGCATCAATTTTCAGAGGCCTTACGGTCGAGCAGAACATCATGGCAATTCTCGAAACGCTCCGGTTGTCGAGCGCCGAACGCCAGGCCCGGTTGAAATCGCTGCTCTCGGAACTTGGGCTCACGCCGCTCGCCAAGTCGAAGGCGTACAACCTGTCGGGCGGCGAGCGCCGCCGCGCGGAGATCACGCGCGCCCTCGTCATGCAGCCGAAATTCATGCTCCTCGATGAGCCGTTCGCCGGCATCGACCCGATCGCCGTGGCCGAGATCCGAAAGATCATCAACCACCTCAAGGAGCGGGGCATCGGCGTGCTTGTGACCGACCACAACGTCCGCGAGACCCTGAAAATCACCGACCGCGCCTACATCGTCCACGACGGCACAATCTTCCGGGCCGGAAAACCGGCAGAATTGGCCGCAGACGATGAGGTCAAACGGATTTATCTCGGCGCCGATTTCCGCCTGGACTAAGATGGCACCCAGGTTGCATTAGCTGATGTCGATTCAGCAAAAACTCCAGGCGAGACTCTCGCAGAAACTGATCCTCACGCCGTCGCTGCAGCAGGCCATCAAGCTGTTGCCCATGACGACGCTGGAGCTGGCCGAGCTCTTGAACCAGGAGATGATCGAAAACCCCATGCTCGAGGAGCAGCCCCTCGAGGAGGCGCCCACCCCGGAGGCGGCCACCCCCGAGCCCGCCGAGGCCGAAGCCGTCACCAAGCCGGACGAAAAAGGCGATAGCTGGGACGACGCCGAC